>DBLZ01000049.1 GCA_002297545.1 Prevotellaceae bacterium UBA711 | reverse complement strand
GGACCCATGGCGTGCATGAGCAGGAAGTTGCGGCGGTCCTCCCTTTGGCCTTCCTGCTGTGATACACGGGCAGCCATGGGAACGGCGCTGACACCGGCAGAACCGATGAGCGGATTGATTTTCTCCTTGAGGAAGACGTTCATCAGCTTGGCCATCAGGACGCCACAGGCCGTACCAACACCAAAGGCCACGATGCCCACACAGAGGATGCCGATAGTCTGTACGTTGAGGAACGAAGAGGCCGAAGCCGTGGCACCTACGGTGATACCAAGGAAGATGACCACGATGTTGTTCAACTCGTTCTGCGCCGTCTTGCTCAGGCGGTCCACCATTCCGCTCTCCTTCATCAGGTTGCCCAGCATGAGGCAACCGATGAGCGTGGCAGAACTGGGCACTACCAAGCTGACGATGACCGTCACGACGATGGGGAAGATGATCTTCTCCTTCTTGCTGACGGTGCGCAGCTGCGACATGTGTATGAGACGCTCCTTCTTGGTGGTAAGGGCACGCATGATGGGAGGCTGGATGACCGGAACCAAGGCCATGTAGCTGTATGCGGCCACGGCAATGGGGCCAAGCAACTCGGGAGCCAGCTTGGACGTTAGGAAGATGGCCGTAGGACCATCGGCACCACCGATGATACCTATGGAAGCGGCCTGCTCCATGGTGAAGCCGAACGGGGTGATGCCAAAGACGGAAAAGTCGGACTGTGTGACTATGAACGTGGCAAAGATGCCTATCTGTGCGGCAGCGCCCAACAGGAGGCTCTTTGGGTTGGCAATCAGCGGTCCGAAGTCGGTCATGGCACCTACGCCCAAGAATATGAGGCAAGGATAGATTCCCGCCTTCACGCCAATGTAGAGGATGTCCAACAGGCCGCCATGTGCCATGATATGGCCATAGCTGTGGTAGTGCGGGCTGTCGGGATTGAGGAACTCGTTGTTCCACATCTCCGTGTCGAAAAGTCCGGCGCCCGGCAGGTTGGTGAGAATCATGCCGAAGGCTATGGGCAGGAGCAGCAGGGGTTCATACCCCTTCTTGATGGCCAGGTAGAGCAGGAAGCAACCTATGGCAATCATCACGAGGTTACCAAACCCGTCCTCGGTGAAGAAGCTCACGAAGCCCATCTCATTGGCAAACTTGGCCAGACCCTCCTCGGCATTGAATGCCATGGCGGGAGCCGCGACCAGCAACATCAGGGCGGCGAGAGACAAATACTTGGTTATGTTTTTCATAAGTAAGTGTGTTGCACGTGACCTTAATCCAATTCCACCAAAGCCTGGTCGCTCTGTACCTGGTCACCCTCCTTGCAGAGGATGGCCTTCACAACACCGTTGGCCTCGGCGGTGACACTGTTCTCCATCTTCATGGCCTCCATCATCAGCACACAGTCACCGGTGCTGACCTTGTCGCCCACCTTCACGCTGATTTTCGTGATGGTGCCGGGCAGGGGAGCCGTCACGGTCTTGGCACCGGCGGGTGCCTTGGGAGCCGTGGCAGGTGCGGGAGCTACCCCGGCAGGTGCGGCAGGTGCAGGCTTGGGAGCCAGGGCAGGAGCCTTGGCAGCCTCAAAGTCGGCCACCATCTCCACCAGCAGGTCGCCTTGGTTCACACTTTGGCCATTGGTGACTGCCACGCGCTGTACCGTACCATCCACTTCCGACACGATGTCGTTTGCCATCTTCATGGCCTCGATAACCAACAGTACGTCACCACGCTTCACATGCTGGCCGTTGGTCACCTTGATGGCCGTGATAGTGCCGGGCAATTCGTTTATCACATTCTTGGGGCCACCCACCTGTGCGGCAGGTGCGGCAGCAGCCTTGGCGGGACGTGGTCCCTGTGCCTTGGTCTGAGGAATCTCCACTTGGTAGGTCTGCCCGTTGACGGTAATCTGCATATTGCCGCCCTTCAGGTCTTCCACGGTAGCCAGGTAATCCGTGCTACCTATCTTGAACTTGAACTCTTTCATCTTGTGGTTTTGTTGATTAGTATTTACACGAATTCTACAGTCTGGGGTTCAACTGTGCCGACCACGCATCGCACTTGTGTGTGATGGTTAGTACACGGCTTTCCAGGTTCTTTTGTTCCTGTTCGTAGAGGTAGATGGCCATGGCTACGGCCGCCTTGTCCTCATCGCTGGCCTGCGCGAAGGTCTTGGCCTGCTTGTTGCTTTCGTATGACGTCTTGACGCTACGTGCCTTGTCGGCGGTCTTCTTGGCCACAAGGGTGAAGATGCTCAACACGAACACCAACACGACCAGTATGCCGAAGACCACTGCCACGCATATACCCGCCAGTTGCCATGTCACTATTGTTACTGATAGAAAGTTCATATAGCGCTATGTTTTGGTTACAGGGGTATGTTGCCATGCTTCTTGGCGGGGTTGGTGAGCTTCTTGTTCTCCAACTGTGCCAAGGCACGGATGATGCGGAAGCGGGTGTTGCGGGGCTCGATGACATCGTCGATGTATCCATACTTGGCAGCCTGGTAGGGGTTGGCGAAGAGCTTGGTGTACTCCTCCTCCTTCTCCTTGATGTATGCCTTGGCTTCCTCTACCTTGCCCTCTTCCTTCAGGGCCTTGGCATCCTTGGCATAGAGCACGCTGGCCGCACCGCTGGCACCCATGACGGCAATCTCGGAAGAAGGCCATGCATAGTTGATGTCGCCACGCAACTGCTTACAGCTCATCACGATGTGGCTGCCGCCGTAGCTCTTACGCAGAGTGACGGTAACCTTGGGCACAGTGGCCTCGCCGTA
Organism: Prevotellaceae bacterium UBA711; assembly: GCA_002297545.1. GTDB lineage: Bacteria > Bacteroidota > Bacteroidia > Bacteroidales > Bacteroidaceae > Physcousia. The sequence continues at coordinate 32,554 of DBLZ01000049.1, read as the reverse complement.
GGCATAGAGCAACTTGGCGCCATGCAGGATGACGGCATTGTACTCCTGGGCTGTGCCGGGCAGGAAGCCGGGAACGTCCACGAGGGTGACGATGGGGATATTGAAAGCGTCGCAGAAGCGTACGAAGCGTGCACCCTTGCGGCTGCTGTTGCAGTCCAGCACACCGGCCAGCTGCTTGGGCTGGTTGGCCACGATGCCCACAGACTGACCGTTGAAGCGTGCGAAGCCGATGATCAGGTTCTTGGCATAGTTGGGCTGCACCTCAAAGAACTCGCCGTTGTCCACGATGCCGGCAATGACCTGGTACATGTCGTAGGGCATGTTGGGGTTGTCGGGAATGATGTCGTTGAGGTAGTCCTCCATGCGGCCGATTGGGTCGGTGCAGGCCTTGCGGGGAGTCTTCTCCAGGTTGTTCTGAGGAATATAGCTCATCAGGGTCTTGATCATGGCGATGGCCTCTTCCTCGCTGGCTGCCGTGAAATGTGTCACACCGCTCTTGGTGGCATGCACGCTGGCACCGCCCAGTTGCTCCTGGGTAACAACCTCGCCCAGCACAGCCTTGACGGGGCCGGGGCCGGTGAGGAACATATAGGAGGTGTTCTCCACCATCAGAGTGAAGTCGGTCAGTGCGGGGCTATACACGGCACCACCGGCACAGGGGCCCATGATGGCGCTGATCTGAGGTACCACGCCAGAGGCCATGATGTTGCGCTGGAAGATCTCGGCATAACCGGCCAAGGCATTGATGCCCTCCTGCAGACGTGCGCCGCCTGAGTCGTTCAGACCGATAACGGGTGCGCCCACCTTCATGGCCATGTCCATGACCTTGCAAATTTTGCTGGCCAGCATCTCGGACAGTGAACCTGCACTGACGGTGAAGTCCTGTGCAAAGACATACACCAGACGACCGTCTATGGTACCGCTGCCGGTAACTACGCCGTCGCCCAGATAGTGCTTCTTCTCCATGCCGAAGTTGGAGCAGCGATGCTGCACGAACATGTCCATTTCCTCGAAGCTGCCTTCGTCCAGCAACAGGGCTATGCGCTCACGTGCTGTCAACTTGCCTTTCTCGTGCTGCTTGGCAATGGCCTTTTCGCCGCCGCCGATGCGAGCCTTCTCGCGGAGTTCCATCAACTCCTTGATCTTTTCTGCTTGGTTGCTCATTGTGTTATTGAATGAAGTTTTTGTGTATTAGTATCCACGCCGCCGGTCCGGCATCTCCATGCCGGCACACGACAACAAGCACGCCTGCCGCCCTCTTTCCATACATTGGCCGGAGGCGAACACGCGCGTTTGCCTGCAAAGTTAGCAATAATCCACGAATGACGGAAGCCTCGGGCGTACTATTTTGCCACGGAACACGCTAAAGGGCGTCTTATTCCTTATTATATAGGCGTGTTTGCCGTTTTTATAGTACCTTTGATGCTTGATATGAAACAAAGAGTACCTACAGAATTGGGCGAAAGACCCATAAGCAAGCTACTGATGAGCTATGCGCTGCCGGCCATAGCGGCGATGCTGGCCAGTTCGTTGTACAACATAGTGGACAGGGCATTCATAGGGCACTACGTGGGAACACTTGCATTGGGTGGCCTCACGGCCACGTTCCCCTTCATGAACCTTGGTGCCGCCTTTGGCGCCATGGTGGGCGTGGGTGCCTGCACGGTCATAAGCGTACGCCTGGGGCAGAAGGACTATGCCACGGCACAGAACGTGCTGGGCAACGCCATCACGTTGAACCTCATCCTGGGCATCATATTCACCATCGTGTGCCTGGCCTATCTGGACCCCATACTGCTGGTTTTCGGCGCCTCGGAGGCCACCCTGCCCTACGCCCGCGAATACATGCAGATAATCCTGCTGTTCAACGTCATATCCCATAGTTACCTGGGGCTGAATGCCATCATGCGAGCCGCCGGCCACCCCATCACGGCCATGCTGCTGACCGTGTGCGGTATCCTGGTCAACGGACTGCTGGATCCCATCTTCATCATAGTCATGGAGATGGGCATAAAAGGTGCGGCCATTGCCACGATAATATCACAGACGGTGACGCTGGCCGCCATCCTGTTTCTGTTCAGCCGCAAGGACGAGTTGCTGCACCTAAAGCGTGGCATCTATCGCCTCCGTCTGAATATCGTGCGACAGACGATGGCCATAGGCATGGCTCCGTTCCTGATGAACAGTTGCGCCTGCCTGGTGGTGTTGCTCATCAACCGCAGCATGCAGCAGTACGGCGGAGACGATGCCCTGACAGCCTACGGCATAGTGAACAGTGTGGTGTTCTGCTTCCTGATGATAGTGATGGGCCTGAACCAAGGCATGCAGCCCATAGCGGGCTACAACTGGGGCGCACACCACAACGACCGCGTATGGCAGGTGTTGCGCTACACCATGGCATGCGCCACGGTGGTGACCACATGCGGTTTCCTCATAGGCGAGTTCATTCCCGAAGTGCCGGCACACATCTTCACCTCCGACGAAAAGATCATTGCCATGGCCTCGCACGGCTTCCGTATCTGCGTCAGTGTCTTTCCGCTGGTGGGCGGGCAGATGGTGATAGGCAACTTCTTCCAGAGCATAGGCCACGCAGGCAAGAGCATATTTCTAAGCACCAGCCGCCAGTTGATCTTCCTTATACCGTGCCTCATCATCCTGCCCGGATATTTCGGGCTGGACGGTGCATGGTACAGTCTGCCCGTGGCAGACAGCATCAGCTGCATCATAGCCATCAGTATGCTATGGTGGGAGATAAGGCATATCCGGGCCAAGGAGACAGCCGGGATACACGGTTGAGGAGGAAGTGCATGAAGGTTCTCGTACAAGACGGACTGACGGCATACCCATCGGAGGCTTTGGAGCGCGACCTGCGAGCCCTGCCACCGTGGAGGCGCAAGCAGGCCATGGAATACGCCTTCGACGAGGGAAAGCGCAACTGCGTCTTGGCATACCTGTTGCTGTGCCGTGCCCTGAGAGAGGAATATGGCATTGCCGACCAACCGACCTTCGTCATAGGCGAGCATGGCAAGCCTGCCTTGGCAAAGTATCCGCATATACACTTCAATCTCAGCCATTGCCGCACGGCGGTAGTCTGCGCCGTATCGGACAGCCCCGTCGGCATAGACATCGAAAGCCTGGAGCGCAAGACAAGCGATTCCCTTGTCAGCTACACGATGAACAATGAGGAACAGCGGCAGATAGCAGGCTCCGGCAAACACACATTCTTCCGCCTGTGGACAATGAAGGAAGCACTTGTTAAGCTGCGTGGCACCGGACTGCAGGAAAGCATACCCGACCTGTTGCTGCCGGCCAACACCATCGACATATCATTCACCACGGAGGAGCGGCCAGAACGAGGCTATGTCTTCTCCATAGCACAATACCGCACAAGCAAATGAAATTCATCAGCTGGAACGTCAACGGCCTCCGTGCCGTGGTGGGCAAGAACTTCCGCGAGGCATTCGACAGTCTCGACGCCGATTTCTTCTGCCTGCAAGAAACGAAATTACAGGAGGGACAGCTCGACCTGGACATTCCCGGGTACACGGCCTACTGGAACTATGCCGAGAAGAAAGGTTACAGCGGCACGGCCGTCTTCACACGCCACACGCCACTAGCCGTCACCTACGGCCTGGGCATGGCAGAACACGACAATGAGGGACGCCTCATCACATTGGAAATGGAACGTTACTATCTGGTATGCTGCTACACACCAAACTCGCAGGAGGGACTGAAACGCCTGGAATACCGCATGCAGTGGGAGGAGGCGCTACGCAACTATCTCGTACGTCTCGATGCCCACAAGCCCGTCGTCTACTGCGGCGACCTGAACGTGGCACACCAGGAGATAGACCTGAAGAATCCCAAGACCAACCGCATGAACGCAGGATTCACCGACGAGGAACGCTCGTGCATGACAGCTCTGCTCTCGAACGGTTTCACCGACACCTACCGCTTCCTGCACCCCGATGTCACGGATGTCTACTCCTGGTGGAGCTATCGTTTCCGCTCGCGCGAGAAGAACACGGGCTGGCGTATAGATTACTTCATTACGTCGGACAGCCTACGGCCAAACATCGTCTCCGCCGACATACACACCGAAATCTTCGGCAGCGACCACTGTCCCGTGGAATTGGTGCTGGATATTTAACCCACCACAAAGTCCTGCCAAAGACTCCCCTACCCCTGACATACAATCGTCCCGGCACAGAGCACCGTTGCTCCATGCCGGGACGATTGTATTTGGTCCGGCACCGGTTGCCTGTCATCATGCGCAGGCAGCCGGTGCCGTTTCATCAGTTGCGTGTTACTTCACAGCCACCTTCTTGCCATCAATGATGTAGAGACCTGCGGGCAGACCCTTGATAGTGCGGCCTACGTACTGACCGGAGAGGGTGTAGACACCATTGCGGCCGGCAGCAACAGGCTCGGTGGAGAGAACATCGTCCACACCGGTAATGACGTCATCCTCCTGCTTGTCACCGAAGTAGAGTGAGAATACACCCTTTGACGCACCCCATGCATCGCCGTCGGGGCCGAAGCCGGTGCGAACGCCGTCGTTGCCATTGCCGGAGCGGTCTATCACGTTGCCACTGCTCTGATTGAAGTCATAGTAAACCTGCAAACCTATCTGTTCCCCGGGATTCTCCATTGGCTGATTGCATATCTCCTTCATCTTGCTGGCATGGTCGCCCGTCCAGAAACGGAACTCGTCGATGCCACCATTGAGGGGAGCGCCTTCAACGCCCAAAGTGATGGTGGGCATGTTCTCGGCAGCGACCTTATTGCTGGTGACGCTACGCACGGTGGATATGATCTCACCATTGCGCATGAAAGTGAGCGTACGGTTACCAAAGGCATTGCGACTGACAGAATAGTGATTCCATGAACCGGCCTCCACATAGCCCTCGGGAGAGGTATAGTACTTGCCTCGGATGTAGACTGTCATCACACCCATGTCGTTAACCTTTAGGAGCAGGGTGTTCTCGTCCTGGCCTATGCCCCAGCAACTCGGTGTCAGACTGGCGGGGTTGGCCCAGAAGTCTATGGTGAACGCATTTATCTCGTTGCTGTTGGGGATAGTAACCTTGGCACCTGGCTGCGAGAAGTTCAGGCCGCTGCCGGACTCGGCATTGGTGACGATCAAGGCACGCTTCTTGGTGATGGCATCGTCGCCCACAGCGTTGGCAACATTCAAGGTCACATCGTAGCGACCGGGATACTGAGGTGTCCATGTCTGTACGGGCTGAGCTTCGTTGATGGTGGTCTTCTGTGCCTGGCCTTTCAGTACCCAGCTGTAAGAAGTGGGTGTGAAGCGTGCCGTGCTGTGCAGGCTGATAGGAGTGCCCTTAAGCACAACGGGCTCGTTAACATAGAAGTCGGCCTTGGGAGCCACGTTGGTGACGTATATGGTCTGTGTGCTTGAAGCTACGCGGCCATCGGCTGCCGTAACGGTCAGTGTCACGGTATGGTCACCGGCCGTTTCGTATGTTGCACCGGCCTTGGCACCCACTACCTTCTCCACTGTGGCACCGGGCAATGTCCATTCATAGCTGCAAGATTCCGTATACTTGTTGGCATGCATGCTCAGATGCTCGCCACAGGGGATAGACTCGGTATTGAATGAGAATGTGGCATCCAGTTCGGGAGCTGCCTTAACCTCCAGCTGCACCTCGTCGCTGTACTCCTTGCCATTGTAGGCCATGCCCTTCACTGTCACCGTGTATGTGCCTGCCTCAGCAAAGACCACTGTGGGAGATATGATGTGCTTGTCCTCTATACCACATACGGGAATGCTCCATGACAGGCTGTTGATGGCATCACCACGGGTGGCGGTCAAGGTAACGGGCATTCCAGCATAAACGGTCTCGGGAACGTCAACCTTGACTGTAGCAGGCAGAGAAGTATTCTGCAATGCGATGGTAGACTCTACCTGAGGATCACCGGAAACTCTGTAGATGGGAGCATGATAACCGTTCACGCATTCACGCATGTAATAGGTGCCGTCCTCGCCCAGGAAGGTATCACCCTTATAGTAAGCGACCAAGCCCTGAGGCAGTACGTCGCCATAGAACTCCTGACGTCTGGTCGTAAGAGAAGAGCCCTTGATCTGATTGGCCGTACGTGCGGTGCTCCAGATGCGAATCTCGTCGTATTGGGCATTCTGCCATGTACCGGCATCGGCATAGCGGAAGACAAAGTCGCCGAAACCACCAAGACCGCTATAGCTGCTGGAAGTAACGGAACCCACAGCCCTGGCATTCTTGTACAATGTCATCCTGTTGCCATTGACCACGATGGCAACATGCTGCCACGTATCCAGTGTTAATTTCTCGGTGGAATTGATGCGGGCATTGGTATTCCATCCGCAGGTAAAGGTACCGTCGCTATTGAAGTGCTGCAGATACGTACCCCAACCGGGGCCGGCCTGGTTATTCCAGTTGACCATACGTGAGGGCTTGATCCAGAACTCTATGGTGCACTCGTTGTAGTTGCTCTTGAACACCTCAGGAATGACGAAGCCACCCTCCTCAACGTTCACAGCCACCTTGTTCTGCACGGTAGAAGCCACACAGCTAACCTTTTCGCTCTCGTTACCGTCCTCGTACACGGCAGTAACAGCGTATACACGGCCACCGTCTACGGCGTAGCTCAACTCCTGAGTGTTGCCCACCTTGACACCATCCTTATATATATTATAGGAGACGACCTTGTAACTGCCCTTGTTAGGCTCCGACCATGTGAGGGTGCCGTCGGACAGCATCAGATTGTTCACGCAGTTGTAGCCCTTGCCATACACCACGGCGGAGAACATCATGCGCTTGCCGCTTTGGGTAATCTCGAACTTCTCGCCCCCCAGATCAAAGTCGCTCTCCACGCCCTCCTGATCCTGGTCCATATCTACGATGGCAGCCTCGTACACATTACCGCTACCCAGGCTGGTCTCGTTCTTGCGGTTGATGATGAAGAAGTACTTCAGAGGCTTGTTCTGATCAAAGCCGGCGCTGAAGTCGGTCAAGTCATACATGAACTCCATTGGGTCATGGTTCAACTTGCCCTGCCATTTGCCAAGCATGGGAGTGGCAGGAGCCGGGTTAGCATTGCCGTTGGCACCGTCACCGGCATAGCGGAAGTGATGCAGATCGGTGATGCTCTCTGGCTCTGTGGCATTCAGATCGGTGCTGACACCTACCTGCAGAAGCAGTTCACTACGATGGCTGTAGTCCATCTTCACCTTGATGGCACGCAGGGGACGGAAATTCTTGCGGGCATGGTACAACTCGCCACTCCAGTAACCGCCACGCATGTTGCCTGTCTCGGGGTCGCTCACGGGACCGGCATACTTATAAGGGCAATAGATGAAACCATCGTTGCACCAGCCACCCCAGCTGTTCACGATAATCCATGCGCCTTTCTCGTCCTTGCTGACCTCACCGGCAACGCCATTGCCGTCCAGGTCAAACTCGATACGATCGTCCCACCCGACCATCGTAACAGCATGATCCACCGAGGTACCCCAGCGATAGACATAGTACATATTGGTGACACCGGCAGCATCATTGGCTGCGGTCTTGGGAATGCGCTGCCAGTTACCGCCGGAAGCCACACCCAGACCTATCAGACCGCCGGCCTTGAAGTCCGGGTCACCGGCATGGTTATATAGCCAAGCCTTGGCTGCCAAGCGGCCTTCCTCGGTATCCACGGTCAGAGGATTGCCGGTAGGACGCAACATACGGTTACCGATGGCGTGCTTCCACTTATCATATCCGGTCATCCAGCCGAAATCGTTGTTGGTCTCCTCCTGGTAACCGAATAGCTCACTATAGGTTCGACCGCCATATACTACAGAGTTGGGCACGCCGATATACTCCACAAACTGGTCTTTGCCATCGTTGCCACTGGTAAAGAGCCATACAAAGTGGGTGGGATACTGGTTCTCTGGCAGTTTGCCACTGACGTCGCGCAGAGCGTTTATCTCGTGTGTGAACATGTAGCCGATACGGCTGGCGCTACCGCAAGAACCGCCGGCCTGATTGAACACAGGCGGAAAGTACTTGGTGTCAGCATTGTTCCAATGATCGGGCAATTCGTTGGCCGCAGCCTGGCGCATAGCCTTGCGGCCTTGAGCTTCGCCCTGCATCTGCACATACTTCATCAGACGAGGCTCTGGAGTATAGGCTTTCGCCGGATCTACATAGTCAGGATACTTCTCCCGATTGACGGGGACATCCTGAGCCCACGCGCTTGCCGCCACAGAACAACAAGCCAATAAGCATAGGGTAAGTTTTGTCATGTTTTTAAGTTTGTTTGGTTATATTATCTCTTACACTTCAAAAGACCGCAGTCCTTGCGGTCATCTGACAGGATCCACGCACCCATACGGGTGCTTATGATACGCAAAGGTAAATAAATCTGTCCATTATCCCACGCGCAACGCTCCATTTTAACATACTATAGCGCCCATTTGCCCATTCTGCTTTGCAAAGGGGCAAATTATTTGCGTCAGCACTTCCTTTAACTCGCCAAAAAGCATTAACTTTGCCGCCAGTATCAGGACAATGAAGCCGAAGCACACAGAACACGACGCCGAGGCACACATGACTATGGAGCCGAAGCACATACACATCAAAGACTACAACTACCCTCTCCCAGACGAAAGGATAGCAAAATTCCCCCTCAAGCAGCGCGATGCCAGCAAGCTGTTGCTCTACAAACAGGGACACATTTCCGAGGACATCTTCTCCAACATCCATAAGCATCTGCCCACGGGGACACTGATGGTATTCAACAACACCCGGGTGGTGAGGGCACGTCTGCATTTCCGCAAGGACAGGACCGCAGCGAAGACCGCAGCAACGGATACCGTGAACCAGGCAGCCACCCCTGCCCCGGGAGCACTCATAGAGATATTTATTCTGGAACCAGCAACCCCGGCGGAATATCAGGAAAACTTCCTGTCGCGTGGGGAATGCTCGTGGTATTGCCTGGTTGGCAACCTCAAGAAGTGGAAGACAGGCAGCCTGCATCGCAAGATTATTGTGGGCACGGAAACCATCACCCTGTCCGCCACACGTTGCGAAGCACATGGCACCGGACACAGGATAGAGTTCACGTGGAACAGCAACCACACTTGGGCAGAAATCCTTGAAGCCACAGGTGAGCTACCCATCCCGCCATACCTCAACCGTAAGACCGAGGAGAGCGACCTCACCACCTACCAGACGGTGTATTCCAAGGTAAAAGGCAGTGTGGCCGCACCAACGGCAGGACTGCATTTCACGCCGCACGTGCTGGAGGCTCTGAACGCACACGGCATTGACTGCGAAGAGGTTACGCTGCACGTAGGTGCCGGCACCTTCAAGCCTGTAAAAAGCGAGGAGATAGGAGACCACGACATGCACACGGAGCACATTGCCGTGCATCGCCGCACAATAGAGAAACTGCTGGCACACGATGGTGCGGCCATAGCTGTGGGCACAACCAGCGTACGCACCCTGGAGAGCCTCTACTACATGGGACTTCTGGCCATGGACGGGCACGAAGACCTGCACGTAGATCAGTGGATGCCCTACTCTCTGCCTTCGGCCGAACCCGTGCCGGTATGCACTGCACTCCGGGCATTGCTCACCTATATGGACATGCACGAGACCGACGTACTGCACTCCTCCACCCAGATAATCATTGCCCCGGGGTACACCTTCCATATCGTCAAGGCCATGGTAACCAACTTCCATCAGCCGCAGAGCACACTCCTGCTTCTGGTCAGCGCCTTTGTGCATGGTGACTGGCGAAGCATCTACGACTATGCCCTCGGCCACGACTTCCGCTTTCTGTCCTACGGCGACAGCAGTCTGCTCATTCCCTCTGCATTATGATATACGTCAACCAAGACAACCGGCAGGAACTCCTGCCCCTCGTAGACGCCGATGGCCGCGTCATCGGCAGTGCCACACGAGGCGAATGCCACAATGGTTCCATGCTTCTGCACCCTGTGGTACATCTGCATGTATTCAACTCACGCGGGGAACTATACCTGCAGAAACGTCCCTCATGGAAAGACATCCAACCGGGCAAATGGGACACAGCCGTGGGCGGCCACATAGACTACGGCGAGGACACGGCCACAGCGCTGATGCGCGAGGCTTCCGAAGAACTGAGGCTGGATGCCACCGGATACGAGCATCTGCAGACCTATGTGTTCCGTTCCTCTCAAGAGAGCGAACTGATTCATGCCCATCGACTGGTAACGGACACTCCTGTCCGCCCAAGCAAGGAAACCGACGGCGGCCGCTTCTGGACCATGGAAGAGATACGTCAGTCCATGGGCAAAGGTGTCTTCACCCCCAACTTTGAGCAAGAGTTCAAGCGTCTGTTCGACAAGCAATCGAAAAAGCAACTGGACATAGTCTTCCTTATTGCAGGCAGCGAGCCCCTGGGCAGCGCAGGCATGCAGGCCGACATCAAGGCCATCACCGCATGTGGAGGATATGCGGCCGGAGCACTCACGGCCATCGTGGACGAGGACACACGCCATGTCAAAAGCATATACCACCTGCCAGTAGAGTTGATAGTATCGCAGACCGAGTCCTTCCTGAGTGACGTGGGTGCACAATGCGTCAAGACCGGCGTCCTGCCTTCCAAAGCCATCATCGAGGGCGTGGCCGGCAAATTGGCACAATATCCGGAGGTCATCAAGGTCATAGACCCCGTCATAGTGGACAGCAACGGTGTGAAACTGGTGTCAGATGATGCCATACAGGCCTACAAGGATCTGCTTTTCCCCCAGGCCACACTCATCACTCCCAACCGCCGCGAGGCCGAGGCTCTGCTTGGCCATCCTCTCGGCAATATAGAGGAAGACCTGCGGACGCTATCCGGCGGAACATGCTCAGTAATAATCAAGAGCGTGGAAAGCGAAGGCGAAAACGGCAGTCTGCTGACCGACTACCTTTATGACCTCTCCACCGACACCGTCACCTCCTACACCAAGGAGCGCATCCCCACCCACAACGTCAACGGCACCGGAGACTCCTTCGCCTCATCCATAGCCACCTACCTGGCCAAAGGCCACACATTGACTGATGCCGTGGCACGCGGCGAAGAGTTCATCCAAAGGGCCATTGCCTTGGGCGCCGAATACAATTTTGGTTCGGGCTACGGCCCCGTACACCCCTGCTTCATGGAGGACAGAAGCAAACACGAGAGGATATACGGTTGAACCTTCCACCCCATCACCAGCATCCATACATTACATATAAAATACCCCTCTATGAAAAAGAACCTTGAGACCATCTGCATACACGGCGGATGGAAGGCCGCGAAAGGCGAGCCGCAGCAGTTGCCCATCTATCAGAGCACCACTTTCCGCTACGAGACCAGCGACCAGATGGCACGCCTCTTCGACCTGAAGGACAACGGCTACTTCTATACCCGCCTGGCCAACCCCACCAACGATGCCGTGGCCAAGAAGATTGCCGCCCTCGAAGGCGGCGTAGGCGCCGTGCTGACCTCCTCAGGCCAGGCTGCCAACTTCTATGCCATATTCAATATCTGCCAGGCCGGCGACCACCTCATCACATCCAACAACATCTACGGCGGCACGTTCAACCTCTTCGGCGTCACGCTGAAGAAGCTGGGCATAGAATGCACCTTCGTGGACCCGGACTGGGACGACGAGCGCATTGAGGCTGCTTTCCGCCCCAACACCAAATGCTTCTTCGGCGAGACCATCAGCAACCCCGGCGGGCGCATCTTCGACATCGAACGCTTTGCCCGTCTGGCACACAGCCACGGCGTACCCCTTATCGTAGACAACACCTTTGCCACACCCATCAACTGCCGCCCGTTCGAGTGGGGAGCCGACATCGTCACCCACTCCACCACCAAGTACATGGACGGCCATGCCACACAGGTGGGCGGCTGCGTAGTGGACAGCGGCAACTTTGACTGGGAGGCTCAGCACGACAAGTTCACCTGCCTGACCGAGCCTGACGAGAGCTACCACGGCTTGACCTACACCACCTCGTTCGACAAGATGGCCTACATCACCAAGATGGTGGTGCAGCTCATGCGCGACCTCGGCAGCATTCCCGCCCCGCAGAACTGCTTTCTGCTGAACCTCGGCCTGGAGACACTGGCACTGCGCATGCGCCAGCACTGTGCCAACGCACTGAAGGTGGCCCGGTGGCTGGAGCAGAACGACAAGGTGGGATGGGTCAACTACGCCTCCCTGCCTTCCAGCCGCGACCACGCCCTGGCCGAGAAGTACCTGCCCAACGGCACTTGTGGCGTCATCGCCTTTGGTCTGAAGGGTAGCCGCGAGGAGGCCATCCGCTTCATGGACAATCTGGACTTCATCTCCATAGTCACCCACGTGGCCGATGCCCGCACCTGTGTGCTGCACCCCGCCAGCCACACCCACCGTCAGCTCACCGACGAGCAACTGCGCGAGGCAGGCATCTCACCCGACCTCGTCCGCCTGTCTGTAGGCATCGAGAACGTGGACGACATCATCGCCGACCTGCAACAGGCCATGGATAAGATGTAAGCCACCGACCACCCTGCGCCAGTTGGGACGAAGCACCCAAATTAACAGGCTTGATAGCCTTGGATAGTAGGCGTACTGTCCCCAGTGCGCACCATCAACAAAGGAAAAGCCTGGCAATGAGGGGCGCGACAGAATGAACTGCACCCACTTATACGCAACACAGCAGAGTGCCTGCAATGCCTCCGGACATCCGGGACGTTGCGGGCACTCTGCTTTACATGTCTAATGACAACAGGCTGGGGATAAAGGCGCATCCCGTAAGACACCTGCCACCGCCACACGATATGTCGACTCTCACCCCAACGGAGCTCCGACAAAATAAACCGGAATATGCGGTCGCACAAACCGGTTTGTCCAATCTCAAAAACCGGTTCATTCGGGCAAATAAACCGGTTCATTCTGCACCAACACGATGGGAACAAGATATCGTCTCCACGCGACACGCATCCGCGAACCGCACAAGCGAAGCTACGCCATGGGCTTGTAGGCTTGTTGCCCTTCGTGGCACACCGGCAGAGTACATATTCCATGGCCTCCCGACAACAGTATGTCAATAGCAGGCGCCCCGACAGAGAGCCTTACTTCTCCATGCCGGGGCGCCGTACTTGATATTATGATTCTGTCTTTTATCTCACTACCATCTTCTTGCCGTCCACAATGTACAGACCTGCAGGCAGGCCCTTAGCACTACGTCCGACATACTGGCCGGAGAGAGTGTAGACACCGTTGCGGCCCGAGGTGACAGGCTCGGTAGAGACAACCTCTTCCACACCGGTAATCACATCATCCTCCAGTTTGTCGCCAAAGTAGAGCGAGAAGACACCCTTGGACGCTCCCCAGGCATCACCGTCGGGTCCGAAGCCGGAACGTACACCGTCATTGCCTTTGCCGGAGCGATCTATCACGTCACCGCCGCTCTGATTGAAGTCGTAGTAGACCAACAGGTTGGCCTGTGCCTCCGGGTTCTCCAGGGGCTGATTGCACAAAGTCTTCATCTTGCTGCTTTGGTTACCCTTCCAGAAGCGGAACTCGTCTATGGCACCGGTGATGGGCATGCCCCCGACACCCAGAGTGATGGAGGGCATGTCTGCGACCGCTATCTTGGCGGTGGTGGCTCCTGTGACGGTGGCAATGGTCTCGCCATTGCGCATGAACGTGATGGTGCCTCTGGTTCCCAAAGTGCTGCGGCTGACGGCATAGTGGTTCCACACACCTATCTCCACAAAGCCCTCGGGTGAAGAGTAGGCCTTGTCCTTGATGTGCAGTGTCATCTTACCCTTACCGTCCACACTCAGAAGCATGGTGCCCTGGTCCTGGCCTATGCCCCAACACTGTCCGCCCAGGGCAGAAGCGTTGGCCCAGAAGTCGATGGTGAAAGCCGCTATCTCGTTGCTGTTAGGAATGGTCACCCGGGCTTCGGAGCGAGTGAAGAACAGGCCGCTGCCGGACTCGGCATTGAGAACCATGACGGCACGGTTCTTGGTGAGAGAGTTGTCGCCCACGGCGTTGGCCACATCCAGGGTAACGTCATACCGGCCGGGATACTTGGGCGTCCATGTCTGAACGGGCTGAGCCTCCCGGATGAGGGTCTTCTGTGCAGGGCCGTCTACCGTCCACTCGTAAGACGTGGGCATGTAGCGTGAGGTACTGGTGAGGACAACAGGAGTTCCCTTCATCACTATGGGCTCGCTGACATAGAAGTCGGCCTCCGGAGCTATGGAAGACATGTGTATCGTCTGGCTGCTCTCGGCCACGCGGCCATCATCAGCCGTCACCCTCAAAGTTACGGTGTACTCTCCGCCGGCCTCGTATGTAGCACCGGCCTTGGCTCCGTATACAGTCTCCACCCTGGCACCGGGCAACAACCACTGGTAGGCACAACCGTCAGTGAATTTGTTGGCGCTCATGCTCAGATGCTCGCCACAGACAAACCGCTTGCTGTTGATGGTAAAGGAGGCATCCAGTTCGGGAGCCTCTCCCACCACCACCTGCACGGTGTCGCTGTAGACCTGACCGCTGTAGTCCCGTCCGCTCACAATCACTTCATAGCTTCCTGTCTCGGCAAAGGTCACCGTGGGAGCGATGATATGCTTGTCCACTATACCGCAGGCGGGGATGTTCCACCACAAGTCATTGATGGCATCGCCACGAGTGGCGGTCATGACCACAGGCTGTCCGGCATGCACGCTCTCGGGAATGTTCACTGTCACTCCGGCAGGCAGTGAAGTGACATGCAGAGTCATGGTGGACTTCTGCTGCGGATCGGACGTCATTCTGTGGATGGGAGCATGGTAGCCGTGAACATATTCGCGCATGTAGTAGCCACCGTTCTCGCCCATGAAAGTATCGCCTTTGTAATAAGCCAGCAATCCCTGAGGCAGCACGTTGCCATAGAACTCCTGTCGCTTCAGCATGGTGGCAGATCCCTTGAGTTGCGTAACGGTACGTGCATGGTCCCATATACGTATCTCGTCATATTGGGCATTCTGCCATACACCTGCATCGCTATAGCGGAAGACATAGTCTCCAAAGCCGCCTATGCCACTGTACGAGCCGGAAGTGCAGGAACCGATGGCCTTGGCATCCTTGTAGAGGGTCATCCTGTTGCCCTTCACCACAATGGCTATATGCTGCCAGGCGTTCAGCGTCAATGGCTCGGTTGATGTCAGCCGGTCCCCGGTGGTCCATCCGCAGCAGAAGGTGCCATCGGCATTGGAGTGCTGCAGGAAGGAACCCCAGCCCGGACCTGCCTGGTTATTCCAATTGACAAAACGTGTGGGGCGGAAGAGGAACTCGATGGTGCAGTCCTTGTAGTTGTTATCGAAAACCTTGGGGATGGTGAAGCCGCCCTCCTCTATATTGGCAGACACATTGTTCCGCACAGCAGCGGCCATGACAACGACCTTGTCACTCTCGTATCCGTCCTCATACACCGCGCTCACGGCATAGGCACAACCACCGTCCACACTGTATGTCAGATCCTTGGTATTGCCCAGCAGGATGTCGTCCCGGTAGACATTATATGAAGCCACACGATAACTGCAGATATTGGGCGCAGTCCAAGTGAGGGTGCCATCGGACAGCATGAGGTTGTTGACGACATTATAGCCCTCGCCCTGCACTATGGCACTGACCATAAGGCGCTTGCCATCATGGGGGATCTCAAACCTCTCGCCACCAAGATCAAACGGACTTTCCAGGCCTTCCTGGTCGCGCTCCATATCCACGATGCTGGCCTCCAGTATGTTGCCCTTGCCGAGATTGGTATCTTTCTTGCGGTTAATGATAAAGAAGTACTTAAGAGGCTTGCCCTGGTCAAAGGCGGAGCTGAAATCCGTCAGGTCGTACATGAACTCCATGGCACCGTAGTTCATGGCCCCTTGCCAGCGGCCAAGCATAGGCGTGGCGGGTGCAGGATCTGTATCGCCCCAATTACCGTCACCGGCATACTTGAAATGATACATGTTCATGACACGCTCAGGCTCCGTGGCATTCAGGTCGGTGCTGATGCCTACCTGCAGTTGCAGCTCGCTGCGGTGCGAATAGGCTATCTTCAACTTGATGGCACGCAGGGGACGGAAGTTCTTGCGGGCATGGTATAGGGTACCGGTCAGGTAGCCAGACGTAAGCGCTCCGGTTGTAGGATCGCTCACGTAGCCTGCATACTTGTAGGGACAATATATGAAACCCTCGTTGCACCATCCATCGCCCCAGCTGTTGGCAATGATCCATGCACCTTTCTCGTCTTTGTCCGTCTCACCGGCCACACCGTTGCCGTCCAGATCGAACTCAATGCGGTCATCATAACCAACGATGGTGAGAGAATGGTCCAGGGTCGTACCCCAGCGGTAGACATACTTCTTGCCAGTAACACCGATGACATCGTTGGCCGATGTCTTGGGGATATTCTGCCAGTTACCGCCCGAAGCAACATCTATCGCTATCAGACCACCGGCCTTGAAGTCCGGGTCACCGGCATGATTGTAGAGCCATGCCTTGGCTGCCATGCGTCCCTCCTCGGTCTCCAGGGTCAGGGGCATGCTGGTGACACCCGATATACGGTTGTCCATAGCATTTCTCCATCTATCATAGCCGTTCATCCATCCGAAGTCATTATGACTTGGTTCCTGCGGTCCGAACAACTCGCTGTATGTCCTGCCTCCATAATCCACTACGTTGGGCGAACCCACATACTGCAAGATGTCGCATTTGCTCCAGCTGATGCCGGCGTTCAACAACAGCCATCCCCAGTGCGTAGGGTACTGGTTCTCGGGCAGGCTGCCATCAACATCGCGCAAGGAGTTCAGTTCGTGCGTGAGAATATAGCCCGAACGACAGGCGTAGGTACATGAACCGCTGCTCTGATTGAAGATGGGCGGGAAGTAACGGGTGGCAGCATTGTTCCAGTGGTCAGGCAGGGCGTCATAGGCGGCCTTGCGTGCCAGGTAACGGCTGGGTAGCTCACCCTTCATGGGCACGTACTTCATCAGGCTGGGTTCGGGAGGATAAGCCTTCATAGGCTCCACGAATCCCGGCAGCTTGTCCTCATCATAGGGGATGTCGCTTTGGGCGCGCACCGTGGATACCATAGCGCAACAGGCCAACAGGGATAGGGTAAGTTTGTTTGTCATAGGTTATAGGTTTTGGTAATGATATATCATTGTCACTGATTACTTTATTAGCGCATCTACGCCTGGACAGGATGTCAGTCCCGAGACGCCCTATCCAGGCCTTGCCGCCACAGGGGTGGAGTGCGTCGCTCGGACAGAAACCGGAACAACACTCCACTGGGTCAGCGCACCACCACCTCGTCCACGAAGAGCCACCCCGCATGCGGGCGGCGACGGGCGGTGACATGTATACGGCCGGCCCGACGGGCGGGAGAGAATGTGGCCACATAGGGATGGATAACGTATGGTGTATCGGTCAGGGAATCGGGCAGTGTCAGGGTGCAGACAGATGCAGCCTTGAAGTTGGAGGAAGCCAGGTCTGCCGGGTCAGCTTTGTCAAGCAGGGTGACCTCAACCGTAGCTGGCAGGAAGATGTCGGGACCAGTAATCTGCATGAAGGACATCTCCACAGAAGAAACCTCACGCTCAGTACCAAGATCCAACGTTAAATCAATGTCCTGACTGAAGCCCTGCCAAAGGCCGTCATTGTTGTTCCACGTACCGCGCAGACCATCCACCAGGGCGGTATCTCTGCCGGCCTGATAGTAGGAACTGAATGAATTGGCGTAGGTCACCTTGGTTCCCAAGGCAAGATGCTCCACCGGCTCCTGTGACTCGGGGCGCTGCCCGACCTCGTGCCTAAGGTCAAAGGCATTGATGCCCTCGCGGAGCATGCTGTCGGTCACGTTTATGGCCCATTGGCGGAAATCCTCGTATGAACGGTTGCGACCGAGGCCACGCTCAGCCACCATCAGGGCACGGGGCCACAGCTGATACTCCAGTATCTCTGGCGTTGGCACATACTCGGCAAAGAGGCATGTCTGCAGACCCAGAAGGCGTCCGCTACACTCTGACTCGGCAGCCAGTGCGCTGTCCAGGGGCAAGGAATAGCAGTGCTCCAGCGAGCGGTAGCCTCCCATGGTCTCAGGCTGGCCGATAGGGCAATCCTGGTAGCTGTCCAAGTAGCACCAGTTGCCGGGGCACATCACCACCTCATGACCAAGGCGGATGGCTTTGGTGGCCGTATCTATGTTGCGCCACACCATGATTATCTGACCGCTATCGGCAGGTTCATCGGTCAGGCCTTCGTCCCAAACCACCATGCGTCGGCCCAGCCCCTCCACTATGCTCTGTACACGGCGCATGGCCTCGGGATGCAACCCCTTCTGTGTCTCAGACTCGTCACCACCCACATGGATGTACGGACCTGGGAATATGTCGGCCACCTCTGCCAGAACGTCGGACATGAACATGTAGGTACTGTCCCGGGACATATCCATCTCGCTGTGGCTGTAGCCCAGCCACGGGTAGGCCGCCACGACCTCCTCGCTGTGGGCGGGAAACTCTATCTCTGGCACTATGGTAATACCACGCGCGGCGGCATAGCTCACGAGTTCGCGCATATCGGCCTGGGTATAGTATCCTCCGTAACCTGTGATGCTGTCGGCATAGGCAGGTGCAAACCACTCCACGCCCTTGTTGGCCCCGTCGGCCTTGGGACGGGCTGCCCACCACTCCTTCCACGTCTCGTGGGTGCGCCAGGCACCTACATCCGTCAATCGCGGATACTTCTTTATCT
This sequence comes from Prevotellaceae bacterium UBA711, assembly GCA_002297545.1. Lineage (GTDB taxonomy): Bacteria > Bacteroidota > Bacteroidia > Bacteroidales > Bacteroidaceae > Physcousia. The sequence goes on along the minus strand of DBLZ01000049.1, from coordinate 13,758 downwards.
CCAGCCGCCATCCGGCAGCATCGGTAAGGTGCAGGTGCAACACGTTGAGCCCGTATTGCCCCATCAGGTCCACCTGACGCTTCAGCACATCCATAGGCCAAAAGTGGCGACTGGCGTCTATCATCATTCCGCGCCATTCCAAGGGGGCGGAGGCTGTCTCATCGGCGGAGTTCCGGGAACTGTCGCACGACATAAGGCAAAGGGTGGCCGCACTGATGACGGCCAATGTCTTCTTGATATTCATATCGGTAAGTTGATTAGTGGAATTGACCTTAGGCGAGACATCAGGCCTTGTCCCTCCGGGGAATGCCGCCACGGAACGAACCGTGGACCTCGCAAACACCCGCCTCGTCCATGATGCGGTGGTAGTTGGATGCACTGACGCCTGCCCCGGCAAGGATGACGAGCCTTCCCTCAGTGGCCTGCACCAGGCGTGCCAACAGTGGTATGCCGTCCACGGCCGAGGGAGCATGGCCGGAGGTCAGGAGGCGGTTGCAGCCAAGACGGATAATATCCTCCACCGCATCCATGGGGCTGCGGCACACATCGAAGGCGCGGTGGAAGGTGATGCCCAGGTCCCGGAGTTCCCCGCTCTCCACACGGGGATGCCGGCGGACAACCCCTATCCATGTGCTGCACAGGTCGGTGTCTATGTCACCATCGGGAGTGAGTGCTCCCAGCACCACTCCGTCGGCACCTTCATCCAGTGCCATGGCTATCTCATCGGACATCCGGCGCGCTTCCTCGGGAGCAGTATAGACAAAGTCACCTTCGCGAGAGCGGATGAGCACGTGCACCTTCACTCCGGCCCGGTGGCACATGTCCACGGCCGTGCGTATGTCCTCGCGGGTGGGCGTGAGCCCGTCCAACTCCAAGGCACGGCACAGTTCTATGCGGTCTGCCCCACCCTCTATGGCGCGCTGCACACTGGGGATGTCGGGGCAACAAACTTCTATCATCATAATGTCATAAAAACAACGGTCCCCTCTCCGCTTCCCGGGCAGGCGGGACGAAGAGGGAACGATATACAGAACTTTACTTCAACACGAGGACGTAGTCCACCACCCCGGTCTTCTCGGGGATGGTGACGGCCAGCCCCTCCTTGTTCTTGCTGAACGGAACCTTGGCACCACCCACCAGTTCGGTTACGGAACGGAACTTCTGCTTCAAGGGCAGCTGCAGGGTGCGGCCGCCATGGCCGTTGGAGGGGATGGAGTCGGCCGCAGTGACATGCAGATACAGGGTGCCGTCCTTACGCGTTGTCACGCCCCAATTCTGCGGAGCTATGTCACCGGCCTCCGTGCCATAGATGCTCTCGCCGTAGACCGATGTCCACTCGCCAATCTCCCTCAGGCGTTGCAGCGACTGCGCCGGCAACTCGCCGTTGGGCTGGGGGCCGATGTTCATGAGCAGGTTGGCACCCTTGCCCGAGGTGTTGACCAGGAGGCGGATGATGTCGTCGGCACTCTTGTAGTTGGTATCCACCACCTTGTAGCCCCACATGCCGTTCATCGTCTGACAGGTTTCCAAAGGCAAACGGCTGACCTTGGCAGCCTCCTTGGCAAATCCGCTGGTCATCTCGCCGGGCAGGTCACGCTCAAAGAGCTGTATGTCCTCGCCGGGCATGGGTGCGCCGTGGTGGTTGTTGCCCACGAGGCAGGCGGGCTGCAACTTGTGGATGAGGGCATATTGCTCGGGCAGTTGCCAGTCAAAGGGAGTGGCATCCTCCTCGTGGTCCCACCATCCGTCGAACCAGATGGCGCCCACGTCGCCGTACTCGGTCAGCAGTTCGGTCAGCTGTGCATTCATAAAGCGGTAGTAGCTGCTCCAATCGGCCGTCTCGCGCTTCTTGCCGCAGTTGGTACCGGTACGGCCCATGGGATAATCATCGCGCATCCAGTCGATGTGACTGTAATAGAGGTGCAGGCGTATGCCCTCCTCGTGGCAGGCATCGGCCAGCTCCCTCACAACGTCGCGTTTGAACGGAGTGGCGTCCACGATGTTGTACTTGCTCTGTTTGGTCTTCCACATGGAGAAACCATCGTGGTGGCGTGTGGTGAAGCAAATATACTTGGCACCGGCGGCCTTGATGCTACGTACCCACTCACGGGCATTGAAGCGGTGCGGGTAGAAGGCATCGGCAGCCTTGGCATATTCGTTGCGGTCGGGCACGGCATTCTGCAGATACCACTCGCCCTGAGCAAAGGTACTGTAGATGCCCCAGTGGATGAAGATGCCCAACTTCATATCGCGGAAAGCATCGCGCGAGGCGAGGTTGGCCTCAGTGGGCACATACTCGGCCTGTGCACTGGCACTGCACATGGTGCCCAGGACCAAGGCCGCAGTAAGGAATAGCTTTTTCATATACAGGTTAAGATATTATATAAATAAGGTGTAGCATCAGAGCCCCTGTACGCTGGTGGCAGAGGCGTCCTTGTCCGAATCCTGCAGGTTGAGCAGGTCGTATGTGGCCTTGCGGTCGCTTTGGCGCGGGGATATGGACACTGTGGTGGTCTGCCCTGCTGTCACGCGCAGCAGACGGTAGGAGGCCAGTACATCGCCATCAGACAGACGTGTGCCGGTGACAAGGAGATAAGCCCCTGCGGGCAACTCCAGCCCATTGGCAAAGGGATTACCCAGCGTCTGGTCCTCGTCATCAAAGTTGAGCGACTGCGGACGTCCGTCCACTATGCGTGCCACGGTGAAGTCGGTAAAGTACTTCTCCCCGGCCGGCGTGTCCACGCGCAACGTGCCCATGGGGGCAGTGTTGCCAGTGGCGGCGGTGCAACCCTCAACGTATGCGGCACCCGTGGCATCCAGCCAGGCTCTCATGCCCAGGGCACGTGCACCGGCCACACGGAAGACTTCCAGGCTGCGCGAATCCGTGACACGATGACGTGCCACACCCACGGGGCTCATGTATATGCCCAAAGGATTGCGGGCATCGTCCACACGGATGTTCCCATCCACCCAAGCGAGCCATGCATCGGGCGTGAGGCCTTGAGGCAGTATTTGTGCCAGCTCCTTCATGTAGGGGCGCAGAGGCTCGGTGCTTACGCGCGTGGCACGGTCGGCCAGAACCTCGGGCGTAACATCGCGGAGGTCCTTGTCGCTGAGGGCTCCCAGCAAGTAGGCATATGCATCGTCCTTGTTGCCGGCATGCTTGACGAATTCGTCAATGACTTTCCAATTGCTACGTGCCGCGCGCAACACCTCATCTTCGCCCTGGTAGAAGGTAGCCTGCTGATAGGCCACACGTATGCTGTCCTCACGCATGAGACGTCGACCGTTCTCGCTGACGGTGTCAACGATGCTGCGGTCGGGCTCGGGCAAAGAGGAGATGGGCGCGCAGAAGTCTGCATTGCGTACACAGGTGCTGTCGACGGTCAGCAGAGGCATGACGATGACGCTGTCCTGCATGGCCGGTACGTGCACAGCCTGGAAGCGGTCGCCTGTGCTGACCCACACCATCAGGTCGCCGTATCCCGTGGTGAATGTGGCACGACCGTTGTCATCGGTCTTCTGCGTGGCGATGGGATAGAACTCGGCATAGTTATAGACACGGAAGTCCACCGTGGCGTTAGAGATGGGTTGGTCGTTAGCGTCCACCACATCCACCACCAGGTCCTTGGTGGGAGCATAAGTGGGCAGACAGTTTATTTCGGTGTAACATTCGTTGCGGGACAGGACCTCTTCGCGCCCGTCGTAGTCGGCACCGAACACTCGCGTGTGGACAAGCATGGCTCTGGATGCAGCCCAGTTGAACCATCCCTTGTCCAGGACGGCCTCGGGTTCACAGGCTCCCATGAAGCGCCAACGGCCGTTGCCCTTGTCATCGTCGGCTACCCATACCTCCACCCATGCGTGGTTGCTGTCGGTGTGCGACCATCGGGGACAATAGACCTGACGGGCGGGGATGCCAACGGCTCGCATGGCAGCCACTGTGAACGTACTCTCCTCGCCACAACGACCTATGGCATTGGCCATGGTGGTGAGCGGAGGCGACGTGCGGCCGTCGCTGGGCTGATAGCTCACCTTCTCGTGGCACCAGTGGTTGACCTCCAAAGCGGCCTCTTCCATGGTCATGCCCTGCAGGCGTGGAGCCAGCTCCTCGTATATGACGGTACGGGCATCGTCCAAAGCCTCATTGTTGACACGGACCGGCACCACAAAATGACGCCACTCCGTCTCGGGAACTATCTTACCCCAAGGCATTTCACGGCGTGCCTTCTGGGACATGGCCACCTGGCGCTCCCAGTAGTCACGGGAATAGTCCACACTATCGGACGTGGGCATGTAACGGTACAGAAAAGCTACGTAATCATCCGTCTCGCTTTGGCATGAGCCTAAAAACAGCAGGCCCGAGCATAGGACGGCTGAAGAAAGGATGTGTTTCATGGTTGGGTGTGTGTGTATGTGTTGTCTGTGTGCTTCGCGCGCACATGTGTTATATATATTAGGTACGGAGGGCATGACGATGCCGCCGTAATGCGCGCATATCGTCTACAAATATATACTTTAATCGCGAAACAAACAAATGTTTTGCCCATCATATAGCTTAGCGTGGCACCAATGCTACGGCCACTTGGCAGACAGCAAAGGCAGAAGCCCTCCAACACACGTAACGAGCATGGCGTCGCCAAAAGGCAAAAGCACACATGACAAGCATGGCAGGCTGCAGAAAGCCCAACCTGCCCATTTGAGCCCAAGGCGCCACTCCGATTGCCTTGGATTCAAGTGGTGTATGGACGCAGTTCGCCCTGAAAAGGCAAAAGCATGAAGCGACAGGCGGATAATACCTATACTATAGGTTCTATGCTTTTGACCTTTCAGGGCGAACCGACACTTTACTTCACCACCTTAACGCCATTGCAGATAAACACGCCATGGGTATTGGCGTCGCGCACACGGCGGCCCTGCAGGTCGTAGATTTCGTTGCCTGTAACCTGATTGCCACTTACGGCATCCACAGGTATGTCCTCTATGCCGGTGACAGTATTGTCGCGCACAACTATGTCATCGATGTAGAAGCGGCAATCGCCGGAGAACTGCAGCTTGCTTTCACCGTTGCCTGTAACGGTAACCGACACCTCGGTCCATTCGCCCTTCGTGAGCTGCACGGTGGTCTGAGAGAGACTGATGGCGGAGTTGCCGGCGGACAAAGTGAGGGTGTTGGTGCCCTCCGTTGTATAGGGAGCGGCACGGAAAGTGAGCGTACAATCGCCTGTGAAATTGATTACAGGAGAGATCGCAGTAACAGGATCTCCTGCAACCGGTGCATTCTGCCCTACTCGTGCACAGTGGCGGCCACCCTTGATGTAGGATGACTCCCATCCCTCGGCATCGGCACGAAAGTCGCCCACGGCAACACGGAAGGTGCCCCAGCGACCATCGTTGGCACCAGTACCGTTGCAGTCGTCAAAGCTCTCGGCAAAGAGCACAGAAGGATCGGCTGCCGCCAGGTCGCCAAAGACGAAAGACATGGTGCCCTCTTCGTCACGGGCAATACGGTTGATGCGTATATTCATATTCTTGGTGCCGTCGACATTGGTATTGTACACCGTGGCAGCGGGGATGCTGTAGTTAGAGAGAACATTCAGGCCGCCATACGGATACGTGTCAGTAGACTCATTATTGTCGCCATCGGTATTGTCGGCATGGAAAATGGTCAGACGCTGGTGGTCGTTGCCATAGGCAAAGGTGTTGGGAGAGTTGTAGTACATGAAGATGGCCTCGTCGTAGTCCACGTGCAATATCAGCATGCCCTCACCGGGGAGGTATGTGTCCCAACCGCTCTTGGCACGGTTCTCCAGCATATAGTACTCATTCCGGTTGGCCGGATTGTAGACGGCATAGAACTGCCCGCCCTCGTTCAAGGGACGCATGTCGGTGACATAGTTGTCCGTGGTCAGTTCCACGGGTTCCTGCCATCCGGCCATCATCTTCTCCCATGAGGTATAGCCGGCCGGAGTATAGCCGTTGTTGTTGTAGTTACCGCTGTTCATCAGGTCCCAGTTGCCCATGCCGTAGTTCGTGGACGTGCTGCCGCTGTTGCCGCTGATGTCGTACATATCGGGCAGGCCCAGGCAATGCGAGAACTCGTGGCAGATGGTTCCTATGCCGGCCACCTTGTTGTTGGTAAACACCTCGTTGGAGCAGGCGTATGTGTCCAGAACCATGCCCTGCTTTACAATGGGCTGGTTGGTGCCTGTAGCATAACGAATATTCCACTTGTGAGGCCAGATGGTGTTTGCTCCGGCACCTGTTGCCTGACCGCCACCGGCGTAAAGGAAGTAGATCTGGTCCACCTCACCGTCGCCGTCCCAGTCATAGTCACTCCACTTCACCTGAGAGTCCGCCATATTGATAGCAGTGGTGATCATCTTGCCGATATTCACATCGGTATTGCCGTCTGAGTCGGCACCGTAGTAGTCATATCCATTGGGCATCTTCAAGGGGCCGATGACATCAAAGGAGAGGTCGAACTGACCACCGCTCTGTTCCATGAAGTAGTCGTGGACACTACCCTTCTGACTGCCATTGCTATAGCCTTCCTTGTTGGCCATATCCATATAGAAGCTCCGGGGATCGGACATGGTGAAACTCTTGTTGGAGAACTCCACCAGTATGATCAGTCCCTTCTTGCTTCCGACAAAGAGTGACGCCTGACGGCCGGCGGCACGTGCGGCCATGCGGCGGGCGGCGGCACTGACGTTCATCTGTGAACGGCGAACCTGGCCTATGGCCTCGATCTCGGGAACGGTCACGGGATGCAGTACGCCGTCGCGTTCTATGTAACGAGCACCGCCAATGGTGCGCCAGAAGTGGACTGTCTCGTCGCCACACAGTTCCACCCTGACCTCGGTACCATCGGCCAAAGTCTTGGTCTGCCACAAGCCGGGCATGGCTCTATCGGCAAAGGCGGCAAGTGTGCACAGGCACAGCATTGCCACGGTTGATAAGAACTTTCTCATATTGTAATTGGTTTTATATACTTACGCGGGTGCAAAGATAGGTAAAAAATTGGAATACCACCAACTATGCGGCTTATTTTTGACGGTCAAGCCGTGTTTGCCAAAATCGGCCACCATACCGACTTGGATTAAACACGAAGACACATACTGAGGTGGCTACGACCGAGCGACATGGCTACGGCCGCATCCACAGCCGGACACACAATTTGGCGTATCATTATATTATATATACATCACACCGACTACATCCATGTACTCAAACTCCCGAACACCGCACTCCTCATACGTTCCGTCTATGGCGCGTGCCCCATGACCACATGCCTGCGGCATAGCCATCCCCAGAACCGCACAGCCCGATGTCCACACCGCACACGGGCACGTCATTAAGAAAACATCAAACCAACCTTCAACCCACAATACTACTATGATATACGGATACATCCGAGTCTCCACCGACAAGCAGACAGTGGAAAACCAACGTTATGAAATAGAGAAATACTGCACCGCACGAGAGCTGTGCGTGGATCGCTGGATAGAAGAGACTGTGAGCGGTACCAAAACGTACAAGCAACGCTCACTGGGTACGGTCATCAAGCGTCTTAACTGTAACGACACGCTCATCTGCACCGAGATGTCACGCCTGGGCCGTAGCCTGTTCATGATAATGGAGATACTCAGCCAATGCCTGAAAAAGGGCTGCCGCGTGTACACCATCAAGGACAACTATCAACTGGGCGACAACATCGAGAGCAAGGTGCTGGCCTTCGCCTTCGGGCTGAGTGCCGAGATAGAACGCACGCTCATCAGCCAGCGCACCCGCGAAGCCCTGGCCAGACTGAAAAAAGAAGGACGGCAGCTGGGACGTCCCAAGGGGGCCAAAGGCAAAAGCCCCAAACTGCAAGACAAGGATGCCAAAATGCAGGAATTGCGCAACAAGCACAACGTCAGCGAAACGTGCAAGATATTGCGCATAAGCCGCAGCACATACTACAGGTGGAAATCTTGACCGGCCATCGGCATCCTATCGGCCGCCGGAACGGAAAACAACCAGGAGCAAGGATAAAAATGATATAACGGCATGTCGCCGTTCATTATACGTCGCTTTGAATGCCCACACACATACACATACATGATGCGGGTGAGCCTCTTGGCCCACCCGCATGAGTTGTGTCTATATGTCGCTCTGCCGGGCAGAGCATCATATTATCGGGTCATCTTTATATCAGAAATGGCGAACCAAAGGTAGCCGATGAGGTTTCCTTGCTTGTCGGTAATAGCGCCAGCCACAGCTTCCCCCTCAGCGAAAGTAACGGTCTTGAAATCCTCGCTCCAAGTACCACTGACAGAATTCATCGTGAAGCTTCTGCCATTGAAGCCATAGAGGTAAACATCGTTGACACCGCCCAAGCCAAAGTTCACGTCCTCAGCAAAGAGTTGACCTGGCTCGAAAGTAAGGCTGCCCTTGTTGGTGTCCATATTGTAGTCATAAGTCAGGACCGCCATAGTCCAGCTATAACCCATCATACCAGTAACGTACAAGTACTTCTCATAGTCCACGTCATCCTCATCGGCAGCGATTACATTCACGTTCCATGACAAAGGAGAGCCATCGGTAGGGTCGATACCCGTCATTACCCACTTGCCGCCCAGTTTCTCATAGAAAGCAGAGTCGTTATCCTTCAGTGTGATGACAGTAGACTTCTTCTCCTGATTGATGGTAGCGCCCTTGACGGAGATGATGTTCACAGTGAACTCACGAGCCACATTGATCTCGTCATCATCCACGGCAATAATCTCTATCTTACCTACCTCATCCTCCGGGGCGATGTTGATGGTCTTGCTGGTAACCAAGTAGTGCTTATCCTCGGTTGCGGCGTTCTCGCTTGCAGCAACCACCTCTACGGTTACCTGCACGGGAGCATTACGCTCGCCGGTCACGGTGATGGGCACATTGAACATGCCCTTGCTCTCTTTCACAGACATGGTTTCCTGTCCCATGCTCACAGTGGCACCGTTAGTGGAGTTCCACTCGTCATCCTCAGAGCAAGCCGTGAAAGCAAGCACGGCAGAAGCCAATATAAATATCTTTGATAGTTTCATATTAAAGCTGTGTTATTGTACTATTATGTGTGATTAGTAACCAGGGTTCTGCTGACCCTTCAGGTTGGGGTTGGAGTCCATCTCGGTCTTGGGGATAGGCCAAGTAAAACGGTAGTCATCCTTCTCGTACTTCATGGCACGGCCTGCAAGCACGGTGACGTTGTCCAAGGCGGGATTCTCGGCGTGTGACTCTGTACGCTGGAAGCCAAGGCCCCAACGGCGCAGGTCGCTCATGCGGAAACCTTCGCCAAGAAGCTCACACTGGCGCTCAAGCATGATTTCGTTCATGACAGTATTGGCAGGATAAGATGCATCCTCGTATCCTTCGATACGGTTCTTGCGCAACTCGTTCAGGTACTCGCTGGGATTAGCGCCATCCACGTGCGTGGCGGCCTCGGCTGCAACGAGGAACATCTCGGCCAGACGGAACGGCTTGGGCATGTTCACATAGTTGTTCTCGCCGGTGGTGCGCAGTGCGGGGTTGCCGGGATACTTAAGGAAGACATAAGCACCGTACAGGGAACCCTCGATGTCAAGTCTCCAAGGTGTGAAATACCTGTCGAAACGTACATCGCCGTCTGCAAACAGCATCAGTGTAGAGAATGTGGGGATGTAGTCGGCCGAATTCATGGCTGTGCTGGCAGTGTATGCAGCACCGGTGGAAACCAGACCCTCGACGTTGCTCATGAAGCAGCGGAAGATAACCTCGTTGCTCTCATCATTGGTCCACAGGTTGGAGAGTTCCTCGATGGTGGCCAAGTTATAGGTACCACAGTCGATTACCTCGTTGGCCTTGTTGAGGGCAGTCTCGTAGTCACCCTTGACCAGAGCCACACGTGCCTGCATGGCAGCCACGGCGTAGGATGACAGGTATGCGGCATTGGGAGCCACGTTGCTGGGGTCAACCTCCTCAAAGGCCTTCAAACCGTTGTAGGCCTCCTCCAGATCGTTCTCAATACGGGTATAAGTGGCCTCCAGGGAGCTACGCTTGGGATACTTGGTGATGTCGCCCGTAGGATCGTACTTGGTGACAATCATGGCACCGGTACCCTCCAGAGTGGGATCCTCCACCTTGGTATATGACTGTGAGAAGTGGTCGGCCAGGAAGAAGTAGCAGTATGCACGCAAGAAGCAGCCTTCTGCCTTGTAGCGCTTCAGTGTGGCCAGGTTCTGGCCCTCATAAGCACCTGTAGCCTCCAGCTCATTGGCCTTTTCTATCAGATAGTTGGCAGTGGCTATGCGGCTGTAACAGCCGGCAAACATACTCTCGATGTCCCTGTCGGAAGAGTTCAACAGGCCGTTGGAGAACGTACCCACACGGTTGCCGTTGCTGACAAGGCCGTGGAACTCGTCCATCTGCAGATCCTGGTTGGTCACCCATCCGCCGGCATTCATTCCGCGCAATGCAGTGTACACACCGGTGCGGAAACGTCCCAGGTCTTCCAGGTGGCGTATGGCCGTAGTCTCGTCTATGGAGCCGAAAGGCTTTTTATCCATGTCGCATGATGACAGGAGGCCAAGTCCCAACACCATCATCAATGATATAAATATCTTCTTCATATATAATGTCTGTTATTCGTCTTTATGGTTATATATTATATAAGGTGTACTCCATTAGAATGTCAACTCCATGCCGAACACAAACTGGCGGCTGTTGGGATAGTTGAACTTAACCAGGTTGATGTCGGGCTCGGGGTCGTAACCGGAGAACTTGGTAGCGGTGAAGAGGTTGCGTCCCACGAAGAACACCTTGGCATTCTGTATGCCCTTGGTTGCCTTCATCCACTTGGCGGGGAATGTGTACTGGACAATAAGGTTCTTCATGCGCAGGAATGAGGCATCCTCCAGGAGGTGGGTATCGAACTGCACCTCTTCGCCATACTTGGGAATGTTAGTGATGTCACCGGGCTTGGTCCAGATGTTCAGCATGTCTGCGGCCATGTTCTGGCTTGTGCCCTGGTTAGCATTCATCACGAAATAGTTGTCATTGTTGATCATGTACTTGCCTGCCTGCCATGCGAAGTCGGCGGTGATGGACAGACCCTTCCAAGAGAAGCTGGTGCCGAAGCCGCCGTTCCAGGGAGCGTAACGCTGCTTGCCGGTGAACTTGGAATCGCGCTCCTCGTTGTAAACCTTGGTAAGGTTGCCGTCCTTGTCGTACCACATGGGCTTACCGTCGCGCGGGTCTACACCTGCATACTCAACAGAGTAGAACTCGCCCCAAGGTTTGCCCACCTCCAGTTTCAGACCGGTGCTGCCGAGGATATATTCGTCGCGGCCCGCAAACAGTTCGGTAATCTCGTTCTTGTTATAGTTAACGTTAGCCTTGAAAGTCCAGTCGATATCCTTGGTCTTGATGAGGTTTATGTTCATATCCAGGTCGAAGCCCTTGTTGACCATAGCACCTATGTTGCCCATACCGCTGCTGAAACCAGTGGTGAAAGAATAAGGTATGTCCATGAGCATGTCATAGGTCTTGCGACGGTAAGCGTCGATGCCGATAGTCATGCGGTCGAGGAAGCCGAAGGTCACACCCGCATTGAACGAGCCCACCTTCTCCCATGTGAGGGTGCTGTTGCTGGGGCTGGAGATGCCCATTGAAGACTGGCCGTTGTAAAGTCCGCCGGTGCCAAAGAGACCGTAGTAGTCGTATGAACCGGCACCAGTGGAGTTACCCACCAGACCGTAAGTGACACGTGCCTGCAATACGTCAAGCCAATCCACGTCCTTCAGGAAGTTCTCCTTCTTGGCATCCCACATGCCGCCTACAGAGTAGAAGTTACCCCAACGGTGGCCGGGAGCAAATTTGGAGCTGGCATCGGCACGGTATGATGCATCCAGGTAGTACTTGTTGGCATAGTCGTATGACACGGTTGCGAACAAAGAGTTGAAAGCCTCCTCGGCACGCTTGTCAGTCAGATTGCCTATCTTCACAGAGGTACCGTCGGTCAGACGCAACTGGCGGTCGTCGGTCTGTCCCTCGGTGTAGACACCGAAGCTGCGGCTTCTGGACAGGATGGACTCCTCACCCAGCAACACGGAGAAAGTATTGTCCTTGATGGTGCGGCGATACTCTGCAGTATGTGTGAAAGTGTATGAGGAGTAGCGTTGGAAGCTGTTGGACACATAACCCTCACTGGCAGCCACAGTGGAGCCCATGGGAGTGACAAACTGCTCGTAGGGGATGTAGCGGTTGTCGGTAGTGTAGTCATAACCGTCAAGAGCCTGCTGTGCGCGGATAGTCAAGCCCTCAATGGGGTTCAACTGCTCGAAGGCGTTCAGCATCAAGGTCAGGTTGTGCTTCTTGTAACTACGATTGTCGTTGACAAACCAAGGGGTCTCACGATTAGTATACTTCAACTTTTCGGCACGGTCACCCCAGACGATTCCTCCGTTCTCATCGAAGGAGTAATAGTTGGGCGAGTCGTAGGGGAACGCCATACGAGAGAATATCATGGGGTTGGATGTGTACAGACCATCCGTTGCCTCTGCCTCGTTGTTCTGCTGGTAAGCGTTGGAACCCAGGTTCAACTGTACGCCGGCCTTGAACCAACGGTTCAGACGTCCCTCCACGTTGGCACGCAAAGCCTCGCGGTGCATCTTGGACTGGTCTATCAGACCATCCTGACTGTGATGGTTGAAAGACAAGTAGTAGCTGATATTTTGGCTACCACCGGTCAGCGAAGCGTCCACGGTGTAGGTGGGAGCCGCATTGTTCAGGACCTCATCGCGCCAGTTGGTGCTGATGCCATAGTTGTTGACCAGGTCACGGATGTTCTGGCTGACGGGCTGGCCAATCAAGTCGCGGAACTGGACGTACTGCTGTGAGTTCATCATCTTTATACCGTCTGAAACGGGGTTGGAGAAACCATACTGGCCCTTTACAACCAGATGTGCCTTCTCGTTCAGCTTTCCTTTCTTGCTGGTGATGACGATGACACCGTTGGCCGCACGGGAACCGTAAATGGCTGTGGACGCAGCATCCTTCAGCACGCTGATGCTCTGGATGTCAGAGGGGTTCAGGGTGTTGAACATCGTTGAAGAGATGGGAGCACCGTCCAGGATGAACAAGGGAGTGCTGCTTGAGTTGATGGAGTTGATACCACGCAGGCGGATGCTTGCACTCTTGGAGGGGTCACCGCTGGAGGTCAGCACGCTCAGGCCGGAAACCTGGCCGGCAAGTGCGTCGGTGAAATTGGCCGTAACTGCCTTTTCCATCTTCTTGTTGTCCACGGTCACCACGGAACCTACGACTGAACCAATCTTCTTGGCAGAACCGTAACCGCTGATGACAATCTCGTCCATTACCTCTTCGTAGTGGCGCATTTCCACAATCATGCCGTTCTTGGCCTGGTGTGCCACAGTCTCCATTCCCATGAAAGAGAATATCAGGGGAGTACCTGCTTCGACGTTCAGTTTGAACTTACCGTTCACGTCCGTCAGTACGCCTTGCTGCGTACCCTTGACCTTCACAGAGGCACCGGGCAGAGGCTCGCTATTGGAGGCATCCACCACTGTACCGTTGATTACCGTCTGCGCCCAGACAGCCACGGTGGCCATCATGCACAGAAGCATCAAAGAGAGTCTTTGTTTCATAGATTACTGATTTGGTTGATAAATATATGTATGTATTGAGTTATTATGTGAACTTCGTCGGCCATTGGCCCTACCTCCATACCTTATT
>DBLZ01000089.1 GCA_002297545.1 Prevotellaceae bacterium UBA711 | reverse complement strand
ACCGGGAAAATCCGCTGACCCGCAATACCTTTGTCGTGGGATGTACTGTGAGTCCATGTGGAGCAAGCCCCCGTGTCATGTGGGAAGGCGATATGTAAAACGCAGGAGAGCAACCCTATCTCTTATGGGTTGCTCTCCTGCGTTTAGTGAGGTGCCTGGCGGATTCGAACCGCCGTAGACGGTTTTGCAGACCGTTGACTAAGCCACTCATCCAAGGCACCATGTTCCTGTTTGCGAGTGCAAAGGTACAACATTTCTCCGAAATATCCAAATAATTGCACGGCTATTTCTTGCCCATCATGCACAACATTCGGACATCTATTATTGCTCCTTGCTGATTATCAGCGTATAAGCAAACGCTTACGACGGTAATCTTTTTATATGGTAAATACAGCTCTATGTGAGTGGCGTCGGTGGATATGTAGGGACAATTTCTGTTTGCCTCTACCCTACTCTGTTCGTTTTGTCTCCTTGCTCTCCTCGGCCGTATCGTCCTTACCGTTCATGCCGTCCTTGAAGCTACGGACGCCCTTGCCCAAGCCGCTCATCAGTTCGGGTATCTTCTTGCCACCGAACAGCAGCAAAACTACCAAGGCAATGACTACTATTTCCTGAAATCCTATTCCAAACATATTCTTAGCTTTTGTGTTATCTATTCATTATATGCGACTCAAAGTGTGTCCTGCTTGAGCTTTTCAACGAAGTTGTCTATCTTGTGCAATTCCTTGGGGATGTCTATGCGTTGCGGGCAATGGCTTATGCACTGTCCGCAGGCTATGCAATGGTCTGCCTGGCGCAACTGTGGTACACTGCGGTCGTAGCTCACCAAGAAGGTGCGACGCATCTTGCGGTAGTTCTCGTCTTGTCGACTCTTCGGCACGCTGCCCTCGTTCACGCATTTATTGTAATGCAACAATATGGCAGGAATGTCTATGCCATACGGACATGGCATGCAGTACTTGCAATCGTTGCACGGAATGGTGGGATACTGCTCTATCAGCCTGGCCGTGTCGAAGAGGAAGTCAGTCTCGTCCCGGTTGAGCGGAACCAGTGGTGAATAGGTTCGTATATTGTCCTGCAGGTGTTCCATGTAGGTCATACCGCTGAGCACAGACAGCACATTGGGATGCGACCCCACAAAACGGAATGCCCACGACGCCACGCTACGCTCCGGAGCACGCTGCTTAAGGCGTCCCACAATGTGGTCCGGCAACTTGGTCAGACGTCCGCCCAGCAATGGTTCCATGACATTCACAGGAATGCCACGCTTCTCCAGCTCCGTGTACAGATATTCCGCACCTATTCCGCTACCCTTGGCTATGTGCCAATCCACGTAATTCATCTGGATGAGCACAAAGTCCCAGTGGTATGTATCGTGCAAGGCCAGCATTTCGTCGAACACCTCCTTGGAACCATGGAAAGACCATCCAAGGTGGCGTATGCGCCCGGCCCGGCGTTCCTCCAGAAGGAAATCCAACATGCCGTTTTCCACATATCGTCGGTGGAACTCCTTCATGCCTCCGCCACCTATGGCATGAAGCAGGTAATAGTCGATGTAATCTACCTGCAACTCCTTGAATGAACGTCGGTACATGGCCAAGGAGTTCTCGCGGGAGGCATCGGAGAAATTGGACAGTTTTGTGGATATGTAATAAGAGTTGCGCGGATGTCTCTTCAGAGCAATGCCTGTGGCGCGCTCCGACCAGCCCTGTACATACACGGGTGAAGTGTCGAAGAAGTTGACACCGTGTTCTATGGCATAGTCTACCAGGCGGTTGACGGCATCCTGGTCTATCATGTCGCCATTCCCGTCAGGATTGGGGATGGTGGGCCAGCGCATACAACCGTAGCCCAGCAGGGAAACCCGGTCATCGCCCAAAGCGGCGGGAAATTGCCTATAGGTCATGTCTTTGGTTTCCGTATCGGTGTCGCCCTCGGCACCCCGTCCCGAGTTGCTTGGCACACAACTCGGTAGCGCCGTGGCGGCCGAGGTAATCCCAATTATCTTAATGAACTCTCTTCTATCCATATTCTGCTCCCAAATTCATATCACCCTATGTATTTCGTGTCCCTCCACATGTATGGCGCTGAACGGACGAGCCGGGCACAGGTTTTCGCATGCGCCACAGCCTATACAACGTTCTGTGTTCACCACAGGTATCTTCAGCCTGCCCGTCTTATCCTTCTTCAGCGGCACCATCTGTATGGCTCCCGTAGGACAATGCCTTTCGCAATTGCCACAGAGCTGTCCGTCGCTTACGGGTATGCAGTTCCTGCCCCTCCAGACAGCGTGACCTATCTGTATGGATGACTTTTCTTCGCGCGTGATTGGCTTTATCGGGCCGGCAGGACATACTTCCGAACAGCGTGTACACTCGGGTCGGCAATAGCCGCGTTCATAAGACATTTCTGGTTGCATGAACCTTGAAAGGTCCGATGACGGACGCAATACTCCGTTAGGGCAGGCCGACACGCACAGCTGGCATGCTGTACAATGCTGGGCAAAGTTTTGTGAACTGACGGAACCGGCAGGCAGTATTGGCGTCTTGCGCCTCGGAGCCAGCTTGTCCTCGATGATGGCCAAGCCTCCGTCAACCTTCATCTTCTGTGCACGAACCACGCCCGCAGCAACAAATGTAGCACTGGAGGTGAGAAATGCTCTGCGCGCGGAAGAAACCTCGCTCTGTTTTTTACCGGCTGTGGTGAGCGTGTCATCTGCTGTGTCCTTCGCTCTTTTCCATGGCGTCTTTCCTTCATAACGTATGGCACCCCTACGACATTTGCTTATGCAATCCATACATGTCACACACCTGCTATAGTCCACAACGTGCTGAGATAAGTCTATACATGAGGCCTTGCAATTCTTGGCACACAGTCCGCAATCTACACATTTGGAGGTATCTATAATGGGCTTGAACCAGGAAAAGCGCGCAAAGAATCCGAGGACTGTGCCGACAGGACAAATGGTGTTGCAATAAGTACGTCCGTTACGCCATGCCAAAACAGCAAGTAGCAACAGCGTCACTACAGCAACGCTCAACGTCAAACCGCTCCTAAGCCACACGTCAGTCTCATAGAACATATAACTGTCCATTCGTTCTGCCAGATAAGCCAATCCATTGTTGATGCAATACCATATCGGGGCCAACAGACTGCCGGCAATACGGCCATAGGCGCTATAAGGGGCAATCAATCGTGCCAGGATACCTGTACCCAAGGATAATGAAAGAATGAATATTACCAACATGCCATATCGCAACCAATGCTTGGCCGCAGAATAGGTGTAGCGATTGCGCAGTGATTTCTTACCAAACCATGCAAAGATATCCTGCATAACGCCCAACGGACAGATGACAGAACAATAGATTCGGCCGAAAACCAATGTAAGTAACACCAAACCAAGCACAACTCCTGCATTCAGAGCCAACAGAGCCGGCAAGAATTGAGCCTTGGCCATCCAGGCAAACCACCCATGTATGGCGCCTGTGAAATCCAGGAAGAGAGCCGTAATAGCAGAAAAGAAAATAACGGCCAATACTATCCTCAGTGTTCTAAGCATCATTGCATTATGTCTATGTTATCCTTTGTCTAATGTATGTTCGAAGGCGAGTATGTTGCCACAACCTCCATAACCAAGTGCAAATATATATTTTTTTCTTCTAAGTAATGCACGCCATAAAGCAAAAAGCGCATGCAAAACAAAAAAGGATACCGTGTCTCGTGTGAAACCGTATCCTTTCTTGTAGCGACTACGGGAATCGAACCCGTGTT
>DBLZ01000034.1:715-3398 GCA_002297545.1 Prevotellaceae bacterium UBA711 | reverse complement strand
TTGGCACCACGCTTGGCCAACTGGCGTATCTCGCGCGCCGTGCTGACCTCACTCACCAGATTATCGCCTCTGCGGCCAAGAAGTATCTCTACCTCCACGCCACGCTCTACACAATCGTACAGCGCACGGCGCACGCTACGCACCATGATGATGTAGGGATTGATGATGAGCACGCGGCGGCGTGCATTGTTGAAACAGGAGATGTAGGCCTGCCTAATGCGGGCGCTTTTGGCACCGGGTTCGCGGTCGACGACAAAAGCCTCGTAGCTCCCTGCCTCGCCGTCCGTACCGCAAAGATTGGCACTCCGGTAAGCGGCCGAGTCCAAACGCTCCCTTGTGACATGGTACCACATGCCGGCAAACAGGTTTTGATACTCCGCAACCACAGGGCCAGTCAGCCTTGCATGCATATCGGCCCAGCGGCCCAACTCCGGCTTGCCGTGAATATAGTAATCTGCCACGTTCAGGCCGCCCGTATATGCCACATCACCGTCGATGACCACCATCTTGCGATGCAGGCGGTGCAAGGCGTGGTTGATATAGGGGAAACGCATAGGGTCGTAGCCAACCATGTCCACGCCCTTGGCGCGGTAGCAGGACAGGAATTCTTTGGTCACCCCGGCATTCTTGCCACTGCTTCCGAACGCATCGTAGAGCAGTCTCACCTGCACGCCATGTGCGGCGCGCTCTGCCAAGGCGTCCAGCATCTCACGGCCTATGCTGTCGTTGAACCACTTGTAGTACTCGATATGCACATAGTGCTTGGCCTTGGCGATGTCCTTTTTCAAGGCATCGAACTTGGCAAGTCCGCCCGCCAACACCTGCATGTCGTTATGCTCATAGCGTGGAAAGCCATACCCGATGAAGTCCTGCCGGATGCGCGATACCTGCGGCATGGCCGGCATGGCACACAACAGGAAGAACAAAAAAGGAAGGATATAACGAAGCCTTGCCATCAGTCATACCCTCCCTGTATTATAATCAGCAACATGTCTGTCCACAGTCTCCTCCCCCGTCATGCGGCAGGCTCTACTTCTTGAAATAGTACACGAACGTGGCTATGCCCTCGACAGCCTTCTTCCCGGTCTCCATGATCTCCACGGCAAACTTCACGTTGGTCTTGACGGCACCACGCAGGTTCTGTATAGTGTCCAGCGAGACCTTCAGGCGGATACTCTGCCCAGACAGCACCGGCTGGCCGAAGCGTGCCTTCTCGATGCCATAGTTCATCATGCGTTCCAGATTATTGACCTGTATTATCTCTCCCCACATCAGCGGTATCATGCTTATGGTGAGATAGCCGTGGGCTATCGTCTGACCAAAGGGACTCTCCTGCTTGCAGCGTTCGGTATCCACATGGATCCACTGGTGGTCGTCCGTGGCATCGGCAAAGAGGTTTATACGGTCCTGTGTTATAGGCGTCCATTCGCTGACACCGAGTTCCTTGCCTTCGTAGGAAACAAACTCCTCGTATGAGTTGATGGTAAGCATAGTCTATTCGATTTTATGTGTATATACTGTATTGATTGTGTCTCATGTGACGGGCGTCATATCCTTATGCCCAGTTCGGTGGCCAACTCGGATATACGCTTCTCCGTTCCGAGGCGCGCAGGCACAAGAGGCAGACGCAGTTCGTTCTTCACCAGACCCATCTCGCTCAGCAACGCCTTGACGCCGGCAGGATTGCCATCGACAAAGAGGAGCTTGAATAGTTCGGTAAAGCGGTGATGTATCTCCAACGCCTGATGATATTCCCCACGAAGGGCAAGACGCACCATGCGGCTGAACTCCTCGGGGAGTGCGTTGCCGATGACGCTGATGACGCCCACGGCACCCAAGGTGATCAGCGGGAACGTGATACCGTCATCTCCGCTTATGACATCAAAATTGCCCGGCTTGTTCTTGATTATCTCGTCCATCTGGGATATGTTTCCCGATGCCTCCTTGATGGCCACCACATTGTCGAACTCGCGTGCAAGACGAAGTGTGGTTTCGGCCGCCATATTGACCCCCGTACGTCCGGGCACATTATAGAGCACCACCGGCACGGGACTGGCCTTGGCTATGGCGGCGAAGTGCTGGTAGATGCCCTCCTGGGATGGCTTGTTGTAATAGGGACACACGCTGAGAATACCGTCTATGCCGGTGAAATCGCCCGTGCGGAGTTCATCAACGACAGCCGCGGTGCTGTTGCCGCCACACCCCAGAAGGATTGGCACGCGCCCGGCTACACGCTGCACCAGTTCCGACTTGATGCGGACCTTCTCGGCAATGGTCAACGTGGGGGTCTCGGCCGTAGTGCCAAGAACGCACAGGAAATCAATACCCCGGGAGATCTGGTACTCCACCAGCCGGAACATGGACTCCCAGTCGATGCTTCCATCTGCATTGAACGGCGTCACCAACGCTATGCCCAAACCCTTAAACTTATTCAGAGCCATACAATCTTGTGTTCTTTCATTTCCTACCGGCCACTCTCACGGGGAAGTGTTCCGTTATGGAAACTCCCCTGTCCCTACGGTTTCACATCCGCCACTCCATATAGACTATGGTATAGGCATTGCGACATCCGTCATGGACATGCACGGAAAGACGGTCGATATTTGCCCGCAAAAATACAACTTTTCCACGACATATCTGGCCGAACTCCTCCTTTTTTTATTACTTTTGCACCCGAAATCAC
>DBLZ01000034.1:0-372 GCA_002297545.1 Prevotellaceae bacterium UBA711 | reverse complement strand
TTACTTTTGCACCCGAAATCACAGAGCCCATGGACGAGAAAGAGACCATAACGAACCTGAGGGAACAGCTCCATCAGCATAACTACAATTACTATGTACTGAACGCACCGAGCATCTCGGACTACGATTTCGACCGTATGATGCAACGGTTGCAAGAACTGGAAGAGCGTTACCCGGACATGTACGACCCGAATTCGCCTACGCAACGCGTGGGCAGCGACCTGAACGATGACTTCCGCGTGGTACAGCACCGCCGCCCGATGCTGTCGCTGGCCAACACATACAACCTGGAAGAGGTCAGAGACTTCTACCAACGTGTCAAGGATGGTCTGCACGGGCAACCGTTCCAGGTGTGCGCCGAGTTGAAATACG
>DBLZ01000028.1 GCA_002297545.1 Prevotellaceae bacterium UBA711 | reverse complement strand
AATGAGGATGTTGTGCGTCGCACGTAGTGTATCGGCCTCCATTGACATAGAGAATGCCCGAGCTGTCGCGTTTGCTTTCGTTCGTGGTCATGAAACCCTCGCCCTGCTTTGTATAGACGTTGGTTATAAAAGCTTTGCGTGTCTTGAAGTTATAGGATATACGGTCCGGTTCATACTCCTCGTCACCCTGGCGAAAGAGAGGTTTGCCCGTCATTTCCCCTATGCTGTCCGGCCGGCCCGCGGCATGCACCAGACTACTGTCCAAAGAGATGGTTATCTCGTCTGCCGTCAGCTCCAGATTCTGATACTTGACCTCGCTGCTGCCATACAGGTTGGCGCGGCTCTCCTGCATATCAAAGGTGATGCTGTCTGCCGCAGTATATTCCACCGGTGCGTCCAGGGAATTCTTGCTCCGCGGCGTGGTATCCACTTGGGCTGTGTCGTTGGCCCAGGTGGAAGAGTCGGCATAGATAGTGTATCCTTTCATGCTGTCTAAGGCAGCCACCCTTCTGAGGGAGTCCATCACGTGCAGGGAATCCTTTGCCGAGGAGGAAGCACGCAAAGGGCGCGGTACCACACTGTCATTTAGCACCGACGCTACGGAATCGGGTACCTGGCTATACGAAGATTTGGCAGGCAAAACATTACCTGCCAACAGCATCATCATACTGGTAATAAAGAGTATCTGAAATGTCTTGGTTTTCAAGCTGCCAATCCCGTATATCTTCTTTAGCCCGACAAAGGTACAACTTTTCTGCTACATAAGCAATGTGCCCATGCGATAATTGCATCTTTTAACCAAAAAGCGCCACCCAACAGTCCCAGCGTCTGAGGTCGGCATCGGGGAAACGCAACAGCATCTGCCTCACCTGTTCCGTGGTCTTGGCCGTCTCGGGATGACTCTTGGAGAAGAATTTATCGGCATAGCACACAATCTGTTCTTCAATGGTCTCCGGCAGGAAATCCATCGGTGGCAAGGGCAATTCCTGGCTGAGTATGGTCTCGCACGTCAGTCCCGTTCCCGTATGCCTCTCGGCCACACGAGCATGAACAGGAAGTCCCTCCATACGAAGCATTTCCGCCCCAAGCCGGCCATGGCAGATGTAAGGCTCAGTGCCCATGCACCCTATGCCGGGAGCATGGGTGCGCAGGATACCTATGTCGTGCAACATGGCAGCCTCGTAGACAAATGCCCTGTCGGCCTCTATCTCGGGATGTGTATCCAGGACCTCCATAGCCTTTGCAGCCACCTGATGCGAATGCAAAAGCAACAATTCCATCAACGTCGGCTGCTGGGCATAGTACTTGGCAATAATCTTCTCCGGATCCATAATCTATTAGTCTTTTTTCACATGATCGGTGGCACCGTGCCACGGCCCGTGCAAAGTTACGCATAAATCCGCACATAATCACCATACGGAACACATAATTATATATATCGCAACCACACACACGGGCACATGTGCCTTGCGTATGCTCCATAACAAGAGCAATAGGACTTATACCCGGCAAGCGAGGATTTTTCTGCAAACAAATCTGCATTTTCCACCACAAGCATCAGGAAAGTATCGTATCTTTGCAGACGTAAGAAGTAAACGACACGATATCAACCACACAAAATACCAAAGAGATGAACAAGCCGAACCTCTACCAAAAGATTGCCTTAGTGGCGTGCATGATAATGTCCCTCACATCCTGCTCCATCGTGTGGCATGAAGGCGACATGGACATTGACCAATCCATCAAATTTGCAGGGCAGTGGACAGGAGACTTTGGCATGTACTACAATTACCGTTACATGGGGCGCACCTACACGTTCGACTCCTACGACACGGACATAGTATTCTATCCAGAATTCGACGGGGCCACGTATGGATGGGGCAAGCAGGTGGACTACTACGAGGTGGGGCCCTACTCGCGCATCTACAATCGTTTCGACTGGGAGATAAGAAGGGGCGTCATCTACTTAAAGTATTATAGCGACCCGGGGCTGGATTGTGCAATATATGACTACGTTATGACGCGAGACCAATTCACAGGACGGTTCGGCAACAGCACCGATAAGTTCTACATGTACAAGATAGCGGACTACTACGATTGGAGCATCTACAACGACTACTATTTCTACTATAACAACAATGGTTGGCACTGGGCACAGTCCCACTCCGGACTGGCAAATGTAGCCGTCAGCGACACGACATCAACACTGCAATCCCGGGCTGCCCAAGGGAACGATACGGACGGACGGATCTCCTTTGGCAGGCGGTTCTGACCCCACAGCCTCACCAACGGCAGGCATCACTCGCCACAGTGATGCCTGCCGATATTCGTGTTCATCCAACAGAAACAACCGGTTTAATCGTGCACATAAACCGGTTTTCGGGAAAGAATAAACCGGTTTTCGGGGTACACACACCGTGGAAAGCCACTTTTTACTTCACTTTTGTTCCGTCTATAGAATATATTGTTTATATTTGCATGGCGTGACGAACAGAAACCGGGTGCCCAAGGACAAACGTGGGCGTCTGTGACGTGCGTTGTCCATTACCACAGAAAACCAAAACAAGACAAATATGAGATACGATTTTGACACCGTATTGCCCCGTCGCGGATCCAATTCCTGTAAATGGGACAGCGCCGCAGATGCGGAAGTATTGCCCATGTGGGTGGCCGATATGGATTTCAGGGTG
The DNA here is from genome assembly GCA_002297545.1 of Prevotellaceae bacterium UBA711. GTDB lineage: Bacteria > Bacteroidota > Bacteroidia > Bacteroidales > Bacteroidaceae > Physcousia. Next base: position 2,298 of record DBLZ01000028.1, on the reverse strand, counting down.
GCTCCGGCCATCATAGAGGCTCTGCATAAAAGAGTGGAGCACGGTATCTTCGGATACACTCACGTGCCAGACAGCTACTACGAAGCCGTGACCGGCTGGTTTGCCCGCCGCCACAACTGGAACATACAGCGCGATTGGATCGTCTACCTGCCCAGTGTGGTTCCTGCCCTGTCAGCCACCATCAAGGCTTTGGCCAAGCCGGGTGACAACATCCTTATACAGGGCCCCGTCTACAATCATTTCTACTCCTCCATCCGTAACAACGGGTGTACTCCCCTCTCCTCCTCCCTTGTGTATGCCAACAATACATACACCATAGACTATGAAGACCTGGAGCGCAAGGCCGCATCTCCACACACACCTCTCATGATATTGTGCAACCCCCATAACCCGGCCGGGCGAGTATGGACACGCAATGAACTGCAACGCATCGGAGAAATATGCATACGCCACGGGGTGACCGTGCTGTCGGACGAAATACATTGCGAACTGGTGATGCCCGGACACACCTACACGCCTTTCGCCGCCATATCCGAGGAGTTCCTGCAACATTCAGTCACCTGCATGTCACCCAGCAAGGCATTCAACATAGCCGGCCTGCAAATAGCCAACATCGTGTGTGCCGATGCCGAGCGCAGGGAAAAGATAGTCCGTGCCATCAATATCAACGAGGTGTGCGATGTCAACGCATTTGGCATCGAGGCCGCACAGGCTGCCTACAACAAGAGCGAGGACTGGCTGGAACAGCTATTGGAATACCTCCATGACAACTACCGCTACATGCAGGAGTTCTGCCGCAAACATCTGCCCGAGTTTCCGTTGACCATCTTGGAAGGTACATATCTGGTGTGGATGGATTGCAGCACCCTTGGCAAACCTGTTGCCGAGTTGGAACAGAAGTTGATGGAGAGAAACCTCCTGTGGCTAAATGCCGGAACCATGTACGGTCCGGAGGGCGAGGGCTTCATGAGATGGAACATTGCATGTCCAAGGACGACGCTGACCGACGGACTACAACGCTTTGTACAATTCGTCAGAAACAAGTAAGCAGCACATCACACACGCACAGCCCCACCCGCCCCCACACATATACGCCACATCATAATCGTTTGCGCATGTATGAAATGGGAGGATGGAACCTGTGACGTGCGGTGAGAAGGAGCTTTTGACGAACGCATTTGGAAAATCACACATTTATTCGTACCTTTGCGGTGTAAAATCCATATACTATGAGAGAGTACGAGATTCGCACCCGGGTGGTTGTACTCGACGAGCAGGAACAGAATGCCACGGAGCGTGAGTTGATAAGTGCCGCCCGCAGGGCCACCGAAAGCAGTTATTCACCCTACAGTCACTTCCAAGTCGGTGTTGCCTTGAGGTTGCAAGACGGTGAAATCATACTTGGCAGCAATCAGGAGAATGCCTCCTACCCGGTTGGGACGTGCGCAGAGCGTACTGCACTGTTTTGGTGCGGAGCCAACAGACCCGGAACCGTGATAACGGCCATTGCCATTGCAGCACAAACCGGCGGACGCTTCACGACCGACCCTATACCTCCTTGCGGAATGTGCCGCCAGGCACTGCTGGAGGTGGAGCACAGGCAGGGCACCCCCATACGTGTGCTACTGTATGGCGAGAACGGCACACACTGCATAAACAGTGTGAGGGATCTGATACCTCTTTCCTTCGACTCCGACAATATGGAGACTTGCAATACACAGACATAAACGTCAGACAATGATTACACTTAGCAACATAGCCGTACAATTCGGCAAGAGAGTCCTGTACAAGGACGTGAACATGAAGTTCACAAACGGAAACATCTACGGAGTCATTGGAGCCAATGGCGCCGGAAAGTCTACCCTGTTGAAAGCCATCAGCGGCGAACTGGAGCCAACGAAGGGCAGCGTGGAGCTGGGACCTGGCGAACGCTTGTCAGTACTGTCACAGGACCACTTCCAATATGACCAGGAGACGGTACTGAACACCGTGCTGATGGGCCATACCACGATGTGGGAAGTGATGAAGGAGCGCGAAACCCTGTACAGCAAGAGCGACTTCACAGACGAGGACGGCATCCGCGTGGCAGAATTGGAGGACAAGTTTGCCGAGATGGGCGGATACACGGCCGAGAGCGATGCAGGCAGTCTGTTGTCAGGCCTGGGCATCAAGGAATCGCTGCACCACCATCTGATGGGCGAACTGTCGGGCAAGGAAAAAGTGCGCGTGATGCTGGCCAAAGCTCTCTTCGGCAACCCAGACAACCTGCTGCTTGACGAGCCTACCAACGACCTGGAC
>DBLZ01000056.1 GCA_002297545.1 Prevotellaceae bacterium UBA711 | reverse complement strand
ATGAGTCTGCGTGCCATGGCCACGTATGAGAAGGGTCTGGAGGAATATATGGACGAAGACGGCAAGATAATCTACGGATAGCAGAGTATGGGAAGCGGGCAGGAGAAGGTCGTGGCAGCACCACCACGCAAGATTGGGGACAATGGCGGCATCTTGCTGATGCTTCTCATCTTTATCCTGGCTGGAGCTTTCTCGGCCATAGCCAAGGAGATGGGGTGTGTAGACAGTGTGGTGAACCTGACCTTGTCTGTTCTGCCAGGCAGTTTCGTCTTGGTGGGCCTGTTTGCCACCGCTTGTCTTGTCTCGCTTAGCATAGGCACAAGTTGCGGCACCATAGCCGCCCTTGTGCCGATAGCTGTGGGTATAGCCGCTAACACGTCCATGGGAGTGCCCGTGGTGGTTGCGGCCGTGGTTGGCGGCAGCCTGTTCGGTGACAACCTGTCTGTCATTTCCGATACCACCATCATGGCAACAAAGACACAGGGCTGTCGCATGTCGGACAAGTTTCGTGCCAACCTACGCATAGCTATGCCGGCAGCAATTGCAGTGGCTGCCATATACGTGTTCCTTGGGATGGGTGTGCAGGGCGAGGCTGTGGTTAATCGCGTGGAAGCTTTGTTTATAGTTCCATATCTCGTGGTGTTCGCACTTGCACTGGCCGGAATGAATGTGATATGGGTGTTGCTGCTTGGTATTCTGTCCGCCATGGCCATAGCTCTGAGTACGGGAGTGATGGATATGCCGGCATTGTGGGCAGCGGCGCAGGCGGGTGTCTTCGGGATGCACGACCTTATCATTATAACCATCATTGCTGCCGTTATTATGGATCAGCTGCGCAAGCGTGGCATGGTGGATAGCCTCATCATCAGGATGGGACGCCTCGTCTCCTCACGTCGTGGAGCTGAGTTGAGCATAGCCTGTACGGTGGTGGCTGTGGACATGCTCACGGCCAACAACACCATCGCCATTCTGGCCGTGGGACCCGTTGCCCGCAGTATCTCCTATAGGTATGGCATAGAGGCAAAGCGTGCGGCTTCCATTCTGGACACCATGTCGTGCTTTGCCCAGGGCATAATACCTTGGGGAGCACAGTTGCTGATAGCTGCGGGATTGGCATCGCTGAATCCGATGGAAATCATGCCGTATCTGTACTATCCTTATTTGCTGGGTGCCGTGATGATGCTCAACATCTTGCTTCATAAGAAAGATACCCAGCCGGCAACACTCTCTACAAGACATTGACTTACTAATACACTCTCTGATAACATGGAATGCATAGACAAATACTTTCCCGGCCTCACACCCGTGCAACGGGATCGCTTTGCGGCGCTTGATGCTCTGTATCGCGACTGGAATGCGAAGATTAACGTCATATCGCGCAAGGACATAGACAATCTGTACGAGCATCATGTCCTGCACTCGCTTGGCATAGCACAACTCATTCGTTTCAAGCCAGGCACCCGTGTCATGGATCTGGGAACCGGGGGGGGCTTCCCCGGCATACCTTTGGCGATAATGTTTCCGGAAGTCAACTTCCACCTGGTGGACAGCATAGGGAAGAAGATACGGGTCTGCGATGAGGTACGCACGGCACTGGGACTTACTAATGTCACTACCGAATGGACGCGGGCGGAGAACGTTAAGGAGCGATACGACTTTGTGGTGTCGCGTGCCGTGATGCCTTTGGTTGACCTCGTGAAGCTCATACGCAAGAACATTGCGCGGGACTCGCACAATGCCATGCCGAACGGCCTGATATGTCTGAAGGGTGGTGAATTGCAGAACGAAGTCATGCCGATGAAGTCGCATACGCTCATCACGGATCTGAGCTCCTGCTTTGATGAGGAGTTCTTCCAGACCAAGAAAATTGTTTATGTATCTCTTTGACAAGTCAGTCACTCACTATATATTAAGGTACCTATGCTTCACTACAAAAGATTTGTCGTTAAACCGATAGAGGAGAATTGCTATGTGTTGTGGGACGACGCTACACTCGAAGGTGCGATAGTGGACAGCGGAGCATGGAGCGACATGGACAGGCAGCGTATCTGTGACTTCATACGGGTCGAGAACATTGTGCCCAAGTATCTGTTGCAAACGCACATGCACTTTGACCATTGTCTTGGCCTCGGGTTCATGTCCGAACGCTATGGCCTTGTGCCCATGTGTCATGCTTTGGATGTGCCGGTCTACCATACTGCCCCCATGATGGTGAAGAGGTGGTTGCGTCATGATATCACCGGCACTCTTCCGGAAGCGGATGCCAGCATCACCGAAAGTTCACGCCTGAGCCTTGGAGAAGCCTGCATTCAGGTTCTGCATACTCCAGGGCACACCCCCGGTGGAGTAAGCTACTACATTCCTATGGCAAGGCTTGTCCTTACGGGTGATACTCTGTTCCGCATGGGGCTCGGTCGTACCGATCTGCCAGGTGGGGATATGAGGCAGGAGTTGGATAGCATCAGGCGTAAGCTGTTGACGCTGCCGCCTGATACGGTGATATTG
>DBLZ01000101.1 GCA_002297545.1 Prevotellaceae bacterium UBA711 | reverse complement strand
TGGAGATTAACATAGATTGCCCGGGGCAGCGCCCCGGGTATGATACATTCCTCTCAGCCATGCGCCCTGAAAGGGCAAAAGCCTTAGTCATCAAGTATTTCTCCACGGTACTTATGCGCTTTTGCCCTTTCAGGGCGACTGTTGTTGTATGCGTTATACCCAGGGCGTTGCCCTGGGCTGTGGGCTCCTTGGGCTTTCAGCCCGCTGCATAGTGGAGAGCAATCTGTTTGCGTATATCTCCATTTTTGACACACACTATTTGAAGTGTATTGTAGCTTAAGCATAAGATGCCGGTGCATGCTCAACGTGTCACCACACGACATGTCCCGGAAGAGGTTCTTACAAGGAAGACGCCCCGGCCCGATGGCAACTGCACACGCAGGCCTGGAGAGGCCAGCTGTCTGCCATTGAGGTCGTAGACGGTAACGGGCACGTTGGAGCAGACGCAACCGTCCACCACATGTATGTCGTCCCCGTCGGCCATGGCATCGTTGATGCCTGTTGCGCCATTCTCGTAAGGCTTGTTGTTGGCTATCAGGGCATTGGTCAACGTAAGGGACTGCACGTCATAGTTACCGGACTTATCAACTCCTGCAAAGTCCATCATGACGATGCCCGTGGGTGTACCTGGCTCACATGTGGAGAGGAAGTCGAGAGCAACACGGTGCGTGTTCACTGCATTATCGCGGTTGCCGGATACAGATGCTGATTTAGTGTAGCCCGAAGCATGGTTGATGGCCCATATTTTTTTGCCACTGGTGTATGAGAGCGCCTTGCCTGCCTCCTCAAACATGTTCTTCATGGCCGTAAGCTTGGTGGCCAGGCGATCACCGGTACAGTCGTAGAAATCCTGCACGTAGAGTGGCGAGGTCTTTATTATGCCCTTGCTGTTGATTACACCCTTCTTCTGGTCAGCTATGTCTCCACTATGTGTCCAATTGGTGATATACCCACCCACGAGACGCTTGTTGTTGAGATAACTGTCGCGGCTCAGTACAAGCACCTTGCCACGCATGTCACTTACTTTCAGACTATTGCGGAAAGCTATGAACTTTCCGCTGAACTCCTCGGCGTTGAGACAGCTGTCCACCAGCTCTTCCCACAATGTGCCCAGCCCGGACTTCTCACCGTCAGTCTCGTGACGCATGATGACAATGGCAAACTCCCCTGGGTTATCCGTCACCTGCTTGCACAGGAGGCGAAGCGCCTCGTCAAAACGTATTTTCGTCTCCACTATGCCGTGATATATCTTCAGATAACGCTCACCACTGACCGTCTGCACAGCTGTGGGGCGCAGATCAAACGCTCGTATGCCGCTGTCCCACTGCTCCTGCATGGAGAGATCCTGTGTGCGTGCAAACCCATCGAAGAATGAACTCATGAAACCCTCGCCTGTTCCCGAGTCATGTGTCCCGGGTATGGACAACTGGTTAACAAAGACATCGTCCTTAAGCTTCGTAATCCAATTCTCGGCTCCGGCCTGCATACTCCACATGGATGCACATAGTGCCATGGCAGCCATCTTAAAGGTAAACTTTCTCATATAGTATAGTGTATTATGGCATTATCTCAGTGCAAATATAGTGACAATCCGGCAGTAATGCAAACATTGGCATGGAAGATTTTGCCCATCATACCAAGTCAGGATGATCCGCTTCCGAAATGTACATATACTATTACAACTTAGGCTCCCGACTATGCTCATGGGCATGGTACAGGAGCCTAAGAATGATAATTAACGTATCACGAACTTATTGCCCTTGGTGACATAGATGCCACGGGGCAAAGCTGCGGGACATGCGGTGTTGCCCACAAGTTGGCCGCGCATGTTGTAGACGGGAGCGGAAGCATCAGTACCATTGACATCGTCCAGGGCGGGCAGGTCGATGATGCCTGTTTCCATATCTTTCACCGCTGTGAAGCGCAGACGATAGCCGTAGGTTCCGCTGGTGGGAAGTACATACTGGCTGAGGACTCCTGCACCGCATGATGCGTTGCCTATGCCCCGCTGAGCGTAGTCGAAGTTGGCATAGATATCGTCAGATGCCTCCATGTCCCACTGGTGGAGATAGTTGTGCTTGTACTCATCGGTATAGTTGTCCAGGGAGAGATTAACCTGTCCCTCGGTCTCAATGCGTATGCCATTGCCATCGGCATTATACAAGGCTATCCAACGTAGATCCTGACGGTCGCCACTGGTCTGAGGACGCACATAGTCGACATGGAACTGGCTCACGGGCAGAGAATATATACCAAGATCAGCACCCTGCTTACGGTCTATGGTATTGTCCAACGGTCCACGAGCATAATATCTGGTCATGGAGAGCTCAGGATTGAATTGCATGAGCATACCTATGCGACGCAGATTGCTTGCTCTGACGGTGTACTTGGCATCAAGGTCTACGGAACCGTCTGTACGTACGGTGTACACGAATGTATAGTTGCAGTTACTGCCAGTGGCGTTCTCGTTGATGATTACGTTGCCCGAAGCATCATCTGCCATAGATACGGTGAAAGTGCGTTTCGTAATACCGTTTGAGGCACTGTAAGCTGGGTCACCACCATAGGGAGCATCGTTTTCTATCCATCGGTAGTTGCTATACGCCGGAGCTGTGGTTGCCCTGCTATTCTGCGGAATTATGTCCATGCCACCCTGTATCCACTGTGTTATACCATAGGATGTATTCACCTTCATGGTTATATTATCACCCTCGATGGTATAGATATTTCCACTCTTGTTGAGAGTGAGCGGTGAACCTGTTGAAGGCTCGGCCAGGGCAGGACGCTCGGTCAAAGCATACTGTGTTGCAGCGATGACATGACCTGCCTCGGCCCATTCCGTGGCATTGACAAGAGATACTGACAAGTTGAGCAAATACTCACCCTCTGCATCCATGCTATATGGTATCTCTATGTCAGCAGACTGATTACAAGGTATGGACGGTAGTGTTATCGTGCCGTTCTGTACCTCCTTGCCATCAAGGAGCAATGCCCAGTTGAGCTTCATACCTTCGAGGTCGATGCTCTCATAGTTGTTCATGACACCTAAAATACGCTCGTCCTTGTCTATGTCGCTGAACTTCACCTGCTGATATATGCGCTTCACTTCAGCCAACTTGCCAGTGATGCCACGGTCGGCCGTGATGATGCCGTTATTCACGAAGTTACCCTGGTGAGGGCCTCCATAGTCGTTTCCGTTGCGATACTTGTTGAAACCATTTACCTTAAGCTCACCGGACTTAATGTCATTGTAGTCCACTATGGCCTGGTCCACCCAGTCCCAAATACAGCCGCCCATACCGTTGGAGCTATTCTCCATCACATCCCAATACTCCTTCAGGTTACCCACTGAGTTACCCATGGCGTGAGCATATTCACACATGAAGTAAGGTTTGCCCTTTCGGTCCACTTCGTTCTGTACCTGGGTAGCGGCAGTGTACATGACGCTATGTATGTCTGTTGGAGATGTACCGGCACGTGTGGCGCCCTCATAGTGTATGGGACGAGGATCGAGCTGACGTGCCGCATTGTAGGAATGCTGGTGGTTCACGCCTCCGTTGCTCTCGTTGCCAAGGCTCCATGATACTACACTCGGATGATTGCGGTCGCGCAGGACCATGCGCACGACTCTGTCTACAATGGGAGCGCGCCATGAGGGTGAGATGTGGATGTTACCGCCGTCGTTCCAGTTCTTGTGGAACTCTACATCGGCCTCATCCATCATGTAAAGGCCAAGGTAATCCATCATGGCATTCATCTTCGGGCTGCGTGGATAGTGACTGGTGCGGACGGTATTGATATTGGCCTGCTTCATCATCACCAGGTCGTTCCACATATCGTCTATAGTCATTGTACGACCCGTGAGCGGATGCGTATCCTGTGTGTTAACGCCCCTCAGCAACGTACGCTTGCCATTGACCAGGAAACGGCTGTTATTGATGGTAACGTTGCAGAAGCCGTACTTGGTGGACAGAGTGCTCTCCTCCTTGCCATCAGCATCCTTTTGCACCACCTCCACGGTATACAGCGTGGGAGAGTCGGCAGTCCATGGATTGAGGTCTGCAAGTCCCTCGAAAGTCACCTTCACCTGTTTCTCGTCTTCCGTTGACAGGAAAGTGACAGAGGTCTCGCGTGTAGCCATCAACTCGCCTTCGGGAGAGAGCAGCCTCACCTCGTAATGCTTCTCCGTCTCCAGGCTATCACGGTTGTCCAAAGTCAATTCCACAGACATCGATCCCGATGTGGCATCGGCCGAAAGGTCAGACGCAATGCGGTGGTCCCTGACAAAGACGCGTGGCACGGCCATGAGGTATACGTCACGATGTATACCGCTCATGTGCCACATGTCCTGACCCTCGAGATAGGAGGCATCCGTCCAACGTATCACGCGCACCGCCAAATTATTGTCACCTGCATGTACATACTTGCTCACATCGAACTCGGCATCCATGTTGGCGCCTTCAGAATAGCCCACATACTGTCCGTTCACCCATACATAGGCACAGGAATATACACCATCGAAGTGCAGCAGCACACGTTCGTTCTCCCAACCCTCCGGAAGGGTGAAGTTGCGACGATATCCGGCCACGCTGTTGTCTATGCCGTTAAGCATGGTGATGAAGGGAGGATTGTCGGCAAAGGCATAGGCCACATTTATATAATATGGTTTGCCATATCCATTCATTTCCAGGCATGACGGTACGATGATTTCATCCCATGCCGATGCGTCCACGTCGTTGCCATGGAACTCCTCTTCCGGCAGGTCATACTCATCGCTGATTACCTTCCACTGCAACTTCCATGTACCGTTGAGGCTCATCCACTTGGTACTGGATGTAGGATCCAGCCAAGGCTTTCCGTAGGCTGCGTCGGCACGCATGGCCTCGGTACTCTGATAGGGCACGTACGTAGCATGACCCGGCTCCTTGTTCTCCTCATATATCTTCTCGTCCTGCCAATAAAGGCCTTGAGGAAGATCCGCATCGGAAACACGGCTGAAACTGAAGTACGTGTCAGTGGACGTATCATCTTGTGTTACGTACACCTTGTTGGCGGAATTGACGGCCAGATAGTAGTATTCAAAGGTGGGAGACCATATATTGCCAATGTTCTTTGGCACCTTCAACTGGTAGGCATTCTCTACGTCCTCGACCTCGATTATCTCGAACATCTGGTTCCAGTTTGGGCGCGTCTCGCTCAAGTCCTGCGTCCACTGCAGCACCACCTGCTTATTGTCCAACGAACAGTCTATGCACTTGCCACACCTGGTATTGTACAGTTGGTACCATGTAGTGGTGCCGCCCTGATATGCAGGGATGGCCAACTGCCACATCTGACCGTAAGCCTTCTCGTCGGGCTGCTCCACCACTATCAGCGCATTGTTATCGTTGCTTCCTCCGTTGGACAGCACGCCGTCACCGTTGAGTGGATGTATCATGTAGGTGAAATAAGGAAGAGGCATGTTATTGTCATTGGCACTCACCACCTCCTTGAACTCAAAATATGTATCCGTGCTGGTCAGCTCGGAGAGCATGCGCAGTGTGCCGTCCGCCATCTCTGTCACTACCATATTGGGATTTGAGGCACACAGCATCTGCATAGCCGAACCAGCTATGCCGGGAGACTGGATACGGAAGACCTGATTCTCGTTGCTCAGGTTAGGCTTCCACTGCAGCAATTTGCCCTTGTTCGTACCCGTGGAAGACAAGGCCATGTCTATGCTCATGTGCGAAGCTACGTTCATCAGGCCATAGCCATTTTCGGTGCCATTGCTTATCAGTGCCCACATCTGGTCCTTGTCATCCTCATTCAGGGTGCCCATTACCACAGGTGCGTCCAAGTCATGATTGCCGTTCACGGTCATGGCCTTGCCAGTGTTGTCGGATACTATACGGTAGATGGTGCCTGGCATCTGTGCACGGCTTGGCGATGCAAGCGACAGCGAAACCACGAACAGCATCATAGCTTGCCAAAGGCTGGATGACCTCCGGCTGGTGTTCTCTTTTTTCATAGTTTCAGAGTTAAGTTTGTATAAGGAAAATATATTGGTCCATATTACATTTCATGCAGCGTGTCTATATTGTGGATGAAATGACCCGGTCAGTATTCTCCAAGTTTCCTGCACCATTTGCCGCCAAAGATGCAATAGAGTCCTAAGAGCACAAACGGCACACTAAGCAACTGCCCCATGTTGAAGGTCATGGCATCCTCGAATGCCACCTGGTTCTCCTTGGTGAACTCTATGAAGATGCGCGACAGGAAGATGAGGAATATACACAAGCCGAAGTAGAAGCCCGAACCCACGCGTATATCCAGCAGCGGAGCCTTCTCCTTTACTTTATAGGCATTGATAACGTCGGTACGCATGGACATCCTGTATATGCCCCATCCCACGAAAAAGAATAAGGCATAGCACAAAGCCTCGTACAGTTGTCCGGGATGGCGCGGCAGCATGTCCACATGGCTGAAGACAAATGCCCAAGGCACATCCGTGGGATGGCCTATGATCTCGGAGTTCATCAGATTGCCTATGCGTATGGCACAAGCACAGATGGGTGTTACTATGGCTACATTGTCCAGCACGTGCATGATGTTCAGTTCGGTCTTGCGGCAATAAAGCCACAGGGCCAACATCAAGCCTATGGTACCCCCATGGGATGCCAGACCCTCGTATCCAGTGAAGTGCCAACTGCCATCGGGAAAATGTCTCATGGGCAATATCATCTCTACAGGATGAATCAGGTAGTACTCAGGCTCATAGAACAAACAGTGCCCCAGGCGTGCCCCGGCCAGTATGCCTATGAAGCAGTAGATAAGCATGGGGTCGAACTTCTCGTCGCTTATCTTCTGTTCCCTGTATAGGCGATGCATCAGCAAATACACAGACATCATGCCTATCACCCAACACAGCCCATACCATCGGACTTCAAAGGACCCCAGATGGAAGGCCACTATGTCCGGATGCCACATTATATATATAAGGTTAGCCATAGTACATTACACATTGAAGCGGAAGTGCATAATGTCACCGTCCTGTACCACATATTCCTTGCCCTCTACTCCCATCTTGCCGGCCTCGCGCACGGCCGCCTCACTGCCATAGCGGATATAGTCCTCATACTTGATTACCTCGGCACGTATGAAGCCTTTCTCGAAGTCCGTATGAATGACGCCTGCGCACTGAGGTGCCTTCCATCCCTTGCGGAAGGTCCATGCCTTCACTTCCATCTCGCCGGCAGTGATGAAGGTCTGCAGTGTCAGCAAGTGATAGATAGCCTTTATCAGACGGTTACACCCGCTCTCGGTCAGCCCCATATCCTCCAGGAACATCTGCTTCTCCTCGTAGGTCTCCAACTCGGCTATGTCGGCCTCGGTCTGCGCACTGATGATGAGCATCTCGGCATCTTCGCCCTTGATGGCCTCGGCCACACGGGCTGTGTGTGCATTGCCGGTGGAGGCACTCTTGTCATCCACATTGCAGACGTATAGCACAGGTTTGGCGGTGAGAAGGAAGAGAGACTTGGCGGCAGCCACCTCATCCTCGGTCTCGAAAGTAACGGTGCGTGCGCTCAGACCCTGCAACAGAGCCTTGCGATATGCCTCTATTACGTCCATCTCTATCTTGGCAGCCTTGTCTCCGCCAACCTTGGCGGCCTTCTCCACACGCTTGGCGCGGTTCTCCAGGGTCTCAAGATCTTTCAGTTGCAACTCCATGTCTATTATTTCCTTGTCACGGACCGGGTCCACGCTGCCGTCCACGTGCACTATGCCCGAGTCGTCGAAACAACGCAACACATGTATTATGGCGTCGCACTCGCGTATGTTGGCCAGGAACTGATTGCCCAGACCCTCACCCTTGCTGGCTCCCTTCACCAGTCCGGCTATGTCCACTATGTCGCACACGGCCGGAACTATGCGGCCGGGGTTCACTATCTCGGCCAGTTTGGTCAACCGCTCGTCAGGTACACTCACCTGACCCAACTGGGCATCAATGGTACAGAAGGGGAAATTGGCGGCTTGTGCCTTGGCACTGGAGAGACAATTGAATAGGGTAGACTTGCCTACGTTGGGCAGTCCTACTATACCTGCTTTCATTATGTATGCTATCTTTTTTTGTTTGTTGTTAATTTTCTTTCCACATCACCTGTACACACGTGCCACGGAGCATAATGCTTCATCCCATGGCTCTACCGGAGTATATTCAGGTTTTTACAGGTGCATATTCAGGTTTTTCCGGATGTATGTTCCGGTTTATTTCGGCGCATATTCAGGTTCTAACGTCCACCACACCGTGGTGACTCATCAACCGCACCATCAGAGTCCCAGCTTCTCCGATATGTCGAGCATGCGGTTGATAGGGCGTATGGCCTTCTCGGCCACGGCCGGATCCACATATATCTCCGGTGTCTCGTTCAACAGACAGTCATAGAGCTTCTGCATAGTCACCAGTTTCATGTAGGAACACTCGTTGCATGCGCATGTGCTGTCAGACGGTGGGGCAGGGATAAATTTCTTTTTGGGGCAGGCCTTCTGCATCTCATGCAGTATCCCGCTTTCCGTGGCCACGATGAACACTTCGGCAGGATCATTGATACTATACTTGAGCAGGGCGGCTGTGGAGCCTATCTTGTCGGCCAGGGCCGCCACGGTGTTCTTGCACTCTGGATGCACCAGCACCTTGGCACCCGGATGCTGTTTCTTCAGCTCTATTATCTTTTCAGCCGAGAACTGTTCGTGCACATGGCAGGCACCGTTCCACAGGAGCATGTTACGTCCGGTAATACTGTTAATGTATCCGCCCAGGTTTCTGTCGGGTCCGAAGATGATGGGCGTGTCCTTGGGCAATGACTCCACTATCTGGCATGCATTGCTGCTGGTGACAACGATGTCCGTCACTGCCTTGGTAGCAGCTGTAGTATTTACATAACTTATCACAGTGTGTCCGGGATGCTCCTTCACGAAACTTGTAAACTCTTCCGCCGGACAACTCTCGGCCAGCGAGCACGTGGCGGCCATGTCAGGTACCAGGACCTTGCGTTCCGGACACAGTATCTTGATGGTCTCGCCCATGAAGTGCACTCCACACATCACTATTATATCGGCCTGAGTGGTGGCAGCCTTTTGCGCCAGAGCCAGAGAGTCGCCCACGAAGTCGGCTACGTCCTGTATCTCTCCATCGGTGTAATAGTGTGCCATTATCACGGCGTTCTTTTCACTGCACAAGCGTCGTATCTCTTCCTTCAAATGTTGCATTATTATTATTCCTTTCTTTATTTTATTTCTATATGATGATAATGATAGGGTGTAGATTATGTTGATAAGTCTCTCGTCCTATATGCCGAGTGCTTTGTATCATAGTCCTTTAGGTATGAATGATGTGGTGTAGAGAAGTGGTTGTATAAGGCCTTTTATAACTCTTCAGCCTGTGTTTATAACCTTCTGTCATGGATTTTGTAATCATATTTCACGTGGTTGTGTAAGGGTTGTAAGCATGGTTATCAACACAAATGTAGATAACTTTTCTGCATGAAGTGCCATATCACCATGCCTGCCGTCACGGAAACGTTCATGCTGTGCTTGGTGCCGAACTGCGGTATCTCCAGGCAACCGTCTGCCATATCCACTATGCGTTGCTGCACGCCTTTCACTTCGTTTCCAAGTATTATTGCATACTTCTTTCCCGGGTCCGGGATGAAGCAGTTCAGCATGGTGCTGCCTTCGCATTGTTCCACTGCCATGATGGTGTAGCCCTTGTTGCGGAGATATTCTACTGCATCCTCGGTGTGCTGGAAGTACTTCCATTCAACGGTCTCCTCGGCCCCGAGTGCTGTCTTGTGTATTTCCACATTGTGTGGTGTGGCTGTTATGCCGCACAGGCATATACCGGATAGGCGCATGGCATCAGCAGTCCGAAACACACTGCCTACGTTGTACAGGCTTCGCACGTGGTCCAACACCACTACCATGGGTGTCTTGTCGGCATCGTGGAACTCCTGAGGAGTGATGCGATTCATTTCCGTTACCTTCAGTTTTCTCATCTGTGTTGGCGTGTATGTTTTCTGTTGCTACGTTATATATATAAGGTATGGCGTGGAGTGTATTGTGCAGCACGGTTACAGTAGTCCCGCTTCCACCTGCACTACTATGCGTTCCACCATTTTATCGTCGTTCTCGGGGTCGTACTCCTTTTTGAGCGAAGCCCTGAACGTCCATGCGAAAACTTGATAAAAGGCAGCACGGGCCGGCCCGAGGAAAGCCTTCACGATCTCGTAGGAGGTTTGATTGCACTCGCGGTCTACAAGCTTTATCAGCAGCTTGCCTTGCGAATAAGTAAGCTTCTTCATCACCGGTGTGTACTTTCTCTTTATTTCCTTTTCCACCATCTTTATGTGCTCGTCCTTGCTCTTCTTGTCCGGAAGCATTTCCAGGGTCTCGTATGTCTCCCTGATGATGGCGTTCACCTCCTGTGCCAAAGGCAGCACTTTCTTCACATTGTACACCATTCTGTTGTATTTTGCTCTTTGTTTAGGTGTATTGAATATCAATGGAGCATACACCGGCATCTCTGGCAAAAGATACTGCAGCATGGTGTCGCCGTCCAGGATGTATGGTTCGGAATACAGGTAGCGTTGTAACTTCAATTTGTATCGAGTGGGAAGGGTGTCCGTGTCATGCATCACTTTTTGTTCCGCATACATCTTGTCCACATCCTGTGCATGGGATATGCAGCAGCACATGGCAAGTATGATGGATATGATGCACGTATTTCTCATTACTGTATTGTGTTATGATATGCTCTTTGGGTTGGCAGTACCGCTTCTGTGTTCTCCGGTTTTCTTCAATAGCTTACTTGTGTGTCAAAGCCTGCCGACCTTATCTTTTCTCCTATAAGGTCCATGGTATAGTGGTCCACCTTTTCCAGTCCCTGTACAGGCCATTCCCGGTCCAATGTGTAAATCATCACCTGTCGTGGCCGTATTCTCTTCAGTGCATCTATGTATGGAAGTATGTATTCGTCCTTGCAGTTGTCTACGGAGAAGAAGTTGCCATGTCCGTCTGCCATGCTGCCTTTCATGAACATGGTCTGTATGATGGGATGTCCGTTCATGGCGGCCAGGTGCTCTATGATGTCGTTTAGGTCGTAGTGTCCTGTCGGCCTGTCCACCAGGCGTATGTATTCCTTGGACACTGTGTCCAGTTTCATAAGTGCATTGTCTACCTTCATAAGTGCTTCGCGGACTTCCTTGCGATGCAGTTGTGTGCTGTTGGAGAGCACCGATACCTTGGCATCTGAGAAATACTTGTCGCGCAGTTGAAGTACGTTGTCCACTATGATGTGGAATTGTGGATGCAGCGTAGGTTCTCCGTTGCCTGAGAAGGTGAGTACGTCCGGCCTGTTGCCGTTGGCTTTCATGTCTGCCAAGGTATGCTCCAGTCGTTCATGCACTTCCTCCGGTGTAGGAGGTGGTGTGTGGGTGCGATGCTCACGGTTCAGTCCGCACTCGCAATAGACACAGTCGAACGAGCACCATTTGCCATCGCCAGGCATTACGTTTATGCCAAGTGACGTGCCCAGTCGTCTGCTATGTACCGGACCGAAGATAGGAGATGGATATATTATGGTCATGGTGTTATTTTTTATAGAAAGCTGGGGTGAAGAGCATCAGTACGGTGAATATCTCCAGTCTGCCTACAAGCATATAGAAACTGAGTAACCATTTGCCTGCGTCGTGAACATCGATGAAGTTGGATGCTGGTCCTGTCAGTCCAGCACCGGGTCCTACGTTGCTCAGGGCACTGATGCAACTGCCCAAGGACGTGACTGTGTCCATATCCATGAACGAAAGTATGCTTACTCCCAGCAATACCAGTATGACGTATATAAGCAGGAAGGACAGTGTACGCTTTACCATATCGTCGCTCACCACACGGTTGCCGAGTGTCACGCCAAGCATGGCTCTTGGATGGAGTTGCTTCAGAAATTCATTGCGTAAGGCTTTCAGGCATACTATCAGTCTTACCACTTTGATGCCTCCCGACGTACTGCCGGCACATCCCCCGACTATCATGAGGAATATGGTAGGCATCAGATATATGTTGCCCCATGAGACATAGTCGAACTTGGAGGCGGCATACCCTGTGCTGCTTATGATGGTGGATACGTGGAACAGTGCACATCTGAACTCCTCCTCCAGTCCCACTGGCAATGTGTGTGCGCTCTCCGAAGTGCGCGAAGTGAACTGGAACAATACCACGAACAGTATTACGAAGCCTGCCACAATCCTGAGGAAGCCGTTCATCTCCTCGTTGGTCTTTATCACGTACCATCGGCGTATTAAGGCATAGTAGTAGAGTCCGAAGTTGAGACTGGAGAGGAGCATGAATATGGACGCCACATACTCTATATAGGGTGAATTGAAGTAGGCTATGCTGGCCGAGTGGGTGGAGAAGCCTCCGGTGGACACGGTTGTGAGTCCGTGGCATACCGAGTCGAAGGCACTCATGGGACCAAGGTAGTAGAATACCGTACATACACCTGTCAGCATGAGATATACCATCAGCAGGCGCCTGGCTGTGGAGCCTATTTTCGGACTTAACTTGTCCAGGCTTATGCCGGTGGCTTCGGCGGAGAATATGTTGTTGTTGCGCATGTCTCCGGAGGGTACAAGGGCAAAGGTGAACACCACTATGCCCAATCCTCCCATCCATTGCATGATGGCACGCCAAAAATTAAGTCCGTAACCTAAGGATTCCACATTGGAGATGACAGATGCTCCGGTGGTGGTAAAAGCGGACATAGTCTCGAAGAAAGCATCAGTCACACTCATATCTGCCAAAGAAATGAATGGAATCATGCCTATGAGTGAAAACAGTACCCATGCCAGAGCAACTATCATGAAGCTGTCAGATCGCGAAAGGTATCTGTACATGTCCATGCCATTGCGCCTGAGTTCCCATTTGTTCATACTTATGGCCACTGCACCTATAGTGAAACTGAGGGCTGCGCAGCACAGAAACATCCACCAGTCCTTTTCGGCAAAGAAAAGGCTGACTGTGGCTGTGAGTATCAGGAACAGTGATTCCAGTTGCAGCAGTATGCCAAAAATTTTCTTCTTCATCCGCTCTCGTAGTGCCTATTTATTTGTCATAGGCATGCTTGGGATAGTCTATGGTGTAGTGCAGACCACGGCTTTCTTTCCTTTCCAGGGCTTGTCTGGTGATCAGATAGCCTACGTTTATCATGTTGCGCAGTTCACAGATGTCCTTGGTAGGCTTGACTCTCTTGAAGAGATGTTCTGTCTCCTCATACAGCAGGTCCAGGCGTTCCCATGCGCGGTGCAGTCTGAGATCGCTACGTACTATGCCTACGTAGGTGGACATTATCTGGTTCACCTCCTTCATGTCCTGTGCTATAAGCACCTTTTCCTCGTTGGTCATGGTTCCCTCGTCGTTCCACTCGGGTATGCGGTCGTTGAAGTCGTATTTGTCAATGTTTTCTATGGAATGCCTGGCGGCTGCATTGGCATAGACAACG
Organism: Prevotellaceae bacterium UBA711; assembly: GCA_002297545.1. Classification (GTDB taxonomy): domain Bacteria; phylum Bacteroidota; class Bacteroidia; order Bacteroidales; family Bacteroidaceae; genus Physcousia. The sequence goes on along the minus strand of DBLZ01000101.1, from coordinate 20,271 downwards.
GCCTCTATGAGTGAATTGCTGGCCAAACGGTTGCCTCCGTGCAGGCCGGTGCATGAACATTCTCCCACGGCATAGAGGCGATGTATGCTGCTCTGACCATCCAGATCCACCTTTATGCCGCCGCACATGTAGTGGGCGCAGGGTGATACGGGTATGTATTCCTTGGTGATGTCTATGCCGATGGACATACACTTGGCATAGATGTTGGGGAAGTGCTTCTTGGTTTCTTCGGGATCCTTGTGTGTGACGTCCAGGCAGACATGGTCCAAGCCATGTATCTTCATCTCGTTGTCTATGGCACGTGCCACTATATCACGCGGAGCCAGGCTCAGACGTTCGTCGTATTTCTGCATGAACTCCGTTCCGTCTGGCAACCTGAGTATGCCGCCGTATCCGCGCATGGCTTCTGTGATGAGGTAGGCGGGATGCTTTTCCTGAGGATTGTAGAGTGCGGTGGGATGGAACTGAACAAATTCCATGTCCTTCACCTTGCCCTTGGCACGATAAACCATGGCTATGCCGTCGCCGGTGGCTATGACGGGGTTGGTTGTGGAGGAATATACGGCACCAGTGCCTCCGGTGGCTATCAGCGTCACCTTGGACAGATAGGTGTCCACCTTGCCTGTCTCGGGATTTAGCACGTATGCGCCGAAACACTCTATGTCCGGTGTGCGGCGTGTCACGCGTATGCCCATGTGGTGCTGTGTGATGATCTCCACGGCAAAGTGGTTCTCCAGTACGGTGATGTTAGGTTCGTTTCTTACGGCCTCCATCAGTCCGCGCTGTATCTCGAAGCCGGTATCGTCGGCATGGTGCAGGATGCGGAACTCGGAGTGTCCGCCCTCGCGATGGAGATCAAAGTTACCGTCATCTTTCTTGTCAAAATTCACTCCCCATTGCACCAGTTCCCGTATGCCTTCCGGTCCGCCCTTCACCACTTGTGCCACGGCCTCGGGGTCGGAGATATAGTCACCGGCGATCATGGTGTCCTGGATGTGTTTCTCAAAGTTGTCCACTTCCAGATTGGTGACAGAGGCTATTCCGCCCTGTGCCTTGGAGGTATTGGACTCGCCCATGGTGGTCTTGCATATCATGGCCACCTTGCCCTTGCCGCTACGGCTCACTTGCAGCGCATAACTCATTCCGGCTACACCGCTTCCGATAATGAGGAAATCAAATTTCTTAATCATAGGTATCTCTACTTAGCTTTACATGTTGACTGAATCCGGTGTCTGCCTGTACAGGTTGTGGCGCTGAATTCATGATATTATTCGCACAAAGTTATGAAAATAACTTCACAACCCAAAATGCCCCGCCCCTTTTTGCCTCATATTGCACGCCAATAGTCCTATTAGGTAGTGTCTTTTACCTGTATAATAGGGAAAAAACTGTAACTTTGTCTTGCATGTATAAACTTTGACAAAATATGAGGCGCATACTCCTTCCGCTCGTTTCTGCTCTTTTGATGCTGTCCTGCAAGTCCCACCAGCCCGTGGTGGAGACACGTGAGGTGGTTAAAACCATTGTTGTGGAAAAGGATAGCAAGAACAAGATTAGCGATCAAGAAAAGGCCATATTGACTATGCTCCACCAGGGTTGCCGCAATTTCAGCACTGCCCCGTCCTATTCCGAAAAGACATGGGAAGGACGATTGCAATCGCGTCTCCTGGAACTATGCAATGGTTCCATCTTCCGCAGCAGTCAGTTGGGTATGGTGATATATGACATTACTGACGGCAAGTTTCTTTTCACCGTCAATGGCGACCACCGTATGCGTCCGGCATCCTGTCAGAAACTTGTCACTGTCATAGCAGCTCTGGATATACTTGGAGGAGGGTATAGTTATGTTCCGCGTATCGATGAGGCCGGAGAAGGATGGTGCTGGGACGACAAGATAACTACTCAGATGCCATATCGTGACCGTAAGCAGTGGACTATGACCGAGGTTCTTCTTCCCATAATGAAGGAAAGCGACAACCGCATGGCCGAGTCTCTCTTCTGGCAACTATCACTCGTTGGAGGAGGCAAGTTCGGAGACATCTCCAAAGTTAAGGAACAGATAGCCTCCGTAATGGAGAAGGCCGGCATACCACGTGAAAGCGGTTATCGTGTGGCAGATGGCAGCGGACTTTCGCTCTACAACTACATCACTCCTCAGATGCTCAATGCCCTGCTCGTATATGCATGGTTCCAGCAGGACATCCGTGCCAATCTGCTGCCCTCCCTCCCTGTGGCCGGAGTGGATGGCACCCTGAAAAACCGCATGCAGGGAACCATGGCCCGCAACAACATCTTTGCCAAGACAGGCAGTGTGAGCGGCATATCCACTCTCAGCGGATATGCCAACGGTGGCAATGGTCACGTTATCTCCTTCTGCATCATGAACCAAGGCGTGGAACGTTGCAGCATGGGACGTGCCTTTCAGGATCAGGTGTGCGCCGCACTGGTGGAGGAGTGATTATGGAAAAATCCTATGTCATGGTATTTGAGGACTGCATGTGTGGGTGAAATGGAATATATGACATTAGGTAGTATGTGAGTTATTTGTTCTTCACCGTAACATTGGCAAACTTGACAGAGATGTCCATACGTGCCTTTGGGGTGGGATCCGGACCAAGGTAGCCGCTGCTTTTGCTGATGAATTTGTTACCGGTGGAGCCTTCCTGGGTGTAGGTACTGCACACAGGTGACTTGATCTTGATGTTGCCATGACAGGCCTCGATGTTGTAGGCGGCACGTACCTTGTCGGGCAGGAAGAGATTTATGTCTGTGAAGGAACTGCTGGCAGAAAGGTTCTCGAATGTATTGGCGTTTCCAAGGGTCACATCCACCTTGCCGTGTCCGCATTTGAGAAGCTCAAGGCTGCGGTCCAGTGAGGCAATGGTCAGTTCGCTGAACGAGGTTTCGCCCTCGCCACGGTCCAGATGCCTGACAATCATGTTGCTGAATTTAAGCGTGAAGTTCAGTTCATCTGCCCGGGCTATGTTTACGTTGGTAAAGCCGATATACAATGTGGCCTTGTTTATGCTACCTATCTTCAGTGATCCGTGCTTGACGTCTATCTTGCATCTGTCGTCGGCCTGCACTTCCTGGACAGAGAGTGTGCCGAAGTGGACATCGGCCTTGAGGTAGGTACAACGGAAATTGTTTGTGAACGTGACGTCACCGAACTTGTTGGTGATATCGAAAGAGCATTTGTCACGAGGGACATACACCGTCCACACATCATCCACATTATATTTTCCATCCGAGGCCTCATCTGTGGAGACGGACTGTATCTCGAATGAATAAGTGTTGCCTACGTTGCGGGGCTTCAGTGTGCGATTTGCGATTTTCTTTTCCGCTTTCTCTGCCGTGGGTGCACTTACGGTCAATTTTCTTTCCAGAAGTATTTCGTTGCTATCCCATTGGGTGATGGTAATGTTTCCGAAGTCCTTGCTCAGCAATAGAACAGAGTTGGCCTTTATCTTGCTGAAACGGAACACTTCCTGCTTCTCCTTGGTTGATATGGAACCGATGCTCCATGCTTCGGCCAATGGCAGGCATGCCATGGTACAGAGCAATAGTAGACGTGAGGTTAGCTGTTTCATGATGTGTATGTGTATTGGTTCTTGTTGTGGTTATTTCTGTGCCGTAAGTTCGTTAAGCATGTTGTGTATCTGTTGCATGCTGCGGAGATGTGAGATGTAGACCTGTGTGATGTACCGTATCTTCAGATCATCCGAGATGGGTTCTTCCAGAAGGCTCTCTGCCAGCGAGTCCGATCCCTGTTCCAGCTTGTTTACTTCTTGCAGAAGGCTCTGTCGTGTTTCTTCGTCCAGACCGTCGGTAAGCATAATGATGTATTCGGACTCGCTCCACATCTTGGCCTTGTAATATCCCTTTATCTCGGCTATGGTAAGTTCCATCTGTGTTGGAGCGGCATCCTCGGTAGTTTCCGGCTTGACAATGAGCATCACTAATGTGGCTACGACAGCTGCAACGGCAACAGGCAGGCCTATGTACAGTCCCCTGCGCTTATGTCTGGGTTTACAGTCATGCTTCAGTTTGTCAAGGAAGCGTTGGCGGCTGCCCTGTGGCATGGGAGGTACGTTCCATGCCGACGCCAACTTTTGTTTCAGCACATTGTCCTTATTGTTTTTCATTTCTGAAGTAGTTTATCAGTTTCTGTTTGGCTCTTGTCAGGTGTGCACGGACACCTGATGTCGTTATGTGCAGCAAGGAGGCAATATCCTCGTGGTCCATTTCCTCGAGTACTGCCAGTTGTAACACTGTCCGGTTTTGCTGAGACAGAGTCTCTATGGCCTGCCGCAACCGGTTGCTCTGTTCTTCCTGTATTAGGAGTTCATCCATATCCGGCTCGCAACACACATCGGTCTGTCCATCCAGTTCCTCCCATGTGACATGTCTCTTACGCAGGTGGTCTATACACTCGTTGATGGTCATGCGCCTGAGCCTCCGTGCCATGCCGGCGCGATCGTTAATCAGCAGCACCGGATTGGTGAGCGTGCGTAGCAATATCTCCTGCACTACCTCTTCCGATTCTTCGGCGCTGCCCAGCATACGGCATGCCGTGACATGCAGTTCCGGGGCAAACATGTCGTAAAAGGCTGCCTGTGCACGTCGCTTCCGCTCAATGCATCCGTGCATCATGTCATCATATGTATCCCGGCATTCTTCCACTGTAGTCAGATATTGCTTTGGCGCACCATTTCTTTGGCTGTCTGTCTGTATGACGCAAAGGAAAGGCTTTTTGCTGCATGGGCAACGGATTTTTTTACAAAAAACATGATGTCATGGCAACGATAAGTCCCCGGGACTGTACGCTACAGTCCCGTACATCTACATGTCGTCCATCATATCATACTCTTCCTGTTCGTCCAGGAAGTCGTCATAGGACTGTGTGTATCTTCCGCATCCACAGCCGTCATGTGTGTAATTGTGTCCACAGTGTCTTTTACCATCTTTGTGTGGTTCAACACTGCCCGCATCCTCGTGCGTTCCAAGCAACCATCGGAACAAGAAGAACTCCATTATATTACGGCACACGTTCATCCTTCTATGGACATATTGTTTTCAATGCTTTGCCAATTTTGGCCTTAGTGCATGAGCAAAGTTAGCAAGAATATCCGAAACGCCATGCTTTATGGTGGAAAATTCGTCAGCAACATTCAAGATACCGGCCTATTTCTTCGCTGGCAAGGATGCGGTTCCGCCACCGTGTTGGGCACCACAGGATGCAGTCCCATGCCGCACGTTGTGGAAACGACACCGAACGTCTGCGGAGTAGCAGGCTTTGCTGTGTGGTGGCGTACGTTCATATTCGTGTTATCTGTTGCTTGAAAACTGGTTTATTGTCATTCATGTTCCGGTTTGTTGGATTGCATATTCCGGTTTATTCGTGCCTGTTGCCGTGGGGCGGATCCCCTGTTGCCGAGATGCATCAATCCTTGCACCGCAGAATGTGTAGCGTGGCGCAATGGCGATAGTCTATAGGTATATGAACGAGGCTGATATGTATATAAATAACAAGGTGCCGATTCTCACGAACCAGGCACCCTTTGCACCATGATTAGTTCCATTCGGAAAGCTAATCTCTCTTAAGTCTACTCTAACAATCTTTTTACCTTACCCTAAACAAGTATGACCATTTGAGCGGTGCTAACCTAAACAAACTTAACCTAATCCCCCGATGTTGAGACCTTGCGGCCGTCTTGTTGGTGACCGTGGAGTGTCTCTCATCGGATGACGGTGCAAAAGTACTTGTTTTATGCAAATGTGGAAATAAGAAAACAGGGCATTTTTATATGTTTTGCCGCTTTTTTGATATGTATCAATATAATTTGACACACGTCAAAGTGGTTTTGTCACCCTTGTCTCTGCCTGACCGCCTCAAACATAAGGATGGCGGCCGATACCGAAACATTGAGGGAGTCCAGAATGCCCAACATGGGGATGCGGATGTGTGCATCGGCAGCCCGGCGCCATTGAGGGGTAAGTCCAGTGGCTTCCGTGCCCATGACTATGGCGGTAGGTAGGGTCATGTCTGTATCGTAGTACAATTTGGAGTCCTGAAGTTGTGCCGTGAGGATGCGAATGCCGTTGTCCTGGAGATGACGGATGCATTCTTCACCGGTGCATACCACTGTGGGTACGGAGAACAGCCCGCCGAGCGAGGCACGGATGAGGTTTGGGTTGTACAGATCTGTCAGCGGGTCGCAGACGATCAGGGCATCCACTCCGGCGGCGTCGGCGCTGCGGAGTATGGCGCCCAGGTTGCCGGGTTTCTCCACGCTTTCAAGCACTACGTACAGCGGCGCATGTCCGGCGTCCGGGACTGGCAGGGTGTCCAGCCCGTGCTCTTTCATGTGCATGATGGCCACCACACCCTCTGTGCCACTGCGATAGGCGATGCGCCCGTAGATATTGGGCGACACCTGCACGACATTGCACCGTGGCAGTGAGGTCATAAGAGAATCGTATTCGCTTTCGGCACGCAGGATGTCGGGGCAAAGGAATACGGTGTCTGCCAGATATCCGCACGATAGGCAGTGCATCAACTCGCGGCGCCCTTCCACCACAAACAGGCGTTGCTGGCGGCGGCTGGCGGATTTCTGCTGCAATTGCATGAGAGCCTTTATCTTGGGGTTCTGAGTGCTTGTTATGGTCTCCGATAACTGCATTATGAAGACAAAATTACGCAATTCCACAAAGCCGTGCAACATTTCTTTGCTTTATTCTTGATAATTGCCTACTTTTGTGCGCGAAACGAGGTATGTGTCCACACATGCCTACATACGCTAACGCTATACAATATCAACACATACACACGATGGGGAGATTCTTGATTGTCCTGATGCGGCCTTTTCTGGCCTTGTTCCTGATGCTGCTGTTGCAGGTAGCTGCCGGTATGGTGGTAATGCTGGAGGGAGTGATCAACGGACGCACGCCGGCCGACGGTGCCATGACCGATGGATTGTTCAATGTGCCCCTGATGTCCGTATCGTTGATAGTGGGGGACGTGATTATCGCCATCGCCTGCATGTCCATATTCCGTCGCCGACAATATACGCGCAGTGAATATGTACCCTCGTCGGCCACCTGGCAGCAGAACATGGTGGGTCTGTTGGGATGCGTGTCAGGAGTGGTGGCTTTGGACCTGATGACCGAACTGATGTCCATCCCCAACCTCATGGAGGAGCAGATGATGGCCATATGCCACAACCCGTGGGGAGTGGTGGCCATAGCCCTGGCAGCCCCGGTGGGCGAAGAGATGCTGTTCCGTTGGGGCATAATGGGACACCTGCTGCACCACAATTGGAATGTGTACGGATCCATCTTATTCAGCGCGTTGCTCTTCGGCATCATCCACATGAACCCCGCCCAAGTGTTCTTTGCCACCGCCATGGGAGTGCTGCTGGGTATGCTTTACTGGAAGACGGGAAACATCCTTATGCCCATCCTGTTGCACGTACTCAACAATTCAGTGGCCTGTGCCCAGGTATGGCTCTTGGGCGATGACATCCACGAATACAGTATTGTCCGTTCCATCGGAGGTTCCGGCATGGCATGGGCAACGGTGGCAGTGTGCACAACTGCGTGCATAGGTCTGATGTGGCGCTATGCCGTTTCCAAGCCTGCGGGGCACGATGCAACAATGGAGGGCAGAGAGGCATGAACATCACACGACTGACCACTTGCTCCGACGAGGAGTTCCGGCAGATAGAAGCCTTGGTGAGTGTACTGTCCTCTTCGTGTCTGGCAGAGCGTGCCACGTTGGACGAACTGCTGTCTCAGGAGGGCACGCACCTCTTTGTGGCACGTGACGAGGATGGTACCATTGTTGGCATGACCACCCTGTGTTGCTTCACCATTCCCACCGGCCGGCACGCTACCATTGAGGACGTCTCTGTGTTGCCTGAGTGCCGTGGACGCGGATTGGGCAGGCAATTGGTACAGGCCGCTCTGGACTATCTGGCTGTCACAGGCCGTCACTACCGCGTAGGGCTGACATCGCGTCCCTCGCGCGTTGCCGCCAACATTCTGTACCGCAGCATGGGCTTCAAGTCCAAGGAGACAAACGTCTACACCATGGACATATAGATACGCCCACATCACCGGCACACCATCACTCCACCAAACGGCAGGGCCAGGCATACAGTGGCTCTGCATACATTTTACAACAACGACATAATGAAATCATTTGAAGAATTAGGCTTAGACGAACGCTTGTTGCGCGCCATCGGCGAGCAAGGTTATGAATATCCCATGCCCGTGCAGGAGGCGGTGATACCAGTGTTGCTGGGTATCGACGAAAGCACGGATGGCTGGCAGGGCGACCTGGTGGCACTGGCACAGACGGGTACAGGCAAGACGGCGGCATACGGCCTGCCCATGGTGCAACTGACCGACGGTGCCCCTATGCAACCCACATCACTCATCCTGGCTCCTACCAGAGAGCTGTGTCTACAGATATCCGACGACCTCGAAGGTTATTCCAAGTACACCGAAGGAGTGAGTATCCTGCCTGTCTATGGCGGTGCAAACATAGAACCACAGATACGTGCCCTGCGACGGGGCGTGAACATACTGGTGGCCACACCGGGCCGCCTGCTGGACCTGATGAAGCGTGGCGTGGCCGATCTCTCCACTGTGGAGAACCTGGTACTTGACGAGGCCGACGAGATGCTGACGATGGGATTTCAGGACGACCTCAACGAGATACTCGAGGGCATACCCACAGAACATCGCACCCTGCTCTTCTCCGCCACCATGAGCAAGGAGATAGAAGCCATAGCCAAACGCTATCTGCACGACTATAAGGAGATACAGGTGGGTTCGCGCAACGAGGGCGCCGAGCACGTCAACCACATATATTATATGGTACGCGCGCAAGACAAGTACCTGGCCCTCAAACGCGTGGTGGACTACTATCCCCGCATCTACGCCATAGTATTCTGTCGCACACGCATGGAGACACAGGAGATAGCCGACAAACTCATTCAGGACGGCTACAATGCCGATGCGCTTCACGGAGAACTCTCGCAGCAGCAGCGCGACCTGACCATGCAGAAGTTCCGTCAGCACCGAACACAGCTTCTCGTGGCTACCGATGTGGCGGCACGCGGACTGGACGTCAACGACCTGACGCACGTCATCAACTATGGTCTGCCCGACGATACAGAGAACTATACCCACCGTAGCGGACGCACCGGGCGTGCGGGTAAGAAAGGCACCAGCATCAGCATAGTGCACGTGAGGGAGAAGGGCAAGATACGCGTGATAGAGAAGGCCATACAGAAGCAGTTCGAGCGCGGCACCCTACCGTCGGGCAAAGACATCTGTCAGCGCCAGCTCTATCGCGTCATCGACGATATAGAGCGCGTGGACGTCATGGAGGAGGAGATAGCCGAGGTGATGCCCGAGGTAATCCGCCGTTGGGGATGGCTGGACAAGGAGGAGCTTATCAAGCGCGTAGTCAGCCGCGAGTTCGGCCGTTTTCTGGCTTACTATGCCGATGCTCCAGAGATTGAGGAGATAGCCGAGACCAAGGGCGGCAGCCGTGGCGACCGTCAGTTACGCCGCGACAAGGGTGGCAACGGTCCGCGCACAGCCGAGGAGGGATATACCCGCCTCTTCCTGAACGTGGGAAAGATAGACGGCTTCTATGCCAAGGAGATCATAGGCCTTATCAACCGCAACGTCAAGGGGCAGCAGGTGGAGATAGGCCGAATAGATCTGATGAAGAACTTTGCTTTCGTGGAGGTGGCCTCGGAACAGGCCGGTGACGTAATCCGAGCCATGAAGCATGGCGTGACAGTGAGAGGACGCAGTGTGGTATGCGACGAAGCTGACAAAAATACCGAGTCCAAGGACGACCGTCACGACCGCAAGCCGTCATCCAAGGGCAGCCGACGTGATGCCAAGGCTTCTGTGCGCGACACTAAAGGCACCTCCCGCGACGGCCGTCGCCGTCACACCGACCAGCGCATTGAAGAATCTCTTTCCCACGACAGAAGAAAGCATGCGGACCGACAGTATGAGACACGTTCCTCCGGTAGTCGTCATGTTCAGCAACCCGCCCAAAAGCACTATACCAAGGACGATTGGATGAAATTCCTACATCCCGACGCCTTCCCCCTGCGAGGCGAGGAACCCGACTTCTCTGAGGAGGGATGGGCACGCCGCCGACCCAAGAAGAAGTAAGAAGTGCGACGTTATTCAACGTGCGTTTATAATACTACGACAGACAGACCCGATAGTGTAGACGGTCTGTCTGTCGTAGTATTTATGAGAGCTTGTGTTGATGCTTGTTCTCAAGCCGTAAGCCGCAGCGTGAGGAAGTATTGGTCACGTGGCCATAAGATAGGTAGGGCTTCGTGTCAACTCTGCTGCATTTTTGCCCCGTAAGCCTTTTGGAATTCGGTGATGGTGTGTATTACGTCCATCGGTTCGTCGGCCAACGACAGGAGCAGGTTCTTGTAGATGCCCTTGTCCATCAGATCTACAAGGAGGGGATAGAATGGTGTGGTTTTGGTCCAGAACTCGGAGTCCAGAAACACCATTGGGCTGGCAAAGCCAAAGGTGAGATAGTGGTTCTGCACGGCTTCCTGGAAGACTTCCTGGATGGTTCCTGCTCTACCGGGGGCATAGATGATGCCGCCATAGGCCACGGTCAGCAGTGTGTCCTCGCGCACACTGTTCTCGAACAGTTTGGCTATGTCTGTGGCAAATGGGGAGGTCCACTCGTGGCCATAGAGCCATGTGGGTATGGACAGGTTGCGGTAGGTGGTCTGGGGATAACGGGCAAGTATGTCGAACGATGTCCTCAGATAGCCATCGTCCTGCTGTGTCGGCACTGCGCGCAAGCGTGACAAGGCATCAAGGAACTCGTCCTCGTTCCTGCCTGCCATCCATGCACCGAAGCCTGTTGCCTCCATGGCACCGCTACCGCCACCCGAGACCATAAGGGAACCGCGCTCGGTCAGTTCTTTGCTGATGCGTGCCACCTTTTCGTAGGATGCATCATCGCGCCTCATGGCGTTTCCGCCCATCATAGCCACCACCTGACACTTGTCGTATCCGGCCAGCATGTGTTTCAAGCACTGCATGATGGCAAAGTCGTGCAGGTTGCGCGCCAAGGCCTCCAAAGGGTTGTCCGTCACCTTGCCTTGCTCTATGTAGTGGCGGTAGACCCTTTGGTCGTAGCATTCGGCAAAGGTTTCCGGGCGGTCCGTATCCAGTCCTGCATAGAGACTACGGGTGGTGTATAGTCCTTTTGGGTCTACGTCATACGGTACCATGCGCAAGTATTCGGCTATGCGCTGTGCGTGTTGCTGATGGTTATGAAGCATGGAGTCAGGCGGATATTATGGCTACCAAACGTTATCCCAAAGATTGTTGCCGGCATTGTTGTGGTCTCGTGACAAGGAGTTGCCTGGGTCGTAGCCGCCATTGCCATCATCTCCGCCGGTCTTGTTGTCGTAAATTTTGATGTCGTCCACCGATGTTGCCAATGGGGCACACGGAGTACTGTCGATGGTCGTCAGTTCGGGCTCTATATATGTGCGTTTCATGCTTGTGCTCGCGTTATTTGATTATCACCTTGGTATTGCCGATGATGTTCACACCCTTCTGCGGGGTGGAGAGGCGTTGTCCGTTGAGGTTGTAGATGAGGTTGCTGCTGTTTGTGGCGGTAATGTCGTTGATGCCTGTTTCACCGGAAAAGTGGAGAATGAAGCTGCGTGCCTCGGCCATCTCTGTCGGAACTGCCCATTCCATCCAGCACCTGTTGGCGGCTATGGTGCCGGTTTCCTGCATGCGGTAGAAACCTACGTCCTGACCTTCGGGCTTCATGAAGATGAACTTCTTCACCACATCTCCCTGAACCAGGTTCTGTTTTACATAGTTGCCGCGGAGCAATGAGCCTGATAGCGAAGAGCGTGTGCCGTCGTTGTTCATTGTGATGGCCAGTTGATAGTCGCCGCCGTCGGCCTTGACGATGACCGGTGTGCCGGCCTTCAAAGTCTCGCCAGGATTGGCTATCGCCTTCATGGTGCATATATAAACATCCTCCTCGTCATCGCGTGTTATGTCGGATGCCGCGCAGTCGAAAGCCTGCATGCCCTCCGGCATAACCACATTGAAGGGCATGCACAGGGTGGCATAGCCTATTGTGGAGACAGTCATTTGGAGTTTGTCCACGGGGACGATGGTAAAGGTGGATAGTTCGGTCTTGCTGGCGTTGTCGTTGCCAAAGATGCCTTTGTCATAGTCGTTGACATAGTTGATGCCAGATCCTGTGTTTCTGATCTTGAATACGTCAGCCGTCTCGGTCTCCTCTATGAGATATGAGCCGGCCTCGTTGGCGTCCTTGGAGAACATGATGTGGTTCCAGCCGCCGAGTGTGGGAGCCTTCAGGTATTGCCCCTGTGCCGAGATGGAGTATCCGCCTCCACAAGGAGCCAGTGTGAAAATGGCGTCCACGGGTGCATCGGCCGTGTATGTGCCTGTGGCTATCATCTTGTAGCCCTTGTTCTTGCTGTTGTCTTCGTCTTCGTTATAGGCTATAAAGACGGGAGCATCCTTGCCCCCATCCTTATAGTTTATATGGTATGTGCCATAGTAGGCAGGGTTCAGTACCACGGAGAAAGTTATCTTGGTACCGTTTGCCAGTGATACGATGCCGGTGTGGTTGCCGTCTGCGGCATCTGACTTTATACGTATGCAGCTCAGATCCGTAGCCTTACCATCTATGAAGTCGCCACTGACCGTTGCGTTTGTCAGGCCCGGGAGATATTTCGTCAGGTCTATTGCATCTCCGGCGTTCGCCACGATGGTAATCTTGCCTGAGAGGTCGTTGTCCAGATAGCTGTAGGCATAGTACGTACCGTCGCTGGTTCTGATGGGCATGATATATTTGTCCAGGATCCTGTGCGCCTCGTCTATGGTGTTGCCCTCAGGCGTGCGGCTGTAGCTGTAACCAGCCTGGCCCTCGGTGAGGCGGGTGGTGTTCTTGGCCGTTTGGCCTACGCTGTGCTGCATGCCGTGTGCCCAGTTCCATTCAAAGAAGAAGTAGTTGGTGCCCTGGCAGCCGTGATCGAAGAAGTACTGCCAGCGTGGCAGGTAGTAGTCCTTCAGCAGTCCCTGCCATGAGCGGTAGGAATAGTCCTTCAGGCCGCCGTTCTGGCTCTGGTCGCCCCAGGTGGTTATCAGTGTGCGTGCATTGTTGAACTCGTACCAGTCTGCCGTGGCCGTGGCTGCACCAGTCACCTCTGCTGCTGCATCGCGTGCCTCCTGTGTCCACTTGCCCAGGCGGAAGTTCAGATTGGTGCCCTTGAACGTATCCATGTCGGCTATGAGGGCGAGGAAGGCATCACGTCGTGCGATATAGATTGGGTCTGTGGCGAAGTTGTCACCGGCCGCTTCCTTGGCAGCTTTGATGCCAAGGAGCAGGTCGTAAGCATAGTCGGCCATGACGGCACCGCCAAATTCCACGATGTCATACAGATAGTTGCTCTCGGCCGTGGAGCCTGAGGCAAGTGTGAGGGCATCCTTTTCGCCCAGGATCTTGTATGTGGCGTCTATCAGCATTTGGCGGCGTGCACGGGTGTATGTGCCACCGGCACTGTTGAGGGTAACGCCCCATGTGCTGGCCGGAGAGGCGTTGAGGTTGGGACGTGCTGCCCATACGTCCTCCACGGGGCCCTGTATGGCATCTGCACCATAGTTCAGCACACCTTGGCGGAGCAGTTCCCATGCCTCCTGCACCGTGGTATTGTCGGTGCCATAGCGTGCGTTGGCATATTTCCTGACCCACTCCTTCATGTCGGGTTTGCTGCCCATCCATGGCAACTGGAATATCAGGTCGTAGGTGACCGGCGTCTGCTCTATGGCCTCTGGAGCTGCGCCTATACCCTTGACGGAGGCGAACTTCTCCTTATACATGAAGTAGTTGTCGGTGACATTATTAAGTCGGCCCATCAGTCCGGAACGTCCGCCAAAGTTGGGTATGGCGCAGAACACGGCGTGCTGTGGGGTGTAGCCATTATAGTTATTGAAGGCTGGTCGGCCATCTGAGAAGAGATCCAGCACTACGAGCTTGCCTGCGGGCACCGCGTTGAGGGACAGAGCCTGACTTCTGCTCCACTGCCACTGCTGTATCACCCACTGTGAGCCTTGCTTGGCTTTTTCCATGGCATTATATATTGCCGTGTATGCTTCGGAGTATTTGCCGCTGGATATGCTGCCGCCTTCGTGGAAGGGGTCCATGGAGTAGTATTGGCTTTCGCCCATCACGTCTTTAAGGCAGGCATAGTAGTCGGCGGCTATCTCTGCAAAGCGGGTTGCGGTGGGGTCTATGATGCGCGGACGGGTGAAACCGCACCAGCTGCCTCCGTTGGCGTCTGTGGCCACACCGGTCTTGGTGGTGAAGTTGCTGGGCACCATGCCGGAGAAGCCGGGCAGTACGGGATGCATGCCCAGTTCGCGCTGACGCTCGACTATGCTCTTGGCAAGCGTGGCCTGGCGGGCATACCATGCATCGTCCTGCACGCCACTCCAACCATTGTTGCCGGTGCCGCCCCAACCCTCCAGATTGTTCATGCCCCACCATGCGGTGAAGGCCGGGCCGGGAACAAAGGCCTTGGCCTCCTGGTCGGTATAGTTATATTTGCGTGTTCCGCCCTCCTCCATAGTCAGGAAGCGACGCCATACCTCCTCCAGGCCTACGATCTGCAGAGGCATGTTGATTCCGTGCAGAGCCATCCAGTCTATCTCCTGCTGCCAGCGTTTCCATGTCCATGTGGTCATGGAGTAGCCAAAGGTGCAGTAGTTGAGGTAGTAGCGGTATTGTGCATCGCTGAGGTGTGTCTCCTCTGCGGTGGGCAGGGGCAGTGAGGACAGGTCGGCGTAGGCCTCGCCATCGGCCTTCTCGTTCAGCGAGTTCCATGCTATATTGATGTTGGCATGATTGTTCAGATACCATCCCAGGCCGGTGGTTATGGCGCTGATAGTGTTGCCCTTGATGAAGATTTTGCCACCATCGGCTCCGATGACGAAGACCTCCTGCCTGGAGTTCATGGACGGGGAGAGCAAGAAACTGAACTTGCCTGCAGCGCCCTTGCCGCCTATGCGCTCCACCAGGGCCACCACAGAGGCGGGGTTCTCCACATCCTCGGCACGGCTGTACCGTACTGTCACGGTCATGGCATCGGTATCCACCACCACTGACCATACGTATCCCGGTATGTCGTTGGCAGAGAGCAGGTCGGCATTGAAGGTGGCTGCGGTGAGTGCATCGCCTGCACTGACGGGCTGACCGTCGTACCGGAGCGAAACGGTGTTGCCGGCCGGTGCATCCACGGCCAGGATATATTCCGTCACCACGTCATTCAGTGCTTCTATGCGGAAGGCCTTGGCGTTCATCGTATTGTTCTCGGTGACGAAGGCAAAGGAGAATGCGCCGCCCAGATCCTCGGTCAGGAGTATCTCGAAGTAGTCGTCCGTGGCTCCGGATGTGCTCCATGTACCACAGCAGTAGGTGCTGTTGGTGCCATCCAGCATGTTGGCATACGACTTGCTGTTATTGCCGTCGAACTGCGATGCCTCCAGCTTCACCTCATCGCCATTGGCATTGTAGAGAGTGAAAGAGTCGAAACTCATGCGCTTGGCACCGTTGGAGTAGAAGGCGCCGGACTCGGTGAGAGTGAAGCGCAGCTTGTTGCACTCGCCGGCATAGTACATCTTGCCGGAGGTGAAGTGCATTTTGCCGCCATTGGCTACGCCAGGAGTGGGGCAATCGATGGTGGATGTAATCTTGGCCAGTGTGGCCTTCACGTTGATGCCGGTGGGCAGACCGTAGGCAAACTCGCTGATGGCCGGCAGGGAGGTGGTCATGGTGTACCGGTTCTCGGCCTTGGTGCCATTGGCGTTGACGCTCTCTATGATGAGGCTCTTGTCGCCGTCGTACACTATAGTGGCTTGGAAGTTGCCTTGATATGTGACGTTGCTGATGACGTGGTCGCTGCCACCGAATACTGCGTCCAGCTTGCCACCGTTGGTGCTGCTCTGCAGATAGAGCTGCAGGCCCTGGAAGTTGTTCTTCTCGGGGAAGGCGTTGTTGCCGCTGGCAATGATACTTGTGCCCCATTGATTATACGACTTGCCGTCGGAGTTCTCGACATTCAGTGTCATGACCCAGCTCTCGCCTGCGTCTATCGATGTGAACTGCGCTCCGCTCAGATCGGAGACGGATACGGTGCCGGTGCTTCCGTTGCCCGCTATGTCGTGGGCATACAGTCCCGTGGACATGCACAGGAGACCAAGCAGGAAGCTGAGAAACAGATGCTTTTTCATGATGTATGTGTGTGTTGGTTTGTTTAGGCTTCTATACCTTATTATATATATAGGGTAGGGTGCAATGGTTCAGCGCACCGTGTATCGGTCATAATGGAATGCCGGCATGCCCAGTCCCATGATGGCGAACGCCTTATTGCTCCGTGGTATGCCCAGGAGGCGGGAGGCTCGGCCAGTGCCCATAATGAACATGGCCGTCTGCACAAATCCCATATACACCTGGCTCACGCCAAGACTCTCGGCCATGAGTGAGGCGTTCTGATAGGCCAGATTACAGTCCTGCGAGCCGAAATCGTAGCTCCGTGGGGCCGAGATCACCAGCAGGGCCGTGGCGTCGCAGATGGATGGCCGTTGGCCGCTCCGGAACTGTTCGTTCATGGCCATGAGGGCAGGCACCCTGTTGTATAGGTCTCTGAGGAAGGGCTTCATCAGCACCTTTATGGGCGGGAAAAGCATGATGCGTGCCAGTTTCATGAACATGCCTATGACGGATGACTCCACGGCCTGCAGGGAGGCATCGTCGGTGATGAGGTGGAGGCTGACCTGTCGGCTGTTCTCGGCCGTGGGTGCATATCGTGCAGCCTCCAGTATCATGTCCAGGGAATGCCTGGGGATGGGTTTACGTGTGATGGTGCGGTTGCTGCGGCGCGAGCGTATCAACTCCATCAGGCTCTCGGGGGAGGGCAGCAGTTCGCGCTGTATGGTACGCACTTTATCCACAGGGAAGTCGGAGTGGACAAAAGCCCTTGTAGGGCACACGTCAACGCAGTGCCCGCATCCGATGCAGTCGTCTGTATTGTGGAGCACGGGCGCTTCATCCCTGTGTATCTTGGGGATGAATGCCGGGCACACCCGTTGGCACTTGCCGCATCTTGTGCATATTTCCGTGTTGATGTTTATCATGTAGTTGCGTGTTCTCTGTCTGTCGTGTCACTTGCTACTGTGGCTTCTCGTCGGGATGCTGGGCATAGTACTCGTCCCATTGGCGTTGTACATCCTGCCAGTCTACCTCCTCGCCGTTGGCCACAGCCTCGGCCTGACGTATGGCTTCGTCGCGCAGGCGTTTCTCGGCATGGCGTTGCTTCATGGCCTCTATGGTGGCATCATCCAACACCTGGATGCGACCCCGGCGGACACACTCCAGCAGGTCCTCGGGACCGAAGGCCTTGCCCTGTATGTTGAAGTCGGCTATGTTGAAGTCAAACGTGGTGCGAAGCGTGTGTCGCACCATCTTCTGCTGGAAGCGTGTGCCGGCCATCTTGCGTCGCAATAGCTTGCCTATGATGTCTATCTCGTGTTGCGAAAACTTGTTCCTTCCCATGTTCAGGTCGTTGGTCCGTGAACAAAGATACAAATAAATGGGAATATACAGCCGAATAAACTCGTTTTTTTGTACCTTTGTACCCGTTTATTCCTTAACATAAACCCGTTTATCGAAGTATGCGTAAATTATTATTGGCGGCTATTGCCGTTATGTGTTCGCTGGTGTCCCGTGGCGACGAGGGCATGTGGATGCTGTCTCACATCAATCCCAAGACGGCGGCAACCATGAAATCCCTTGGTCTCAACCTTACCCCCGAACAGTTGTACAATCCTTATGGCAGCAGCCTGAAGGATGCTGTCATCAATCTGGGAGACTTCTGCTCCGGAGTGGTGGTTTCTCCAGATGGCTTGTTCTTCACCAATCATCATTGCGGCTATGGTGCCATTCAGGCATTGTCCACACCGGAGGACGATATTCTGAAGAACGGTTTCGTGGCCAAAACACGTGAACAGGAACGCCCGGCCAAGGGCCTCTATGTGCGATTTCTGCAGAGAGTGACCGACATGTCAGACCGTGTGAACTCCGATCTGGCACGTCTTTATAAGGAGCATGCCGGAGAGATGGACTCGTCACGGGTGGAAAGTATCTACGTGGACAGCATTTGCCGTGCCATAGAACAGGAACAGGATAGCCTGCATCCGAATACAGAGTGCGTGGTACGTGCCTACTATGGAGGCAATGCCTACTTTGCCAACTACTATAAGGTCTACACCGACATACGCCTGGTATTCACCGCTACGGAGACTTTAGGCAAGTTTGGCGGTGACACGGACAACTGGATGTGGCCTCGCCAGACGTGCGACTTCTCCATGTTCCGCATCTACGCCAAGCCCGACGGCACTCCGGCGGACTACAGTAAGGACAACGTTCCCCTGAAGACTCCCGGCTATGCTCCCGTCTCTATAGATGGCTACAAACCAGGCGACTTCTGCATGACCATAGGCTATCCCGGCAGCACAGACCGCTATCTGTGCTCATGGGGCATAGTGGAGCGTACCGAAGCCACCAACCAGGCTGTCATCGATGTCCGTACGGCCAAACAGAACGTGTGGAAGCACTGGATGGACAACGATCGTGCCATAGCCATCAAGTATGCCAGCAAGTGGGCCAGTAGCAGCAACTATTGGAAAAACTCCATAGGCATGAATAAGGCCGTGAAGGATCTGGATGTTGTAGGCCAGAAGAAGAAGACCGAACAGCAGATCCTCAACTGGCTTTCCCTGGACGAAAAGCGCAAGGCAACATACGGCTCCGTACTGCCCGCCTTGGAGAAGGCTTATACCGCACGCAAAGAGGACATGGCCATGACAATGTATTTCAACGAAACCTTCTTCCGCGGCATAGAATTGATAAAGGCGGCCAACCGGCTGTCGCGTCTTCCACTTGATGCCACGGCCGAGGATGCACAGTTGTGTGTGGACAATCTGAAGTCTTTCTATAAGGACTATGAACCCCGCGTGGACGAGGAGACCATGGGCACTCTGTTGCAGAAGTACCGTCAGTGGTCCAACGGCAAACACCTTCCAGCCTTCTACCACACTATAGACAGTCTTTACGGTGGCGACACACGTGCCTATGCACATGACGTCTTTGCCAAGACCTGCCTGCTGGACACCACTTGCGTAGCCAAGGTCATGGCCGACAGCACACTGCGTGAGAATGACCCGGCTCTGATCTATGCCGACAACATACTGGAGGCGTATGTCGACCTCCTGCGTCAGATACGTAGCTCCATGCGCGTAATAGACTTCAACGAGCGTCTGCTCACACGTGCCATCCTGGAAATGGAGATGGACCAGCCTCACTATTCCGATGCCAACATGACCATGCGTCTGTCCTATGGTTACATTCAGGATTACACCGCCAACGGCACGCACTATGACTACTTCACCAACAGTCAGAGTCTTTTGGACAAAGCTGCCAAACAGGCCGAGATAGAGGACTATGAACTGGAGCCGGAGATAGTAAAACTGCTGAAGAAAGGCAAATTCGGCAAGTATGCCGACAAACAAACCAAACAAATGCAGCTCTGCTTCCTCAGTAACAATGACATCACAGGCGGCAACAGTGGTTCGCCTATGTTCGACGGCAACGGCCATGTCATTGGCCTGGCTTTTGATGGTAACTGGGAAGCCATGGCCGGCGACATCAGCTTCGACCCCACCTTGCAGCGTTGCATCGGTGTGGACATACGTTTCGTCCTCTGGATCATTGACCGCTGGGGCGGTGGCAAGAACATTATTAAGGAGCTGGGTTTATAGTGCCCTGCACATGAGGCTTGCAGTATAGCCCCATATCCATAAAACACAGGCATCGTGTCCTCATCTTCAAGACGGCACGATGCCTGTGTTTTATGCCCGCAGCCAGTGTCTTCTGTCATTATTTACTGCCTTTTCAATCCATGCCTCTTTCCTCTCCTCCTCCCTCTGCCATTCCGGTATTCTCAGCCATTCCCGTGCTGAGGGCGCCAGCCCGAAGCCCCGGTGTCCCTTCCCCCTCATCCTTCCAGCCCCTCCCTCCTCCCATTTTCCTCATGTCCGTATATTATAAATAATGTATCTCCCACCTTCCTCTGTCCTTTGTCCCTCCGT
>DBLZ01000042.1:950-69624 GCA_002297545.1 Prevotellaceae bacterium UBA711 | reverse complement strand
GCCGAGGGACGTTGCATCATCCGCGAGTTGCTGAAGAGCACTTATGAGGGGGTGGGCAATGGAGAGACGGCCATATTCCCCATACAGATATGGAAGAAGAAGCGTGGTGTAAGCTACCTGCCCACCGATCGCAACTATGACCTGTATAAGTATGCCTGCCAAGTGACAGCCCGACGCTTTTTCCCAAACTTCATCAACTTGGACGCTCCCTTCAACTACAACGAGAAGTGGGACGCCAACGATCCGGAACGTTATCGCTGGGAATGTGCCACGATGGGATGTCGCACCCGCGTCTTCGAGAACCGTTTTGGTCCCAAAACCAGTGTAGGGCGTGGTAACCTGTCTTTCTCCACCATAAATATCGTGCGTCTTGCCATAGAGTGCATGGGTATCAAGGATAGGGAGGATAGAATATCAGCATTCTTTGCCAAACTGGACAGCCTGCTGGAGATCACTGCCCAGCAACTTCATGATCGCATGGAGTTCCAGAAGACGGCTTATGCCAAGCAGTTCCCGCTCCTGATGCGTGGCCTTTGGATTGGCAGCGAAAACCTTAAGCCGGATGACACCATAGCTTCCGTCATCAACCAAGGTACCTTGGGTATAGGCTTCATAGGACTTGCCGAGTGTCTCATTGCTCTCACTGGCAAGCACCATGGCGAAAGCGAGGAAAGCCAGGCTTTGGGCTTGAAGATAGTCACCTATATGCGTGATCGCGCCTTGGAGTTCTGCGACCGTTACCAACACAACTATAGTATCCTTGCAACACCCGCAGAGGGATTGTCCGGACGCTTCACCAAGTTCGACAAGAAGAAGTTCGGCATCATCCCGGGAGTCACGGATAAGGACTATTACACCAACTCCAACCATGTTCCTGTCTACTATAAGTGTTCCGCATTGCATAAGGCACAGATAGAGGCTCCATATCATGCACTCACCACGGGCGGACATATCTTCTATGTGGAGATAGACGGCGATGCCACCCACAACCCCGAGGCAGTGATGAATATCGTTGACATGATGGACAGGTTGAACATCGGTTACGGTTCCGTCAACCATACCCGCAACCGTTGCATGGACTGTGGTTATGAGAATGCCGAGAAGGTAATGGATAAATGTCCGCACTGTGGCGGCACCCACATAGATCGCCTGCAACGCATCACAGGTTATCTGGTCGGGACCACCGATAGATGGAACAAGGCCAAGTTGGCCGAACTGAACGACCGTGTTATTCACAGTTAAATAGAAGAATATAAAGAAAAACATCCATAGACGACCGGCATTTTGTGGCCATGTGTGCCGCGGATGTCGGTCGTCGGCCTTTGTTGTCGGCTGTGTGGATGCTTGTGCTTACAACCACGTTAGTGTTTATTTGTAAATGGCTATAATCAATGACTAATACGGAATTGAGAGTACTTGATATCCTTGAGGATACCACTGTGGATGGCCCGGGTTTCCGTACCAGCGTATACTTGGCAGGTTGCCGCCACCATTGTCCCGGTTGCCATAATCCCGGTTCGTGGGATGAGACGGGAGGCCATATCATGAACGTTGGACAATTGATGCGGATTATCGTGGCCGACCCGTTTGCCAACGTTACACTTTCGGGTGGTGACCCTTTGCTTCAAGCCAAAGGATGCCTTGAATTGTGCAGGCGCATAAAGACGGAAACAGACAAGACTATCTGGTGCTATACAGGTTACACTTGGGAGGCCTTGCAGCATGAAGCTAAGGCCGAGATAATGGAATTGTTGCAGTATCTGGATGTTCTTGTAGACGGTCCGTTCGTGCAATCCTTGCGCGATACGGATTTGCTCTTCCGCGGTTCTTCCAACCAACGGCTAATAGACGTGCAGGCCTCCATTGCCGCGGGTGAGGTGGTGCTGTGGCATAGGTGAGGTGCGTATGTGCTTATGATGGCTAAGCTAATGGAAGGGGTGTATAGACGGTTGATTATTTCAGTAGCTTCTTGTCACCATTGTCGCTGCTCTCCAGCACACTCATCTGCTGTATGGCAATCCGGTTGAGCTTGATGAGCCGTTCTCCCTGTGGCATGCCTTGATTGATGAATACGGCATTGAGGTTCTCCATGTTCGAGAGGCAGATAAGTTCGTTGATGGTGGCATAGTCCCGTATGTTTCCTTTGTTGTTGGGATTGGCTTCGCGCCATTGCTTTGCCGTCATGCCGAACATTGCCACGTTCAGTACGTCGGCCTCGTTGGCATAGATGATGTTTGCCTGTGCCGGCGTGACTTCCGAGGGGATAAGATTTTGCTTGATGGCATCGGTATGTATTCGGTAGTTAATCTTCGATAGTTCTCGCTTGGCAGACCAGCCGAGTTGTGCCTGCTCTTCGGCTTTGAGGCGCTGGAACTCTTTGACGATATATATCTTAAATTCTGGGCTTATCCACATCGCGAATTCGAAGGCGATGTCCTTATGTGCATATGTACCACCGTATCGGCCGGCCTTTGCTTGTAAACTGATGGCATGGGTACGGGATGTGAACTCTTTTACGCTTATCTTGAAGTTGTTTAGTCCAGCTTGATTTCTAATTGTGGCGAATTCGCCATAATTAAAACATGGATTATAAACCTTCTCCCAAATACCAATATATTCAAGCGTATTTCGATTACGTAGCCAGTCTGTAATAAAGAAGTCGCCATCTTTTGCTCGCAACATGTCTGTCAGGCAGATATAGTCCTCTCCATTGACTTTAACCACGTTTACTTTTGTATCTTGTACCTTTATCTTTGCCATTGTATAATTCTGATTATATTGCTTTTTGGGTATAAATGTATCAGGAAACCATGAGAATGTTTTCTTGTGCCAAGCTCAATCAATGCAGAGCCTTGGCATACTGTTCCGCCTTGTGTTCGGGCTTCATGGGGTAGGCACGCGATGTGCTTGGCATGCGGTAGATTCGGAGTTGACGTCCTTTATAATCCAATTCCACGTAATCGCCCACTTTCGGCTCTTTTACGCTGAGGTGATGGCAGAGCGTTGTGGTGGCGAGTTGGCCGGCGGTGATTATTGTGGTGCATTGTGGCATGCGGTCGAGCATTGCTTCCACGTCAGTTTTCTCAATGATGTTAAGGTCCTTGTCCGAGGCGGTGTTCTTGGTGCGCACTATCTTTGTGGCGGTGTCATACATTGCTATACCTTTTTCTCTTAGGAATGCCTCTATCCGGGGTTGGTCAAAACGTTTTTCCCCTTTAATGATAAAGTGTTCCTTGTCGTTGAAGAAGAGGAGGCCCATGATGCGCCACATGTCGTTCTGGAAGTTGGGGTAGTAGAAAGGCATGCACCATCTGTGTCGGGCCGGGGGAAATGTGCCCAGCATGAGAATCCTTGCTCTCTCTGGTATGAATGGTTCAAAAGGGTGGTGTTCTATATTGTTGTTCATGACGGGATGGGGTAGGTTGCGGGTTTGCCATTTCTCCAATGGTTCATGGACAAAAGTACGATTTTCTGCCAAAATATCCAAGCGTTGCCAGAACCGATGAGGAAAAGAGTGCAAAGTCTCATTTCTTTTCATTAAATTTGTAGCCACATATAACCATGCTCATTTGCTTTTATGAACATTCTTATAATAGGTGCAACTTCCGGTATAGGTAAGTCTCTTTATTCGCACTATGTTTCCTGTGGCAACAATGTTGCCATAATGGGACGTCGTAAAGAGATATTGGATGAACTCTATACCGGCAATCCGTCTTCTACGCTTCCGTTAGCCGTTGACGTGGCTGATTGTTCGGCGTTCAATAGTGCTTTGTGCAAGGTGATTGATTCTTGGAAGCAACTTGACCTTGCAATAATCTGTGCCGGGGTAGGTGAACTGAATCCAGCGTTGGATATTTCGCAAGAGATGGAAACCCTTGCAGTGAATGTCATAGGCTGGACCAATGTGATGGATACATTATATCACTACTTTGAGACACAAGGAAACGGACATATCGTGTCGGTTACTTCCATCGGTGGACTGTTGCCTGCACCGGCTGCACCATCATATAGTGCAAGTAAGGCTTATCAAATCAATTATACAAGGTCGTTGCAGGCTAAGGCCAAGCATGTGCCTTTGTATATTACAGAGATAAGGCCGGGGCTGGTAGACACGAGAATGGCAAAGGGTGACGGCCTGTTTTGGGTCATGCCGCTCGAAAAGGTTACAAAACAAATTGTCCGTGCCATCAGCAAAAGGCAAAGGCTATGTGTCGTAACCAAACGATGGCGCATGCTTAATTATATAGTGAAGCATTTTATGTAGCTCATCGTTCCAAAGACAAGGGGTTAAGGATAGCGGCCTGTTGTGAATGGGATAATCTCAGCGTTGCCGACTCGGGACAAGCCACTCGTTTTTTCTTTGTTGTTGGTTCGGCCATCAAGTGATGATACCCTCTGCACAAGCTTTTAAGGAGGCATTTCTTTATTTATCCATGGCTTGTGGTGTCCAACGGGCAATAAGGCTTTTGGGGCATTGGCTCAACCATGATAGGCTTAGTCATATGTGATTTGCCTGTTGCTCCATTATTGGGTGAACCATTAGATTATATGGAACGGAATATAAAATCAATGTGCCCCATCCATAATCAATCGGATGGGGCACATCATAACTTTCTTTGCCGTTATGAGCTGCTTCCGAGAGTTGAACTCGGGACCTCATCCTTACCAAGGATGCGCTCTACCACTGAGCTAAAGCAGCAAAACCGGGTGCAAAGGTATGACAATTGGGAATAACATCCAAATGTTCGTTGGCTTTTTTGTCGAAATCGTGCCGTGTATGCTCCTTTTCGCGCTTTGCTATGTGAGTTGACGCAATTATGCCGTAACTTTATACGTGCAAATGCATGCGAGAGGCTTTATAATGCCGTGTACAGGCAGACGCATGGCCTGTGCTCACATCCGATGGGCGTGATGATGGTGAACCTGGAATACATTTGATTTGAGACATGAATAGAAATACTATGAGAACATTGCTTAGGCGTAGCTTTATGGGCATGGCGCTATGTTGCAGCTTGGCGGTGAGTGCCGAGGGTTTTCGCCCCCGCAATCCAATGACATTGTGGTATGATGTGCCGGCTACTGCTACAGGGGTTCAGAATGTATGGATGGAATACTCCCTGCCCATAGGCAACGGTCAGTTGGGCGGCAGCATATTCGGTGGTCTGCACCGCGATGAAATCCAGTTCAACGAGAAGACCCTTTGGACAGGCAAGCCCAGCGACATGCAGGGCTTCGGCTCTGGTTATGGACAGTATAAGAATTTCGGCAGCATCATGGTGGAAGACCTCAGTGGCGTTTTTCTTCCCGGCAAGGATGGAGAGGTGGAGGAATATGTTCGCAGCCTGGATCTGCAGGAGGGTATTGTGCAGGTCAGCTGTACGGCTCGGCAACACATGACATCGTACGATCGTACATACTTCGTCAGTGCTCCCGACCGTGTGATGGTTGTCCGTTACTCGGCTCAGGGCAACAAACGTTTGCACCTGCTCTTCTCCTACGCTCCGGGCGAGGACATCAATGCCGCTCCGGTGACCTATACCACAGATGCCGCGAGCATGCCCTATGCATCCTTCCACGGACAACTGGAGACGGTGGCCTATAGCACCGCTATGCGTGTCGTGCCTATTGGCGCAGGCCATGTGCGTGCCACCGAGAGGGGAATAGAGGTGTTCGGTGCCACCGATGTAGTGATGTACATGGCGGCCGGTACGGACTTTGATTCGGATTCTGATACACGCATCTCCGGCATTTCCCCAGCATCTCTCGGCAAGGAAATCCGTGGCCGTGTGGATGCTGCTTGTCGTAAGGGATATGAACGCATTCTCTCTGCCCATCGTGCTGACTTCCTTTCCTATACTGGGCGCGTCTCCCTGGATCTGAACGCCCACAGCAACCGTCCCACGAACGAGCTTATAGACCACTACAACACGCTGACGGATCTCAACGACCCCGAGGCGCGCTTTCTGGAGCAACTCTACTTCTGTTTCGGGCGCTATTTGGCCATCTCCAGCAACCGTGACCTGCAGGCCCCCAACAATCTGCAGGGCATCTGGAACAATCTGAGTAATGCACCCTGGAATGCCGACATACATACGAACATCAACATACAGATGAATTATTGGCCAGCCGAGCCAACGAATTTGAGTGAGCTGCACCTGCCCCTGCTGAACTACATCATAAAGAACGCCGGGGACAAGAACTGGCAGCAGGCTGCCCGCCGCTATGCCGGAGTGGACCGGGGCTGGACGGTCTTCACCGAATCCACCATCTTCGGCGGCATGAGCATTTGGGGAACCAACTACTTCGTGGCCAATGCCTGGTATTGTTCACACCTGTGGCAACACTATCGCTACACCATGGACAAGGCCTTCCTGGCCAAGGCTTTTCCTGCCATGTGGTCATGCGCTCAGTTCTGGTTCGATAGGATGAAGGTTGCTGCCGATGGTACCTACGAAGCTCCGGACGAGTACAGCGCCGAGCAGAACGCGCACCCCAAGGAGGACGGCACGGCACACGCACAGCAGTTGATACACTACCTCTTCTCGTGCGTGTCACAGGCTCAGGATGTCCTTGGCTGCAAGGTTACCGGCCTCACCTCCGAGGACGTGGCCAAGTTGAAAAACTATCTGGCCAAGACCGATACCGGCCTGCACACCGAGGTCTATGACGCACGTACCGACAAGCATAGCGCCTGGGTGGATGGCCGCAACGGCGTGAAGAAGGGCGACCTGCTTCTGCGTGAATGGAAGTATAGTCCCTACCATGTCAGCGACGACCCCAGCCACCGCCACATGAGTCACATGATGGCCCTGTATCCTTTGCCACAGATTTCTCAGGCCAGTCTTTACTTTGTGCCGGCTGTCAACTCGCTGAAACTGCGTGGCGATGAGGCCACCGGCTGGAGCATGGGATGGAAGGTGAACCTGTGGGCACGTGCCCTGGACGGTGATCACGCACACAGGATACTGCGCAATGCCCTGCGTCACTCTACCTCTTACGGCGTCAACCAGTACGCCGGGGGCATATACTATAATCTCTACGACGCCTGTGCCCCGTTCCAGATAGACGGCAACTTTGGTTGCTGTGCAGGCATTGCCGAAATGCTGCTCCAAAGCCATACCGACACTCTGCAGTTGCTTCCCGCCTTGCCCTCCGCCTGGGCTGCCAAGGGGCATGTATGCGGGCTGAAGGCCGTGGGCAACTTCACCGTGGACCAGGAGTGGCAGAATGGTAGCCTGACCAAGGTAAGCATAACCAGCCATGCCGGGCAACCGCTGTACATACGCTACCGGGGCATAGCCTCGCACCGCGTGTTCGATGCACGCGGCAAGAGAGTGAAGTGCAAGACTCCGAATGACGACACCATCATCATTCCCAGGACGCGCTCTGGTGAAACCTATACCATATACATACACACGCCGGAGATAATGAGGGTCTCCCGGCAAACCGGTGCTTTTTCCCTGTAGACACGGGGGAGCGTTATGTCAGACTCATTAAACACAGACAACACATAAAAACAATTTGACTATGGAAAAGATCATTGGGCTTATCGATGCCCCCTTTACTCCGTTCCATGCCAACGGAGATGTTAACCTGGAACCCATCCCCGCCTATGCCGCTATGCTGAAGAAGAACGGCCTGCAGGGCGTATTCATCAACGGCAGCAGCGGCGAGGGCTATATGCTCACCGAGGAGGAACGCATGCAGTTGGCCGAGGCTTGGGTGAAGGCCGCCCCCGAGGGCTTCAAGGTGATCGTGCACGTAGGTTCATGCTGTGTGCGCAATTCCCGCATGCTGGCCGAGCATGCACAGAAGATAGGCGCATGGGGTATAGGCGCCATGGCTCCTCCATTCCCCAAGATCGGGCGCATAGAGGAGCTGGTGAAGTACTGTGAGGAAATTGCGGCAGGTGCTCCCAATCTGCCTTTCTATTACTACCACATACCTGCCTTCAACGGGGCTTACCTGCCCATGGTGAAGCTCTTGGAGGCCGTGGACGGACGCATACCCAACTTTGCCGGCATCAAGTACACGTACGAAAGCATCTACGAGTACAACCAGTGCCGTTTGTATGGCAATGGCAAGTTTGACATGTTGCACGGCCAGGACGAGACCATTCTGCCCTCCCTGGCCATGGGCGGCGCACAGGGCGGTATAGGCGGCACCACCAACTACAACGGAATAAATCTCGTTGGCATCATCGATGC
Organism: Prevotellaceae bacterium UBA711; assembly: GCA_002297545.1. Classification (GTDB taxonomy): domain Bacteria; phylum Bacteroidota; class Bacteroidia; order Bacteroidales; family Bacteroidaceae; genus Physcousia. Next base: position 61,417 of record DBLZ01000042.1, on the reverse strand, counting down.
TTGGAAGCAGGGCGACATAGAGAAGGCACGCGAACTGCAGAACTTCTCGCAGGAGGTCATCAACGTTATATGCCATTTCCGTGGCAACATTGTGGGCGGCAAGCGCATAATGAAGCTCATTGGCCTTGACCTTGGTCCCAATCGCACCCCGTTCCAAAACGTTACGGAGGAGGAGGAGAAGGCATTGCGTGCCGAGTTGGAGGCCATACACTTCTTTGAGCGTTGCAACAAGTTCTGATGCTTTCTTCACCTTACACTATGAAGAAGATACTGTTATTGCTTATACTGTTCTGTCCCTTGCTGTGCTTGGGGCAGAACCGTGTTTCTGTGCGCCCCACGCCACCTCTGCGCACGGCCGTCTCCGGCCACATGGCAGGATGGGTGTACGATAATCTGTGGGTACATGGTGGGTGCAACTTCCCCGATGTCCCATGTGCCGATGGCGGCCAGAAGGCATACTATCCAATGGCCTATGGTGCCGGTGTTCAAGTGCCGGGCGGTGTTGTGGTTATCGGAGGCACCGATGGTCGTTACTCATGGCCCGGTTGTTTCTGGGTGGACTGCAACGGAGGGTGGCATCAGGATGTTGCCATGCTTCCACAGGGACTTGATAACTTTGCCGCCACCTATCACGAAGGCATGCTGTGGGTGGCCGGCGGGCAAAGCAATGGCGTGCCCAACAGGAATGTCTATCGTCTGGAATGGCCTTGCGACACCACCATACACAGGTGGCAGGTGGCTGCCACATTGCCCGATGCCTGCCGTCTGCAACCCTGCATGACGGTGCAGAAGACTCCCACGGGCGATGCCCTCTTTGTCTTCGGTGGCTATCAGCCCAAGGTGGATTCCCTGGAGCAGGGGGCTTATGTACATCTTGATGGTGTTTATATGAACATTGCCGAGTTGACCCGGGACAGCGCCTCCGCAGACAACTGGAAACGCACCTCACCGGCATCGGTCTGGGTGGAGCGTAACGATTCTCTTGTCGGACGCGACCTCTGCCGTCAGGCTGTGGTGGGCAGCACCTGCACCCCCATGGGCTACAGCCATGTGCTGTTCTTCGGAGGAGTGGACTTCGACATCTTCCTCAGTGCCATAGCCGGCCGTCAGGATAGCCTGTACTTGCGGCACGAACCGGAGTGGTATCGTTTCCGCAGGGATGTGCTCACATATCATACCGTCACCGACTCCTGGGCATTGCTGCCAGGAGACAGCCTGCTTGCACGTGCCGGAGCCTGCCTCACCAAGGTGGAGAACGGCACAGGCTGGCTATACAGTGGCGGCGAGACCATGCCGGGCATACGTACCGATGCCGTCACGTATGTGGAAGTGAGCAACGAGAAAAATTTTGGCTGGATCAACTGGACCGTGCTGGTGCTCTACTTCATCGCCATGCTTGGCATGGGCATATACTTCATGCGCAGGGAGGGCGGCACGGACGACTTCTTCAAGGGTGGCGGCCGCATACCCTGGTGGGCGGCGGGCATCAGCATCTATGCCACCATGCTCTCGGCCATCACCTATATGGCCATACCCGCCAAGGCATACACCACAGACTGGACCTATTACCCCATGCTGTGGATGATACTGGTGGTCAGTTTCCCGGTGATATGGTACTATCTGCCTTATTTCCGCAAGCTCAATGTCACCAGTGCCTACGAGATACTGGAGCAGCGCTTCAACCTGGCCACACGCATGATGGCTTCGGCTCTGTTCTGCATCTTCATGATAGCCCGCATGGCCTTGGTGCTCTATCTGCCCTCCTTGGCACTGACGGCTGTCACCGGCATAGACATATACCTGTGCGTGGTGCTGATGGGTTTGGTTACCATCATATACTGTACCATGGGCGGCGTGGAAGCTGTCATTTGGGGCGATGTCATTCAGGGGCTGATTCTTGTCGGAGGTGCCATATTCTCTGTGGTGTATCTGGTCGTGAATACCGAGGGCGGACTGAACGGATGCCTGGAACTGGCCATGGCGAACGACAAGCTGCGTCTCTTCGACTGGAGCAACTCCTGGTCGCAGGCCACATGGTGGGTGATCATTGTGGGCGGACTGGCCAATAACCTCATCTCCTACACCTCGGACCAGACTGTCATACAGCGTTACCTCACCACACCCGACGAGAAGTCGGCCGGGCGCGGTATCCTGGTGAACGGTCTGATGAGTGTATTCGTGTCCGTCGCCTTCTATATGATAGGCACCGGCCTGTATACGTTCTACAAGACGCACCCCGCAGAGCTGGACGTGACCATGACACAGTCCGATGCCATCTTCCCCTTCTTCATGATGAGCCAGATGCCGGCCGGTGTGGCCGGTGTGCTGATAGCCGCCATTTTTGCGGCCACCATGAGCACCATTTCCAGCAACATCAACAGTGTGTCCACGTCCTTCTCCATAGACTTCTACAAGCGCTTCCGTCCGTCAACGTCGGATACCTCGTTGCTTCGCATAGCCCGCATAGCCTCCATGGTCAGTGGCCTGATCGGTCTGGTCATCGCTCTGCTCATGGTCACGTGGAACATACAGTCCCTGCTGGACTACTTCAACACCATCCTCGGCCTGCTGACAAGCGGACTGGGCGGCCTGTTCTTCATGGCAGTGTTCATGCCGCGTGTCCGTGGCTATGCCGCCCTCATCGGTTTCCTGGTGGGCGAGGCTGTGGTCTTCTGGATGAACTGGTGCACGGATGCCAACTTCTTCCTCTTCGGCGCCACCGGCATGGTGGTAAGCGTGGCGGTGGCATGGTTGCTGTCCTTATGCTCCATAGAGGTCAAAATTGAACGAAAATAACCAATACCCAATACACGGATGATAGACTTTAAGCAATTGGCCCGGCAGTACAAGAGTGAGCTGTTGGACCGTGTGATGCCCTTCTGGATGGAGAAGAGCATAGATAGTGAGTTCGGTGGATACTTCACGTGCCTGGAACGCGACGGCGAGGTGTTCGATACCGACAAGTTCGTTTGGCTGCAGGGCCGCGAAGTGTGGATGCTTGCCACTCTCTACAACAAGGTGGAGAAGCGCCGGGAGTGGCTCGATGCTGCCATACAGGGTGCCGAGTTCCTGAAGAAGCATGGCCACGACGGCCGGCTCAACTGGTACTTCGCCCTCGACCGCGAGGGACACCCGCTGGTGGAGCCTTACAACATCTTCTCCTATACGTTTGCCGTCCTTGCCTTCGGCCAGCTGTCCATAGCCACCGGCAATCGGGAGTATGCCGAGATAGCCAAGAAAACCTTTGACATCGTTCTGTCCAAGGTGGACAATCCCAAGGGGCGCTGGTCCAAGGCTGCCCCCGGGGCGCGTGCCCTGAAGAGTTTCGCCCTGCCCATGATACTGTGCAACGTGGCCCTGGAGATAGAGCCTCTGTTGGACAAGGATTTTCTTGACAAGACCATACAGACCTGCGTACACGAGGTGATGGACGTATTCTATCGCCCCGAACTGGGCCTTATAGTGGAGCACCTGGGCACGGACAATCAGCTGGTAGACTGTATGGACGGCCGCCAGCTGAACCCCGGGCACGCCATCGAGGCCATGTGGTTCATCATGGACCTGGGCAAGCGTCTGGGCGACCCGGCATTGATAGAGAAGGCTAAGAATATCGCTTTGGCCGAGGCAGAGTACGGATGGGACAAGCAGTATGGAGGCATCTTCTACTTCATGGATCGTCTGGGCCGCCCTCTGCAGCAGCTTGAATGGGATCAGAAGTTGTGGTGGGTACACATCGAGACCCTCATCACCATGATCAAGGGTTACGAGCTTACAGGCGACGCGCGCTGCCTGGAGTGGTTCGAGCGGGTGCACGACTACGTATGGAGCCACTTCATGGATCCTGAGTATCCGGAGTGGTATGGCTACCTCAATCGTCGCGGTGAGGTGCTCCTGACCCTCAAAGGCGGCAAGTGGAAGGGCTGCTTCCATGTGCCCCGCGGTCTGATGCAGGTCTACCAGACTCTGGAGCGGATAGCCGAAAAACAGTAACAAGGTGCGTGTGCCTTGCCCTATTATATAATGTATAGGCAGGGCACACGTCCGGTATCAACACGTCTATATGGATATGAAGAAACTTAAGATGATAACCACATGGCTGCCGCTCCTCATGCTGCTCCTGCTGCTGGGCGACCGCCTGTTCGGGTGGACATACACCGCTATGGCCAAGGAAGAGCTTCGCGAGGAACGCAACCAGGTTGTGGAGACCATCATGGCACGCCGCAGCATACGCAAGTACAAGGATGAGGCCGTCCCTCGCGAACTGATGACCGAGATACTGGACTGTGGCATAAACGCACCCAACGGGCAGAACAAGCAGTCATGGGAGATACGTGTGGTGGATGATCCCGGCTTGCTGGGCGACATGTCACGCGCCATGGCACAGGCACACCCGCAACTTGACTCCGCCATGGTGGGCGGATGCTTTCGCGGTGCCCCGGTGATGGTGTTCATCGCCCGCGATCTGTCCTACGACTTTTCTGCTTACGACTGTGGCCTGCTGGCCGGGAACATGATGCTTTCGGCCTGGAGCAAGGGCGTAGGCTCCGTTTGTCTTGGCAGTCCCGTACGCTTCCTCACCGACAACGACCTGTGCGCTCCGCTCTTGCAGCGCCTGGGCTTCAGCGAGGGCTACGAGCTGAGCCTCTGCGTAGGATTCGGCTATGCTGATGAGGCTCCCGAGGCCAAGCCGCGTGACAAGTTCAAGTACCGTTTCATAGATTGAGCGTGCTCGTGGGAGCGGGTTCCCGAGTGCCGTCATAAATGACATACACATGAAGAAAGTTCTTTCGCGCGTCGTCGGCGCATGGCAGGGCATGAACCTGATGTTGAGGATAGTCATAGGCATAGCCGTGGGCACTGTTCTGGCGCTCACAGTGCCTGGGTTCCACCCCGTGGCCATTCCCGGTATCTTGTTCGTAGGTGCCCTGAAGGCCATAGCCCCGGTGCTGGTGGCTGTGCTGGTGGTATCCTCAGTAGCCCGGGCACGTGCCGGCATCGGCGGCCGCTTCCGTACCGTCATCGGACTATATATGGTCAGCACCCTGTTGGCCGCCACCCTGGCTGTCATGGCCAGCCGCCTGCTCCCCGTGGAGATGATCCTGACGGGAATCTCCGGCGCCGAAAGTCAGGCACCGCAGCAGCTGGGTGATGTCTTCTCCACCATAGCCCGCAATCTCATGAGCAACCCTGTGGAGGCTGTGGCCGGGGCCAACTACCTGAGCATACTGCTATGGGCCATCATCATAGGGCTGGCCCTGAAGAAGACCGCCTCGCCCGGCACTATAGACATCGTGGCGGAGTGGGCCGAGACCATATCCACCGTGGTGCGGTGGGTCATCCAGTGTGCCCCTTTCGGCATTATGGGTTTGGTCTTCAGCACCGTGTCGGAGAGTGGTCTGCACATTTTCACCACCTACGGTCGGTTGCTCCTGCTGCTGGTTGGCTGCATGTTGCTGGTGGCCCTGGTGGTCAATCCGCTTATAGTGGCCGTCATGCTCCGTCGCAATCCCTATCCTCTGGTGCTCCGTTGCCTGCGCGAGAGTGCCGTCAGCGCATTCTTCACGCGCTCCTCGGCTGCCAACATCCCTGTGAACATGGCCTTGTGCAAAAGTATGGGGCTGGACGAGAACTTCTACTCCGTCAGCATCCCCTTGGGCTGTACCATCAACATGAACGGTGCGGCCGTGACCATCACCACCATGACCATGGCCACGTGCTATACCATGGGTATAGATGTGTCTTTGGCCAGTGCGCTGGTGCTCTGCATTTTGGCAACGCTGGGAGCTTGCGGAGCCTCGGGCGTGGCCGGAGGGTCGCTGCTGCTCATCCCCATGGCCTGCGCACTGTTTGGCATCAGCAATGATATAGCCATGCAGGTGGTGGCCGTGGGCTTCATCATCGGCGTGGTACAGGACTCTGTGGAGACGGCCATCAACTCCAGTGCCGATGTCATCTTCACCGCCACGGCGGAGATGTACGAACGTCGTGGCGAGGTAGGGACAGACCTTCAGTAGCCTCCACGCGCATGCAAGAAACATACACAATACACCCCCAAAAAGAAACATACCGATATGATATTAGCAAAACTATGTGACAGCCCGCGTTATGAGGCCATGCACCCATTGTTCCGCCGGGCATTCGAGTACATCACTTCCCACGACCTTTCCGCTGTGCCCGCCGGGCGCATAGAGCTGGACGGCGATCGCCTGTTCATCAACGTCTGCGAGACGGAACTGCTGGCTCCCGAGAGCCAGAAGTTGGAAGTGCATCGCCGCTACATAGACATCCACGTGCCCCTGGCACAGACCGAAACTATAGGGTGGAAGCACCTCTCCGATCTGGGCGACAGCGAAGCTCCCTTTGACGAGGCCGGAGACTTTGCCCTCTATGCCGATACGGACGTGACGCACATTCCCGTGCATCCGGGCGAGTTTATGGCCGTCTTCCCCGAGGACGCCCATGCTCCGCTCATAGGCCGGGGACGCCAGCGCAAGCTGATAGTGAAGGTCCTGTTGTGACATGATGCCGATGAAGAAGGCGTGGTTGCTCTTCGCCATCATGTCTGTGGCATTGCTGTCTGCCAGGGCCGAGATCCTCAAAGGCCGTGTTGTGGATGCTGAAACCGGGGAACAGCTCTCCGGGGTACGAATAGAGGTGACGGAGAGTGCCTCGGAAAAGGGCAACATGAGCTATACGCTGACGGCGGACACGGCCGGATGCTTCTATTGTCCGATGCAGGCCGGAAACATCCTTGCCATAACGGCCAAGTACTTTGGCTACGGTTCCGAGCCGGTCCGACGGATAGGCATGAGTGGAAACGATACCATAAGTCCGGACACCATATACCTGCGACCCGGTGCAGAGTTGATGCGCGAGGTGGCCGTGGATGCCCGGATGAGGCGCTTCTACATGAGGGGCGATACTGTGGTGTTCAATCCCGATGCCTTCAATATGGAGGAAGGCGACAGGCTCGTGGCCCTGATAGAGAGGCTGCCCGGCGTGAGCATACGGGATGGCAAGCTCCTGTGGGACGGTGAGTCGCTGAAGATGATGATGAATGGTCGTGACGCCCTGGACGAGGCCATGCTGCTGAACATGGTGCCAGTGAAGGCCGTGGAGAGCGTTCAGGCGTATGGCCGCTCCGGCGAGTTGCAGGAGAGGACCGGAGTGGCGGATGGCAACGAGGAGCGTGTGCTGGACGTCAGGATAAAGCCCGGCTTCATGGACAGGTTCCATACCGAGGCACAGGCCAAGGTATATGCCGGCAAGGAGTATGCCGTCAACATCGATGCGACGAAGTTGAGCGACACAGATCCCTTTATGGTCTACGCTCGCGTGGCCAACGACCCCGAGCGTGTGGACTACAGGACGATAAACGGACGCGGCTTCCGTCAGGCCTGTCTTCCCATACGCCAGCAGGTGGGAGCCGTGGCCTACCGCCACCTGTGGAAGCCCGGCTACGAGGTGAAGCGCGACAGCCGATGGGACATCACCGCGGGTGCCAACCATTGGGACGAGACCGGGGAGGGGTGGGAGAGTATGCTTGCCTTTGTCCACGATGCCACGCCCATACGGCGGATGACCACGTCGCGGGTTTACACGCACAACCTGAAGGTGCCTTTGGACTTTGCCTCGTACTTTAACCTTGGACAGAGGAACACGCTCACCGTGGACATGAATGTCGCTTACGCGCGTGGACGCAGGGATGATTTCTCCGAACTGGAGACCATGGAGGCAGAGGGCCCGGGAACTGAGGTCAACGCATCCACCTGTAATGCTATGGCCACAACCGAGGGCGTCAACGTGAAGGGCAACACCCGCCTGACACACTATTTCAAGAAAAGCTCCGTGGCGGCCATCGTGCGTGTGGACTACGACAACGCCAAGGAAGAAGGATGGTCGCAGGGCGAATATCAGTACTTCAGGCATGGCACGGTCATCACGGACAGCCAGCGTTTCAGTACGCCGCACCACCGCTTGAACGCGACTATGGGGCTGGACTTCAACGGTGCTACGGGCAAGCGTACCATGTTCCACGGCATGTGGGAGTCGTCCTACATATACAGCAGCCTCGACGACCGGCGATGGCGCGACGGTACTCCCGACCTGGAGAACAGCGCGTGCCGCAGGGACAACAATTGGGACAACTCCTTTACGATGGAGTCCACCTACAAGAAGGGGCGATTCAGCATGAAACGCTCCATGAGGGCAAGCATCATACGCGAGCGGACACGTTATCGCAGAGCTGCGCTGGATACACTTGCCACACGCACACTTGCGCTTATGCGTTCGTTCATGGAGGCAGACTATTTGTTGAGGCCGCAGATGATGCTCAAGGGTACGTTGGCCTTCGACAACAAACTATGGGGCACAGAACGAAGCGTATATGTTCGATTGTGCCTTAGCGTAGCCTAAATACTCTAGTACTTAAAGAGTTAGAGTGGGATGGGGGGAATGGTGGCGTAAAACGAAGCGTTTACATTGCTTTAATTTTGGTTTACTTTTGATGGAGTAGAGTGGGGGGAGGGGCTTGCATCTGCTTTACTTCTGTTGGCTGTAGGTTTACGCCTATGGCCTTTTTTATGCCCGCAGGGCTAATCTATTGATACATATAGATAAATGCGTGTGTAGGGGCTGTGCGTGGGGTTTTGTTGGCACTCTTGGGTGCTGGGTTGGTGTGGTGTGCGGAGTGGTGCCCAAAAGTCGCGTTTTGAGGGAGTGGGGTGACAAAAGGGGTGACACTTTGGAGTGACACTTTTTTATGTTTGGAGTGACAAAAGTGGGTTTTGAGGGTACGCACGGGAGGGGGGCAAAAGTACTACTTTTTCAAAGATACCCCCGTTTTTTCGCGTGATAGACCTACCCTAAAAGCCATACAGTTTTGTAGGACGAAGCTCGTAATGTCGCATAAATCAAGATAATTCGTGGCTTTTTGGCGAAGTGCGGAGGGGGGGCTAAGGGGAATTTATGCGTTTTGGAGGGGGAGGGGGTGATACGCTTCGTACTACTCAAGACGATGTGTGGTCTGGAGGAAGAGTAAAAGCATCGCTGTAAAAGTGGTTAGCCCTCTTTGTTGAGCTCATCTGCATACCTGCTTTGGAGTTCTGACATCTTGGTGATTATTGTAGGGTACTTTTGTATTTGTGGCGATGTCATGAGTTCATCAAGGTTAATGACTAAGTATGATAATCTATTTTTTCTTGCGTATGTTCTTTTGTAAGCATTTAGGACGCTATTCCAATACTTTTCATACGCCAAAAGAACATTATTCAGAAGTGCTTCCTCGTCAATAGCTATGTTTTGCCAGTTTTGTATGTCGCTTACCTCTTGGGGGCTGAGTGGATGGTCGCATGTGCCATAGAAACATTCCATACGACAGAATCGTACAGCTACTTCTATGTCTTCTTGGGTAATATGCTCTTTGCGCATTTGAGCCTTGGCATCATTATACTCGTTGGTGTTAGATGTAAGGTCATAAAAATTTTGGCTATACATTAACTTGTCATAAGCTTCCATAAAATGTAATACAGTCCATATTCGATGTTGTCTTTTATGTCTTTTATCTCGCTTATTGCGTTTCTCCCTATTGGAACTGTATGTAGGTACCACTTTTATTTTAACAACAGACTCATTGGGGTTATCTTTCCATTGCATGTGTCTGGAGTCCTGCGTTTGTGCTGTAGTATCAATCATTCCATTCTTTCCTTTTAGGCTTACAAGAAGGAAGAATAGTACTATGACAAGGATGATAATGACTGCTCCCATAATAATGCTATTCTAATCTGATGACGCCTATGACAAGTGAAACGGAGTAGATGGCAGAGAGAGGGAGTTCAAAAGGGTCATATTTCTCATTGTCGGAAACGATGAGGACATGGTCCGGTGTGTTACCTGGTTTGATACGTTTGATGAGCGGACCTTGATTTGTGTTGATGACGTAGACTTTGTTCCACTGAAAAAAGAGGTTGGACATTGGTACGCGTTGGCATGCTACAATATCTCCAGAGCTGTATTTGGGATACATGCTTGAACCTTTCACTGGTATAAGGTAGTCTGCACCTTTGAATACTGGGACAACATAACGCTCACATTCGTATTCTAATACAGGCAGTTCTCCTGTGAGTTCTCCTGCCATTGCTTCTAATGGGATGAGGGGGATGCCATCCTTGGGGTCGTCCGTGTGATGTGCCACAGGAATGTCTGTTGTTGCTTCGGAAAGTTCTGTTTGGCTAAGCATTCCCCCCCTACCAGTCATAAGCCACACAATACTTACATTGGGATAGGTGGTGAAAAATTTTGTTATCACATCCTCGGTTATGCCAGTTTTACTTTCAAGCGTACCCCTTGAAACCCCAATTTTTGTGTAGAAATCACGCTTGCTAATGCCTAAAGTAGAGGCAAAATGCAAAATTCTTTGCTTTATTGGCGAAATATATTGCTCTTGGTCTTGCATAATGGCGAAAAGTATTGTATCTTTGCAGCGTGTTCAGAGAGAACGCGCCCCCAAAGGTACAGAAAAAAGGCGAGATTAGCGAATTTTAAGGATTAAATCAACCAACAAAATAAGTGAGATATGGATAAGTACATTCACATTGCGAAGACAGACCGCGCGTTTATCGCGAAGGCATTTGGAGTGACGGAGCGTTACGTATTGTATGCGTTGCATTTTGATGAGAAGCGCTGCAATGCAGACAAGGCGAAGAAAATACGTAGCATAGCATTTGAGAGAGGCGGCATACTGATGGCAACTTCTCCGGTGATGGAGATGTTCCACGACTATGACAAGGTGATGCACCAGTACTACCCTAATGGGGCACACGTGGAACTTGACCGTAACAACGGTACAGGTGCTGTGATATATAAGGGAAGAAGAGTGAAGACGTATGAGAACGTGGCCCTTACAGATATTGACGGGATACAGGAATTTGCTGCTGCATTGAGATAGGGAGATTTAGGTATGGAGTTTTTCGACAACAAACTTTGCATATCGGTACGTGAACTTGAGACTGACGGTATCCTGACACAGGATTACTGTCGCCAGCTTGCCGCACGTAATAGGCTGAAAGTAGCCCGTCCCGGCGGGGGCAAAGGCAACTATGCTCTGGTTGTTGTAGATAGTCTGCCTACCACCTATAAGAAAAAGGTTGAGGAAAAGTATCCTGGTGGCGATGCCGTGCTGCTGCGTGGTTGGATAGTGTCCAATTATGAGCTTGACCAGGCAGCCGTTGCTTATTTTATGGATTGGTCAGCCAGGCAGCGCAGCGACAAGGCTTCTGCCAGACTCGCACAGAAGTATGCGGTAAATGCCTCGGTACTGAACACTTGCATCAAACTGTACAACCGCAGTAGGGACTACAGGAAGCTGATGGGCGAGAAGTATGACTGGGGCAAGATGGCCACTACCATAGAGACACTGCGTGAGGAATTCGGGCACGACCTTCCGGCCAGTCCCCTGCGTTTCCGCAAGAAAGTGAACGAATATAAGCAGTATGGCTACGAGTGCCTTATCAGTGGTAAGTTCGGCAATCAATGTGCGAGAAAGGTGGACCACAAGACCGAGCGTCTGGTGATGAGCATCTCCGCCCTGCCCAATCAGCCATACGGCAGCGATGTACATGAGATGTATATTTCCTTTGTATGTGGAGAATTGGACGTATGGGATATGGAGACCGGCGAGGTTTTTAATCCAGACGAATTTACCGACAAGAACGGTGACCCGAAGGAATTGAGCGAGAGTACTATCCGAAACATACTGAACAAGCCTTCCAACAGCGTGCTGCTGGAGAAAGTTCGTCGTGGCTGGAGTGAGTTCTACCATGAGCAAATGCCACACATGCACCGCCATGGTGGTGAGTTCAGCTTGTCGCAGATTACTATGGATGACGTGGACCTGCCACGTCGCATGAAGGGCGGCGAATATGTCCACGCATACTATGCCTACGATGTGGTGAGCCAGTGCCGTGTGGGTCTGGCCTATGGCAGAAAGAAAGACGATGCCCTGGTGGTGGCCTGTTTCAGGGATATGTTCCGCCTGATAGAGCGCAATGGCTGGGGAATGCCTGCGGGTATAGAGGTAGAGCAGCATCTGATGAGCCAATATAAGGAGGGCTTTCTGAAAGCCGGTGAAATGTTCCGCTTTGTGCGCTTTTGCGCCCCTCAGAACTCACAGGAGAAATATGCAGAGGCTTTGAACGGTGCGTTCAAGACCACCATAGCACACAAGAATCACGAATGTATCGGCCGTTGGCACAACAAGGGAGCAAGGCGTGTGGACCCAAAGAAAGTGAGCGACAGTGACAACCACACATACGAGGACAGGAAATACTACACCTTTGAGGAACTGGTGGCTGATGACCGCCGGGACTGCGCAGAGTGGAACCACACGCTGCACCCTAACCAGAAGAAATATCCGGGCATGACCCGCTGGGATGTTCTGGTGGCCAAAATAAATCCGACCTTGCGTCCGTTGGACAAATTGACTCTGAGCCGATATATTGGCGAGAGAGTGGAGACAAGCATCAGACGGAACAGTACGGTGCGTGTGGCATACGGAGACTGGTGGCTGAGCGGCCCGGAGGTGCTGGAGAAACTGGAACCAAACAATCGCAAAGTGACAGCCTACTACCTGCCGGATGAAGAGGGAAAGCCCACGGATGTCTTCCTGTACCAGAATGACCGATATATTGACAAGGTACGCCCGGTAGAAACCTTCAACCGAGTACTGGCTGAACAGACAGAGGATGATAAGCGCAAGAATACCGAGCAGAATAAGATTGTGAGCCATTTTGACAAATACTTGAGCGACCATGCCATCGGTAGGGTGGGAGTGGCACCGGTCCGGCATGAGGAGGAAGAAGAGGAGGCCGAAGAACTTGTGTTGCCAACACCATCGGTGCAAGATGAAACAGAAGAGACTTGCGAATGGCAGCCCACAAATATGGCAGCACAAGCTGTTGGGGACATATAAGAATATGATTAGAACAACATTATAACGGCGTTTGAACTATGATTACAGAAGCACAGAAACAGAAGATTTTGGAAGCGATAGCCGCTAACCGTGTGAACTATCCGAGTGACGCGAAACATGCTGCCTCCCTCGGTATCAGCACCTCGGTTTACAGTGCCATCAAGAACGGGCAGACAGACAAGGCCCTGAGTGAAGGTTCATGGATTGGTATCGCCAGGCGTTTGGGTGTGAGCCTACGTGCCAATATGGAGTGGAAAGCAGCCAAGACAGCCACATTTGAGTATATCACCGCACAGCTGGAGTTCTCTCAGAGGTCATGTCTTTCAGCCATACTTTGTGATATTCCCAACATAGGCAAGACATTCACGGCACGCTATTATGTGCAGAACCACCGCAACGCTGTGTATGTGGACTGTTCGCAGGTAAAGACAAAGCTGAAGCTGGTACGTAAGATAGCCTCGGAGTTCGGTGTGGATGCCAAGGGCAGGTATGCTGATGTTTACGAGGATTTGGTGTACTATCTGCGCTCCATGGAGAACCCGCTTATCATTTTGGACGAGGCCGGTGACTTGCAGTATGAGGCATTCCTGGAGTTAAAAGCCCTGTGGAACGCCACCGAGCGATGCTGCGCCTGGTATATGATGGGTGCTGACGGTTTGAAGGAGAAGATAAACCGCTCCATAGAATGCAAGAAGGTTGGTTATACCGAGATGTTGAGCCGTTATGGTGACCGTTATAGTAAAGTGACACCCGATGACGGAAAGGAGCGTGAGGCCTTCATAAATGCACAGGCACGTATTGTGGCCAGGGTGAATGCTCCCGAAGGTGCCGACGTGGCTCAAATAGTACGCAAGACACATGGAGGGTTGAGGCGAGTATATACAGAGATAGAGAAGCTTAAAATGGCGATGGTATGAAACGAGCATATAGTCCTAAAGACATAGCCTCCAAGAAATGGGTAACGTTGCCGTGGGAAGAAAAGTGGAGCAAGCCATTCGGTTTCCCAGCGGATACCGCCTCCTGGTTCATCAGTGGAGCCAGTGCAGCAGGCAAGAGCAGCTTCGTGATGCAGTTGGGTAAGGAGCTGTGCAACTATGGGACGGTGCTGTATCTTAGCTATGAGGAGGGAGTGAACCAAAGTTTTCAGCGGAGATGTGGGTATTTGAAGATGAACGAGGTACAAGGCAAGTTCCGAGTGGCGGTGGATGAGAGTTATGAGGAAGTCATTGCCAGGCTGAAAAAGCCCAAGAGCCCGAAGTTCATTATTGTAGACTCCTTCCAGGTTGCTCCTTGGGATTATCCCAATGCTGTAGATTTGATGAAACTTTTTCCAAGGAAGTGCTTTATCTGGGTAAGCCAGGAGAAAAAGAGCCAGCCGATGGGAGGTGGTGCCATCAAACTTAGGTATATATGCGACATGAAGGTGCGTGTGGTCGGGTACAAGGCATACTGCCAAGGACGTGCCATCGGTGAGGCAGGCAGCTATTTCGTGGTATGGGAGGAAGGTATAATACAGACAAGCAACAATCTTGTGCAATAACAAATAGAAAGGAGACGGGCAATGGCATACAAGGGGACAGAGACTTTCCAATTGCTGGTGAAGATCCACGAGGCGAGCTTGATAATAGACGATTGGGCAGAGAGAAACATGCAGTCGGACATAAGAGTACGACGGGCCAAGACAAACGGTCATGTCGTCATTGAAACGAAAGATGTTTTGTTTGCAGCCCGGATAAAGAGAAGCTATCCGAATAGTCAAGTTAATATAAAGGAATAACAATTATGAGCAAGGTGACAAGAATGGTGGAACTGACTCCGCCCAAAGGATGTAGCACCAAGGAACTGATGACAAGCCCAGGGCACACGTGTAGGTATTGCGGAGGACGGGGCTATTTCAAAGGAGTATGGTGCAGGCATGATGAACCCAAAACGTGTCCGATATGTGGAGGCTCTGGCCAGGTGGATGCGGTAGTGACGATAGAATGGAAACCAAAGAAGGGAGGCTGATATGGGGAGTAAAATAAAGTCTGGTGTTGTGGTAATAACATTGACAGCAACAGTGTATGAGGGAAAGTACCGCAAGATGTATAGCTCGCGTATCGGATTTGCTGGTACATACAGCAAAGAGACACTGTCTAAGATGAGCAAAGAGTTCAAGAAGCTATATGTCAGACAGCACGAAAAGGAATATGAGGCATCCCCAATAAAGCCGGATAAAATTGTTTATCGGGTGAGTACAAAAACAACAGAGTGTGAGTTAATCCTTAATGGAAAGTGATATGGCACAGGAAATAACCAATTTTGCCCGGTTCTACACCGCATTCAACAAGCTGGCATACGATGGTGAGAGGGAGGAGTTCAAGAAAAGCCTTGTCTTGCAGTACACTTGGAACCGCACAGACAGCCTCCGCGAGATGACACGCGATGAGTACAACAGATGCTGTGATGTGCTGGAGGAACTGGCCGGGCTGAAGGATGAACGGAAGAAGAGGCGCAGTGAGTGCCTGAAGCTGATGCAGAGGTTGGGGATAGATACCACGTGTTGGGCACGCATCAACAGTTTCTGCCAGGACCCACGAATCGCCGGAAAGCCATTTGCGAGGCTATCAGTAGAAGATCTGGAGGCATTGGCTGTCAAATTGCGCACCATTTGGCGCAAAGGCGGGCTGAGACATGGAAATAATAACGAACAACAATCGGTTGCGGTGACAGGTATCTTTGTCAATCCCAATGCCACGAAAAACTAAATACTATGAGAAAACAAGCGCGAGAGTTCCTGGACAGAGTGAAGGTGCAGATACTTGATGCCGGCACATGGCTGTCACTTGAAGAACGTGAGGAGTTTTACAATGACCTCCATGAGTGGGCATACGGCAAGTATGAAGAGACATTACTTTGTCAGGAAGCGGAGATGCAGAACTATGAGGAAGACTAAACATTAAAACAGTATTGAATATGAAAGACAACAACAAGCAAACCGTCATGATGACGGCAGAAGAGAAGGCCGAATTCGAGGCTTTCCAGATTGCAAAGGCCAAGAGGGCTACAGAGGAGAAGGCCAAGGCCGACCGTGAAATGTACCGCAAGATGGTGGATGAGGAGATAGAGAGTTCAATCCCCGTGTTGATGGGTATCAGCGAGCAGATAAAGGAGAGCAAGCAACAGGTGATGGACAACTTCAAAACCATACTGGAGATGAAGTCCGACCTCTTCAAAACAAAAATCAAGGCCGACCAGCGCAGCCATACCTTTACCAACAGCGAGGGAAACAAGCGCATCACACTGGGAGTGTATGTGACAGACGGTTACCGCGACACGGTGGAGGAGGGCATAGCTATAGTGAAGGAATACATCCAGAGTCTTGCCAAGGACGAGAAAACCAAATCGTTGGTGAGCATGGTGCTGAGACTGTTGAGCCGGGATGCCAAGGGCACGCTGAAGGCCTCACGCATCGTGCAGCTGAGAAAAGTGGCACAGGAGACAGGTGACGAACGCTTCCTTGAAGGAGTACAAGTCATAGAGGAAAGCTACCAGCCTGCGGTGAGCAAGCAGTTTGTCCGTGCCGAGGTGAAGGGCGACAATGGAGAGTGGAAGCCAATTCCATTAGGCATGACGGAATCCTAAACAGACACGACACGATGCCGAGACGCGGAGTAAGTTATCAGAAAAGAGTCCAGGACATAAATAGGATATACGATGATCACGCCAAAGACGGTGTTTCCAACCGCGAGATATGGCGCAGATACGTATATCCTACTTATGGTATATCCGAGCGTACATTTTATAACATACTCAACGCCTCCTGTGAGACAAAAAACACCATGCCTGAGGACGTACAAATGTTTTTTGATTTTGACCATGGCAACAAATGATATGCAGCGGATAGTCCGCAATATACTGAAGGATATACGGGTTGACCTGACGGACGAGTTTGACAAGAACTTTGAACGTCAGGCTTTCTTTTCAGAGGCTTGGACCCGGCGCAAGTCTCCCATGCGCTCCGGCGGAGCCACACTGGTACATACTGGCCAACTTCGCAGGAGCATCAAGAGCAAGTCCTCGGAAAACAGCATCACATTCCATTCCGACCTGCCTTATGCCGGAATACATAACGATGGAGGCGAGATAAAGGTGACGGCAAAGATGAAGCGTTTTTTCTGGGCAAAATACTACGAGGCCACAGGGGCATTCGGACGCAAGAAGAACGGAGAGCGCAGAAACGACAAGCGCACCATTCGCCTGAGTACCGAGGCTGAGTTCTGGAGACTGATGGCTCTGATGAAGGTTGGCAAGAGCATAGTCATACCCCGCCGACGGTTCATCGGCCAGTCCCCAGAGGTGGAGAAACTTGTAAAAGAGATTATAGAAGAGAACCTCAATGACTATTTTAACCATGAATTTGAACTGAGATGAGAAAAGAACTGTACAAAGCCCTGTGTGAACGCCTGAAGACAGTGGGCGAAGGCAAGATAAAGCACATAGACCTGTGGAACCGCAATGTGGAATACATAGAGCAGGAAGACAACTGGCCGCGTCCTGCCGTGTTTGTGGAGTTTGGTCCGATAGAATGGCAGCCATTCACAGGCCGTGCGGCATTGCGTGGGACATGCAGGCTGAAGCTGCATGTAGTGACGGATTGGAGCGGTTCTGCTGCAGACGGCAGTCCCCATCAGGACGAGTTGCTGGAGGTATTTGATTACTCGGCGGACATTCAGCGGGCTTTGGAGGGCATGCAAGGGCAGACATATTCCGCCCTAACACTGAAAGAGACCCACACCAACCACGACCATGACGAGATAGTGGAGAGCATAGAAGTGTATGAGTTGCGCTGTACGCGCCAAAATTAGCCACACAAACGCAACAGAAGGGCGTCCCGGGAATTGCTTGGGACGCCCTTCTGTTGCGTTAGAACGGGAATAAAATGCCATTAGGACGCAATCCTAATGCCATCCTCCGTATTGGTGTATAGCATCATGTCCGTATAGGAGGAATTGTAGTTCATGGTGGTGTTGAATTCCACTTTTTTACAGTGCTCAAACGGATTGCCCAAGGTGCGGTTCCTTCCGAGCCATTCGCACAGCTCCAGGATGGAGGACTTGTTAGAAGTGAAGTACACAAAGCGATACCCGGCAAGGATGCTCAATACATCCAGATAGTCGGACATTTTCCAGTACATGTTATATGTGCCAACATCGGTACTCAGGTATGGAGGGTCTACCAGAAATACTACGTCGGGATTGTCCTTGTACTGTCGGTACAATTTCCTGTAATCACAAGATACCACGGTGATGCCGTCAAGGTAGTCCGTGCACAATGGATAGTCAGTAGCCCTGATTTTATTATAGAACGTCTCCTTTTGTATGTCCTCTATGCACAGCTTATATTTCATGGAGAACAGGAGCGATGGCGACAGAGTGATGTAGTCAACATAGCCATAGCGCCGTTCATATCCTTTGATACACTCAAGCACGTCGTCTCGTTTTTCACCAGTGATGGGCTTGAGGCGTGGAATGCCTGATACAATCTTTCGCAAATCGGCCAGCAGCTCGTTTGTCTGTGGTACGGCATCCAACCTCTTCCGATAATTGTCAAAATCATTGTAAACAACAGTCGCCTTTGGCTTCTGGCATTTGGCGATATGCGACAGCAAGCCGGAACCGCCAAATAAGTCGACAAAGACGGTATCCTCGGGAAATTGCTTCAGGACATTGATAAACTCACGTGCGAACATTCGCTTTTGTCCCACAAAAGGGAGTGGGGCAGACAGATAGTGCTTTCTCATTTATACGTTCAGTTCAAATTTTACATCCTCGTTGCCGTCCAGCAGCGAGCGTGTATGATCGATGTTGTTATTGTAGATGTGTACGTTGGCAAGATGTATGGTGATGGACTTTAGCGGCAGGTTTATCTGCCGGGCTATAAGATACAGATGGTATATGTCGGCAGGCAGTCCCAGGTTGGCATCAGAACTGCGCTGGTATGCCGATATCACCAGTTCCCCGTCGTCAATCTGGAACTGCACAAGGCTAAGGCATGGAGCCTGATTGCTCTCCACGTTGGTGGAGCCGAGGAACAGCACATAGTTTTTGCTGTTGCGTTTCTCCAGGTTTATCTTGTCAATGAGCGGCGGCAGCTTCTCGAAATATGTGGGATATGAATTTACGAGGATGGAGCCACAATAGTCCCACCAGTGTATGCCTGCGTCGCGATACTTATCCACGTTGCGCTCACCCTGCATGAAGAGACGCAGCTCTGAGCGCAGCTTCTTCCTGGCGATGCCGTGGCCTTCGAATATCTCAAGGAGGTCGGCAGGGGTAAGGCTCAATAGCTCATTGAGCAGGTAGCGGATATTGCCTTTCTTGTTGGTCTGGTTCTTCCCCTCAAGGAGAATCCTGTGTAGTAATTGATGATACTTGTTCATGGTCGTACTTTTGAAAACATGTGCAAAGGTAGTACGACTGCAGCTTAAAAGAGGCGTTTATGTCGCGTTTTGCGCTGCATGCAGGATGCAGTCCGATTTGAACAGTTTGATAAGGTAATATACCTTGCGCTCACTGATGCCATATTTTGTGGCGAGCGAAGCCACTATATATGACACCTTATACTTATTGGCCACCATCGTGCGGTATTCATTGAACAGCTCAATGTATCGCACGTCATCGGATCTTATGCCTGTTTCTTGAAAGATTTTCAGCAAATCTTTGTTCAAATATACTATCTCAA
Source organism: Prevotellaceae bacterium UBA711 (assembly GCA_002297545.1). Lineage (GTDB taxonomy): Bacteria > Bacteroidota > Bacteroidia > Bacteroidales > Bacteroidaceae > Physcousia. The sequence goes on along the minus strand of DBLZ01000042.1, from coordinate 41,727 downwards.
ATACCTTCATAAGGAAAATATATGTATCTTTGCACCATCTCACTTACTTATGCGCATTCTGTGCGCAGCAATACCAAACGCAGCCTGCACGGCGCGAGCGAGGGCATACAGCCCCCGGTCGTGCGCCGTGCAGGTGTTTTGGTTAAAAGTAGGTGAGATGATTTTTAACAGGCCGGGGGCTTTTTTATCCCTCCCCCGAAGGGACTATTGTCATAGCGTGTATGTATCCGGGCGGAAGGCATCCTTATTGTTCCAGCCTCTTTCCAGTGACGACTGTATGTGCGTCATAGCTTTGGTATAGAAGTCTGCCAGTTCTCCGACCGAGTTGAATGTGTGATAGCATGGCGTATCGTCAGTACCGAACTTGAACGTGACAGGCAGCGTTGCCCCGTCAGTCTGTATGGCGAGGTCATAGGCAGCCTTGTAGTTGAACTGGTTTTCCGTGGAGAGCCACACTTTCATGCCGTTCCATTCAAAGCCGGACAGAATGTTTTCCTCTGTCTGGGCGTTGTACCAGCCGATGATGGTCTGTCTGATTTCCTCGTCAGTGGGGCGGTGGTTGAACTCCTCCTCCATGTATGTGGCCGAGCCGTCGTTATTCGGTTGGATATTCCAGCGTATGCGCCATTTGTTTTTGGCCGGGTGGGTGCATTCGATGGGCTTAACCCCGGCTGTTCCTTCAATTCTTCTCATGTGAAAATGTATTTTGTTCGACCCTTGCCGAATGTTTCCGACTTGATGGTGGTTTCAAAGGGAAAACCGTCCGGCACTTCACTCACTTGCTGGAGGATGTTCTTCATTTCCTCCGAGTTGGTAAAGAATTTCTTTGGCTCACCCGATACTTCGATGGCCACTACGCAGCGGTCTTCGCCCTGGCTTGTTTTGACACCCGTCTCGAAGTCCTTGACCACGATGGGGAGGTTTACCAACTCGCGGATGCTCACCACCGCACCCGCAAACCGCTTCTTGCCGTCTTCCGGCTTGTAAGCGACATTCAAATCTTTAAAGGATTTCATTTGTTTGCCTGTTAATTTATGAAACAACATTATACAGTCGGCATGTTTTGCCATTCCGTAGAAACTTGCTGTCAATACACGCCGTCTTTTCCTGCTCTTCACATCGTGCATCTTGCGGGCGAATTTCTGCTTTATGCGCTTACGCAGACGCACATGGTCGGGATAGATGACATATCCCAGAAAGTCGATACCCTCGGTTACAGGGAACACACGCTCGTTGGCTTTCACCTTGAGGTCTATCTGTTCCACCAGAGAATGGATGATGTCACGAATTGTCCACAGTTCCGCTTTCGTTTCACAAAGCACGACACCGTCATCACAATAGCGGTAGAAATAGCGTATGCCGTACTTGTCCTTGAGGTAATGGTCCAGATACACAGACAAGAGCAGGTTGCCCAGTCCCTGGGAGGAACGCAACCCGATGCTGAGCCCCTGCGGCATCATGTGAACGAAACCGTCCAGCATGGAGATGAGCTTTTTGTCCTTGAATACCCTTCGGACACAATACATCACGAAATCCTGCCCGGTACTCTCATAGAACTTGGAGATGTCGAACTTGTAGCAGAACCTTGTTCCTTTAGGGTCTTGCTCCATGTCCCTGCAGATGTAGTCCAGTAGGTCGTGCATCCCCCGGTTCTTGATGCTGGCGGAGGTGGTGCGTATGAAACGTTTGCGCAGATGCCTGTCCACTATCGCCATGATGGCGTGTACGGCGATGCGGTCTTTCATGGTGAGAACTTGTATGCGGCGGAGCTTTCCTCCCTCCGTGATAGTTCTTTCCCGATAACCGCTGATCATGAATGTGCCTTCGGCAATTTGTGCGGACAGTTCCGCGATGACATCCTCCTTATGTGCAAGCATGTTCCGTCCTTGACGCGATAGTTTTCGCTTTTTGCCGCGTAGCACCTGTTTGAAGGCCTCCGCCATATTGGCGTAGTCCACTATTTCCTCTATGATATGGCCTTCTCTGCGCATTGGTGTTAAGTGTAATGAGGCTATGAGCCTTCAATTCTTGAGCCCGGCTTCTTCGAATCGCCTGGTGGCGACCTACCAAACCCTGCTCATCCTGTTAGTTTTTCAGCTTTCCAGCCATGAGGCTGCTGTTGCTGTGGTTTGTTCCCCTCGGCACCACTGTGGGGACACGTCCCCGGTGTTGTACGCCGATTTAGTAATTTGCTGTTTGCGAGACGCGACCCGACATTCGTGTTCGCATTCGACGCATCGTTATTCGCATTCGCGTACGACACACCGCCATTCGGGTTCGCGTTGTTGTTGCCACGATAGACCACACGGGCTATGGGGAACTCCACCGTTCGGGGTGCAAAGTTACGGAATAAATGGCTGTTTACAGGTAAGAAATCATACAAGGCACCAAATAATGGTGGAAATCAATCCGCCGATGATTGTCATCAGCCAGTCTACCCAATCCCAGTAGCATCCTTTGAGCTTGTCCTTTAGCTCAAGGCATGATGCTGCTATCAGGGATGAATACATGGCCGTCCACGGATTGAGAGCCACGATGCCGACCAGCAGACCACCGATGAGGTGCTTGTAGCGGTTACTTTGTTTGAGAAAGGTGATAATTTTGTTCATAGCGTTGTTGTTTTGATAAATGTTTGGTCAGTTACTGCTTGGTTTTCGCTATCTTTGCAGCCAAAAAAGGATATGGATTGGTTTGACAGCATACGTCTTGATGAAGTTTTGGGGATGTTTAATGGCGTACAGACGGGCAGGATACCATCCAATTTATTATTGGACGACGAAAAAGCCCCTAAAGACTGGCTGTGTGCCATTGATTTTCTTACGGAGGAAGGCTACCTGAAAGAGTTTGAAGATTATTATGAGATAACCTATCGCGGTAAGGCGATGCTGCGTGACGGCGGCTTTGTCGGCAAGGACAGACGCGAGCGTCGCCTGGCGTATAGTACCATTATAGCTGCTGTTTGCAGTCTGTTGGGTCTCTTGCTCTCTTTGGTAGCACTCATTTGCCAGATATACGGATAACACGTACCCGGCATACTCTTTTTCTTTCAGTGTGTCTTTTTTTCGCTTCATAATGATGTTATTCGAAAATAAGTTCGTATATTTGCATCAACGATTCCGTAGCTAATGACTACCGACTCGTTGCAGAAGGAGGAGTGAGCAATCACTCCTCTGACTTTTTATATAGGCATCTTAGTTTATTGCCTTCTTTCACCCATACTTCTGTGATGTGTTGGCCATCAATGATTCTTTGCGCGATGATACGTTTCATGTAGGCATCGGTCAAGTCGGGCTTATCAATAATCACCCTGTCAGACTGTTTAAGTCCATGGCCAAGCATATTAGAGAATGCACGCTTGGGATTTGAGGTAACAAACCCCTCGTGCTCATACCAAAACTCCCCAATTTTGAGGTCAGGGCATTTTCCATAATAAGGTGTATCCTTGAGCGATCCATACACGCAGTCATAGTCAAACTTGGGCGGACGTGACATTTTAGGCGTAAGGACTACTTTTGCACCATCCTTGGCGAAGAACTGTGCCACCTGCATGAGACGCTCAAAATCGTTGTCCTCCCGGTTGACGTGGTGGCTTATTTCGATAGTCCCTTTGCCATGCTTGATGATTTCGCTACGGAGCCGCTCGCATTGGCGGATGAGCTGGCATGCCTCGCACAACTCATTCTCCGGCACGAATGCCAGTTTCAGTTTCCCTTTGGCAATATCGCAGTTCCGGCACCGGCTGATGGTGTACGGATTGTAGTCCGGCACGGTCTTCCCCTGCTTGCCGGAGTTGAAGCGGAAGATGCCTTTCTTGTCCCTGCTTGTAGCCTGTTCCCCGAGCTTCATCGCCTCGTCATGCCCGGTCACCTGGTACTTGGACTTGCGCACCTGCACCACGTCACATCTGCAGCCCCAACCGTTTGGCGGATAGTATACCTCCCAGAACGGGTCCGAAGGAGGCAGCGTCACCCCGTGCAGCGCGGCATGCTCCGGGCGCACATGGTCATCTGCGGCGGTGCGGTACTGCAGGTTGTAGCGGTCGCCGTCCTCCATGTACTCCTCCCATTTGGCAGCCATCTCTGCAGAGGCGTGTACGAAGTTGTATTCGGCCCGGAGGTAGTTGGCGTTGTACGTGCTGTCAATCTTCCGTACATCGTTCAGGAACCGTTCGAACGGTTTTCTATTGCCGTTCTCATCCAATAGGGAAGGGAATGCCTCGTTAAGCTCATGAAAGGCCTTCATGCCGGAGAAGATGTAGTCGGAACGCTGTAGCCTGTCGCGCATAGTGTTGGACATTTCTATCTGTTGGAATGACGAGTCAAGGGCGGAGCTGTGTGTTTCGATAAACTCCTGTACCTTTGGTGTCTCCAGGATGGAGATGTTGAATTGTGCCCCCTTCTGTGAGTATAGAGCCTGCATCATGCCATCGAAGGCATGCGAGATTTGTGCACGCAGTTGGGCCATTTCCTCTTCGCGTCCGGCATTCAGTGTGTCTTGCACTCCCTTCAACAGGCTTGCATACCTATGGTGCAGCCCCACATAGTCCGTGGGGCTCAGTCGAAAAAAGGCCTTTGGGTCTTCTGCTTGGTATTCTTCTCCTCTTCCTTGTTGCCTGTGGGCATAGGCATGGCAGCCTGTCTGCGTTCGCCCACCGGCATGCTGTATTTCTCCGCGAAATACTGAGGGTCTACCTCGTACCTGTCCGCAATCATTGTCTCGTAGGCTACCTGCTGTTCCGGCGTGTAGTCCACAGCATCGTCCCACTCGAAACGCAGCCCCTTGACAGGGAAACCATGCTTCACCATACGTGGGATGAGCTGATTGTTTACTATGTCGCGCAGCATGTCGCGGTCGCTCTCCACCAGGTTCTCGAACACTTCCAGATGTGTCTGTGACTGCGACAGACTGGAACCGTCCTCGATGGTCATGGTCTGCCCGATGATGAGTTTGGACAGTTCCGAGTTGGAGCGGTCTATGCGTTTGTCATATACATTGTAGGCATCACTCTTGCCGGACTCCACGAACTGTATCTCCGTATCCATGGGCGCTACCATTGAGAGCTTGTTGCCAGAATTGTTGAGCATGTCCAGCAGTCTGTTTTGCTCTTTCTCATCGCGCGATGTGGTGCGTGCTATACGCATCGGCATCCCGAATATCTCACCGAATGTGTCCCAGAAGGCGAGCATGTTCTTTTTGGGAATGGTCTGTGTCGCCGCCTTGAGCAGTTTGCCGAGGTCATCGGGTTGTCCGGCCTCTATGAGCCAGTCCGAGAATGGAGGCTGGCGGTATTCCACCCCTGTTGTCCAATCCTGTCCCAAATCCGAAATGACACGTCCATATTCCGGGATTACATGCTTACGAGGTATCAGCTTGACACCATCGTAACAGATGCATCCGTCCCCATCGGTGGTGATGTCTCCCAGTTCTATGAGCGAATGTCCCCAATAGACTGAATCCAGTGACAGTTTGAGCAGCTGTTTGAACCATGCCTGCTCAAAATAGTGCAGAGTTTTTTCGTCCTCATTGCCGGAAGCATCCACTAACTTGAACGTGCGCGACATGACAAATCCCATGCGTTGGTCTATACATCCAGACAAGTGCAGGTCCACCAACGCGTCCCGGTAGATGTCGTATAGACATTGACGGTTCGGGCTGTCCACATTGATGGCTCTCTGCCATGCGTTGCGCCAGTCCTGCATGTCCTGACGGGTAAGGGCATCCGTAGCCCTTTGCAGTTCAATGACCATCTTCTGCGCACGTTTGCGATCACCCTTGGCCATGGTGAAATCCCCAAAAGGAGTGTGCAGCACATTGTTAGGCTTGCCTGTTATTCCGTGAAAGAAATCCTTTATCCCCATATTATATTACCAGTTATGTCTAAGTTGATGCTGTGACGCATATAAAAATGTATTCCCGGTATTGTTGCCATCCTCGTCCACTGCCAAAGGCAGGTCTGGTATAATCTTGCCTGCCTGTACCCCTTCCAGCCATTGGATAGCACGTTTGTACCGCTCCTCTCTTACCTCGCTACCCATTTTCTGCGGCTGTGCGGCACTCATGTGGTAGAGGGCAATGTCGCATGTGTACATCACCACCAGCCTGTTACGTTCCGCACCCTCAGTCGCAAATATGGCATTACAGTCGTACTTTGGGCGCAAGTACCCTGCTATTTCTTCCTGTGCCTCCGCCTCGGCGTTAGCCCTGTTCTCTGCACTGACCTGGGAGATGACCTTTAAGGCAGTGTCACCGATTACAACTTTATAATCCTCTTCTGTGATAAACATGGTCCACCTCCTTCTTTATTTGGTCACAAATAGTGCCCGCTTTTCAATGTCGGCCATTCTCACACCCTTACGGAAGCGATGTCTGTTTACCATTTCCTTGATAACCATTTTAGGCACGACCTTCAGGCTACCGTTCATGTAAATTACAAAATAGCGCAAGCCAGTGAGCTTGGACAGATTGTTCGCCTTTTTTACGGCACGCTTGTATTTCCAAGCGAAAATGATTTTTTTTATCAGTTGTATCATGCTACCATCCGTTTTTGGGACTCGGCCTTTTGCCGAATATGGGTTTGTTGTTTTTTTGCCTGGTGTCGCGCTGTAGGTAGTACATGCCTCCCTCACAAGCGTCCGGGCCATCGTCGTGTGCGGTACCTCCGCGCTCCAGTGCCAGTGTCTGTTCAATGAGCGTCTGCATGTCTGGGGTGTCCTTGTATTTCTCGTTGTACCATACGAAGCCACGTTCCCACAGGGGGGATATGGATTCTATGCGTGCCAGTTTGTCGGGCTTCTGTCGGAAGTCGGGCGTGAGCGGCAACTGATAGCCCCGTGTCTTCCCCTCAGACTCGAAGTCGTCGAGTAGGATGTCTTGAGCGAAGATGGCCTCCATCATGTAGAGGATTGCTGCATCCGGGTTCTCGTCGTAGAGGTTGTATTGCCAGCGCACCATCTCGGTCACGGAGCATTGTCGGCACATGGCTCTGATAACATCGATGCTGCCGTCGCGGCGTTTGCCCAGCAGAACGGAAGCCTTGTAGTCATTCTTACGTGCCTTGAACGATGGGTCGGTGTAGCAGATGAGCTTCACATAGTCGCGCAGTGGCAGTACCTTGCGCCACTGTATCCATTCGGCGTGGAATATGGTGCCGCTGACTATGGGATTGTGCATCATCTCCTTCTGCCATGCGCGGTATCCCACGAAGTCGCGGTAGGCTTCGGCTTCCTCCCTGGTCCACTTCTCGCGCCACACGGGTTCGCCATTTTTGTCCACCGCCTTGACCTCGGAGAGAAACACGCCTTTTGCCTTTGAAATGTTGGCCAATACGGATGTCTTGCTGATGAGATTTCCCACCATAATGAAACGTCCACGGCCTACATCAAGTGAACCGAAGAGAGCCTCCTTGACCCAGTCCGTCAGTTCACGCACGCGTTTATCGTTGCGGCAAAGTTCATCGTCGTCGAGGTCGTCAATGACGATGTAGTCGGGTCGTGCTTCGCGGTCGCGCAGGCCACGGGGTGACTGTCCACGACCGCAGGCAAGGAATTTTACCCCGTTTGCTGCCTTGAACTCTCCTTCCTGCCACGACGCGCTGCCCTTCTGCTTTCCGAAGTCGGCAATGAGGCGCTGGTTGTACTCCAGTTCTGCTTGGATGTCGCCCAGCAGACGCTTGGCACTATCCTCGCTCTTGCCGACCACCACCATGAAGTTGATGAGCCTCTTGGGCTGGAACATGAGCCATAGAGGAACGAAGATGTCCATGTGGGTGGATTTGGCGTGTCCACGCGGCCACATGAATACCGCCTTGAGGTCAGGTGTAGAACGTATTTTTCGTGCCGCTTCGTTGTGAAAAGGAGCATTGTGAATGGTACGTATGACCTCGCCGGTGCTCTTATCTCGCAGGGTGAGGAAGTGCGGGAAGTAATACTCGCAGAAGGCAGCATAGTTGGATTGCAGTCGGGCAATACGGCGGTCACGCTCTGCCGGTGTCTCGTTTGCCAGCAATGCTGTGTCGGTGATGGACTGAACCCGTTTACAATGTTCGCGCCATTCCTCGTATGCCTGTTTTTTTTCTGCCAGTGTTGCCATGTTACTTTATACCCATTTGTTCTGTGATATACATGTCCTGGTACTTGTTGATAGCCTTGATAAGTTCCGGCGTTACCTCCGGGTCTATGGTAGAACGGAATTCTATCCACTTGGAGAAAGCCATGAATACCTCGATGGCATCTACCACATTCGCCTTCTTGTCCAGTTTGTCAATGACGGCAGACAGTTTGGCCAGCTTGTCACCAAGTCCGGCAATCAGTGTAGGGTCTTCCGATGCGTTCACCTGTGTAATCAGCGTGTCGATTGTAAGCAGCAGCTTGTTTACCAGTTCCGGACGTGTCACGTTCTTTGCCGCACGCGCCTCCTTCCATCCCTCGGTATTGCACCATTTGGATATGGTGACACGTGATACGTCCACCTTCTCTGCAATCTCGGTCTGTTCCATACCGGCCATGTAAAGAGACCTGGCCAGTGATTTTCTTTTTTCGTTCTCAGCCTTTGTCATAAAAAGATGTAATAAGTTGAAATCCACTTGCAAAGTTGCGGTTTTTTACTGGACATGACAAATAATGCTGCAGCGGCTTCACACTTGTGTGCAAGCGTTTCATACTTATTTCGGCAGGTGAAAATAAGTCCGTAAACTTGCAGTGCGAAAGGCCTCAAAACGCCATTCCAATAATGTTCTAATCATATATAGATAATGGGAAAGAGAGTAAGAATCAGTAACGACAGCCTGAATAGCTATGGTACACGTGCATTGACATCAGGCATGAATGTGGAGCAGTATTGCCGTAATCCCGTATTATTGTATCAGCATGAGCGTGGGAACGTCATAGGTTATGTAAAAGACCTAAAGGTGGAGAATGACGAGGTGACGGGTGAACCAATGTTTGATGAAGCCTCAGAACTGTCAATACGCTGCAAGAAACAGTACGAATTTGGCAGCCTCCGCATGGTAAGTGTCGGACTTGACATATTGGAGCTGAGTGATGAGCCGCAGCATCTTGTTCAGGGCCAGACGCGTCCCACTATCACCAAGAGCAAGCTCTTTGAGGTCTCGCTGGTGGACATAGGTGCCAATGACGATGCTATCGTATTGCATAAAGATGGACAACGCATTACCCTCGGCAAGGACGGAGAGTGCCCTTTGCCTCTATTGAATACCAACCAAAACAATTACAAAGAAATGGAACAGAAGAAACTGGCCTTACAGTTAGGCCTGCCGGAAACGGCCGACGAGGCGGCCATTGAGACCGCCATCGAACAGTTGAAGACCGCTAAGGCGGAGAACGAGGGCCTGAAGAAGGACAAGGAGACCCTTACCCTTGCAGCCATCACCAAGACGGTGGAGGCTGCCATAGGAGAGAAGCGCATCTCACCTGACAAGAAGGAGCAGTTCATTGAGCTTGGAAAGAAAGTCGGCAGTGACGAATTGCAGAAGGTCTTTGCCGCCATGTCCCCCCAGATGAAGCTCAGCCAGACACTTGGCCATCACGGTGGTCTGCCCACCGGTGCCCCGATGACATACCAAAAGTTGAGCGAAGTGCCGTCGGACAAGCTACCTGAGTTGCGTGAGAAGCAGCCTGACGAATACAAGCGTCTGTACAAGGCCGAGTATGGCATGGAGTGTGAGATTTGAATGTATAACCAATAAAAGAAACAGACAGCAATGAATCTGATTGTAACTATTCTGATTGCCGTCCTGTTCAACACAGTGACAGGCGGTACGTTGGCGGCTCTGGCCGGTTTATCCCCTGTGGCCGGTGCGGTAGGGATGAATGCTTTGGGCATCATGATGGGCATGGTAGGGCAGGGCACCCCCGTCCTTCGTGCCGGAGTGTACAAGGAGATATGGACAGGTGAACTTGTGAAGTACCTGCGTCGTGGATTGGAATCGACCTGGCTTGACGGCATTCCTGACCATTCCTCTCTTGTTAACAATGATGTTATCCATCTCGTGGATGTTGGTGTAGACCCGGATGTCTTGATAAATAACACCACTTATCCTATTCCACTGCAGGCATTGGATGACAAGGACATCGCTATTAGTCTGGACAAATTCCAGACCAAGGTGACTCCTATCACCGATGACGAGTTGTATGCCATCAGCTATGACAAGATCAGTCGTGTCAAGGAAAGTCACGGCAATGCCATCAACGATGCAAAGTTTACAAAGGCAGCCCATGCAATGTGTGCACAGGAGGATACTGCTAAGACGCCGATATTGAAGACCAGTGGTGAAAGAGATGCTGTCACAGGTCGTGTGAAAATGCGAATGGCAGACGTTATTGAGATGAAGCGAGCAATGGACAAGTTGGGAGTTCCGGCAGCCAATCGTCGTCTGGTGTTGTGCAGCGACCATGTCAATGACCTTTTGGGCGAATCCCAGTCTTTCCGTGAGCAGTATAACATCAACCGAACGGACGGTACTGTCGGCAGACAGTATGGTTTCGACATCTACGAGTTTGCCAACAATCCCGTATATACCACAGCAGGTAAGAAGAAGGCCGTGGGCTCTACGCCGGCAGCAGGAGAGTACCAGTGCTCGTTCGCTTTCTATGTCAAGCGTGTGTTTAAAGCCACCGGTAGCACCAAGATGTACTGGAGTGCGGCAGAAAACGATCCCGAGTACCAGCGCAACAAGGTCAACTTCCGTCATCGCTTCATCGCTATGCCCACGAAGGCAGATGCCGGCGTGGTCATCATGAGTGAACACGAGGCTGCATGATATGTCCAAACTGAAATATCTGGTCATCCACTGCACCGCCACGCCCGAAGGCCGTGAGGTATCTACCGATGAGATACGCCATTGGCACACCGACCCGGTAAGCAAGGGTGGGCGTGGGTGGAAGCAGGTGGGCTATACTGACCTCATCCATTTGGACGGTAGGGTGGAGCGGATGGTCGGAAACAACGAGGATGCCAATGTGGACTCATGGGAAATCACCAACGGAGTCCGGGGCTATAATAGCGTAAGTCGGCACATCGTATATGCTGGTGGTACTGCTCGGAATGGTAAGACCTCAAAGGACACCAGAACCCCGGAGCAGAAGAAAGCACTGGAGCATTATGTAAAGGACTTTCACCAACGTTTTCCAGATGTCCGCATCATCGGCCACAACGAGGTCAGTTCTAAAGCCTGTCCCTGTTTCGATGTGCAAGCATGGCTTAATGAGATTGGTATCAAACAATAACTGAGTGGAGAAATGGAGTTCAGCGTTTTACTAAACTGGATACTGGGTGGAGGCCTGTTGGCGGCTGTCATAGGCGTGACCACATTGAAAGCGACCGTAGCAAAATCGAATGCCGAGGCTGAACGTGCCAAGGCAGATGCCGACAAGGCTAAGGCCGAAGCCGAGAGTGTCAGGATAGACAACGCTGAACACGCCACCCGGATATTGATGGAAAACATAGTCAAACCATTGAAGGATGAATTCAACGAGACGAAAAAAGAACTTGGAGACACCAAGAAGGAACTTGCCAGGAACACGCGCGAGATGGCCCGTTTTCGCAAGGCGGTGGAAAGTGCCAACAGTTGTAAGTACAGTGCTGATTGTCCTGTTCTTGTCAAGTTGCGCGACATCCCGAAAGGAGAGCCTGGACATGTCTGCGTCCGAGGTACGTCTGTGCGCGGACAGCCTGATTTGCAAGCTGGCTGTATTCAAAGCCGAGCCTGTACCGATGTCGGATGTGGGGCTGTCGATACCTGTGGACAGTCTCCGTAGCCTGCCGCCAGGTGCCGGGTATCATGCCAGGAACGGCAGAGCCAATGTGGATGTGCGTGCCCGTGGAGACACCATAGTTGTGCATGCCACGTGCGACAGCCTTCAGCGGCTGTGCGAGTACTACGAGCATGAACTGGCCACCCACAAAGACGCACAGAATGGGCAGAGCCTGCATACAAAAGTGAAAGAGACTGTGCGTTCTTATAATATATATAATGTATTGGCAGCCTTTATTGCCGGTGTCGCAGCCGGTATGGCAATAGCAGTTTTAATTTGTAAGAAATGAAAAGCGTATTAGACGGCACCGACCTCATACTCAGTATGGGCGGTGCGGCTCTCGGGTTCAGTACAGGTTGTAAAGTCAGTACTACCACGGAGACAGGAGAGCGTGTGACCAAGGAAGCCTCAAGTGGCAAGTGGAAGGAAAAGTTTGTAAAGAGCTTCAGCGAGAGTATTACCGCTGATGGCTGTGTGCTCACCGACGGAGACAGCGAAATCCCGACCTATGACCAGCTTAAGGACATGATGCTGGCGGGTACCCCTATCGAGGCGAGCTACAGCCTGCGTGAAGGTGACAAGCGTACCGGCAAGACCGAAGGCGGCTACAAGGGAAAGTATATCATTACCAGCCTCGAACTTGACGGCCAGGCGGGAGACGATGCCAAGTACAGCGTCTCCCTGGAGAACAGCGGTAAGGTGGAAAAGATAGGTACCGGGCTGACTTCACCTTCTACCGGGGATGTATAATGTCCAACGAAAAACGTAATCAGTGATGAAGAAGATAACCATAAAAGGTAAGGAATATCCTTGCCGCATCACCATGGGAGCCATGGTGCGCTTCAAACGAGAGAGCGGCAAGGATGTGAGTGAGATAAGCAAGTCCGATGTCAGTGACCTTGTATTATTTCTCTGGTGCATTGTTAAGGCGGCCTGTGCCGCAGACGAGCAGGAGTTCCCGTACTCATTCGAGTCGTTTGCCGACCATCTTGAACCAGGTGACATATCCGGTTTCTATGATAGCATGTCGGAAGCTCAAAAAAAAACGATGGACCCGGAGAAGTCGTAGCTGACATAGAGGAACTTATAGGTATTGCATCGGGGTGTATCGGGATGAGTCTTCGTGATTTTGAACGATGCACCCCGTCTGAGTTCCGCGCAGTCTTTGACCGCTGGAAACATCAGGAAGAGCAGAGGGAGCGGGGAGAATGGGAGCGTGTGAGAATGCAGTGCCTGTGCGTACTGCAGCCATACTCGAAGAAGAGCTTGCAGGCACGTGATATAATGGAATTTCCCTGGGAGAAGGAGGAAAAGAAAACTGCTGTTACTGTCACTGACGATGAGCTGCGCAAACGATATAAGGCAGCGAAGAAACGATTTGGGTTGGTTTGACGAGTACGTGGCATAAAGCATAAAGACTATGGACAAATCTGTAAGATTTAGGATTGAACTGGAAACCAACGGCCAGAAGGTGTTGGCTAATCTCAGCATGCGTGTTGAAGAGTTCAAGGACGCAATAGGTGAGGCTGTCAAGGAGACACGGACTTTGGACAACTCATTGAAAGACTTGACCGAGAAGAGTCTGCTGCTTAGTTCCATGAATACCATCATTGACCAACTGAGTGGTGCAGTGGGTAGCCTGGCCGACGAGTACAATACCTTTGACAAGGGCATGCGTGCTGTCAATACTATGGCCGGTAAGGATGCCGGAGGTCTGGCTGTCTTGAAGGGGCAGGTAGAGGATTTGGCCTCCGCCATACCCTTGACCAGAAAGGAGCTTGCCGATGGCCTTTACCAGGTAATCTCTAATGGTGTGCCCGAGGACAACTGGATAGATTTCTTGAACAAGAGTGCCAGGAGTGCGGTGGGAGGTATCGCAGACATTGGGCAGACTGTCACGGTAACCAGTACTGTCATCAAGAACTACGGTCTGGAATGGAGTGCGGTAGGAGAAATTCAGGACAAAATACAGATGACTGCCAGGAACGGCGTCACCAGCTTTGAGCAGTTGGCCGCAGCCCTGCCGAGGGTGACGGGTAATGCTGCCACCTTGGGTGTCACCATCGATGAGCTGATGGCCTCCTTTGCCACGCTTACAGGCGTCAGTGGCAATACGGCAGAAGTGAGCACACAGCTTTCTGCCATCTTCACAGCTCTTGTGAAGCCGTCAAGTGAGGCCACCGAGATGGCTCGGCAGATGGGCATAGAGTTTGATGCCGCATCCATCAGGGCGGCTGGGGGGATGCACAATTTCCTCACCAAACTGAACACTGACATACAGAGGTATGCTGCAGCCCACGGCATGCTGGAGCAGGAAATATACGGAAAACTCTTCGGCAGTGCAGAGGCCTTGCGTGCCCTGATACCTATTACCGGTGAGCTGGCCGACACTTTTAGTACTAATGTAGAGGCCATGGCAGGCAGTGCCGGAACCATGGACGCAGCCTTTGAAGAGATGGCCGGAAGCGGCGAGAATGTTGCTGTCATGCTCAGGAACCAGCTGGCCACTATGTTGGACTGGGTGGGTGGTATCGCCAGCGGCATACAGCCATACATGACATTTGTGGCCGTCAGTGGCCAGGCTATAGCTGGTCTGGTGCTGATGACCTCGGCGGCCAGGAAGGCGGCGGTGGCTATCGTGGCACTCGGCAGGGCACACAAGAGCAATGCTGTAGTGGCAGCGTTGGCTGCCGTGCATACAAAGGTAGTGGCCCTGGCTCAACGTCTGCTGGCCGCAAGTTCCGCTACGGCCACGGCAGGCACCTGGGCCTTGAACGTGGCCGTGGGTGCACTGTATGCTACATTGACATTGGGTATCTCCGCCGTTATTACCGGGCTGGTGACATTGTTCACGTCCATGGGTAACGAGGCGGAGAACACAGCAGATAAGGTGGATGTGCTCAAGGAGTCAACGGATGCCTTCAGTCGGGCTGCATCCGACACCAAGGCAGAATTGGACATGGAGATAGTCTCCCTGTCCAATCTCATCAAACAGCAGAGAGAAGAAGCAGACAAGGTACAGGAATTAAACAATAGGTATGGAGAGGCACTCGGACACCACAAGACCGCAGCAGAATGGTACGACACCCTTGTGGCCAAGAGTAAGGCCTACTGTACGCAGATAGGCTATGAGGCGCAGGCAAGGGTGCTCGCATCACAGATAGCTGCCAAGGAATTGGAGAGAGATGAGAAGCAGCGCCGGATGCAGCAACTTGGACAACAATATATGAGTGCTGGCGGCAAGGTTCAATATGGTTGGCAAAAGGAAGGTGTCGGAGAGAATGCTTACAAGGCAACTGTGTCAGACGTTACACGCCTGTCGTCGGAAATACAGGAATGCCAGAAACAATATGATGCCTGCATAGCGCGTATGGTGTCCGCCCAAAACGAACTCGATGCCGCTGTTAAGACTACTACCCAGTCAGTGACATGGCAGAAAATGAGTTATAATGACCTCGGCAAGGCCATAGAGAAACAGAAGACCCTTGTTGGAACCCTTGCTGGAACAGGCGCGGCCAATGCCAAGTCCGAATCGGACAAGTTGCGCCAGATGGAGGCAAGGTACAAGAAACTCGGTGAGGCGTACGGATTGGTGGCCCTGAACTCCAATAAGAATGAATTTGACGGAAAGAAACTAATTGCCAATGCAGAATCATACAAGGCATTGGAGAATAACATTGCTTATTATCAGACCCAACTTGAAAAGACCTCTCCCAGTGAGACAGCGGAGATACAGCGCCTGGCCGGTTTGAAAAAGGCATGTGAGGATGCCCGTGATGCGATAAAGGGTATGCTTGATGTCGCCGGACGTCCGACCGAGTTGAATACACTGGAGAACATCGACAAGGAGATACAGTACCAACAGTCACTTCGGCGCAAGGCCACAGCCGAAAGTATTTCTGGCATCGATGCCGAGATACAACGTTTGAACGAACTTAAAACAGTATTAGAAGAAAGTTCGCATGTATCCATAGGCATAGACCAGATTGATACATACTCCAAACTTGAAACGGAACTGTCCTTCTATGAGAAGAAGTTGAAAACCGTCGGTGAATCTGAGCGTCTGGAGATACAGAAGCGGATAATCGAACTCAAGAAACTACGCGAGGCATGGGACGAAACACTGTCCTCCTTGGATGTACCCGAAGACATATCTCGCTTAGATACCATTGATGCGCTGGACAAGGCACTGTCATACTACGGGGACAAGCAACACAAGGCCTCTGCCACCGAGGTGGGGAACATACAGCGGACAATCATAGCCCTTCAGAACAAGCGTACCGCTTTGATGCGCCTGACGGAGATACCCGATATGCAGCAGGAACTTGCCCAGCTGGCAGGACTCTCCGGCAAGGAGCTGAAGATGGAACTGGAACTGATAGGGCTTGAAGGTGTGAAGGACAAGATACGCAGCCTACAGAATATGCTTGCCGACACCAAGAACCCGTTGGATGTGTCACATCGCAAGGAGGTACAGTCATTACTTGCCACATACGAGGACTATGAGAGGATACTTAAGAAGAACAGGATAACATTTGAGAACACATGGTCATCAGTAAAAGGCGTAGGCAACGGCATCCAAGGTCTTACCGAGGCGATAAGAGGAAATGGCAACGCTTGGGAGACGGTTGTGGCGGTGATAGACTCTGCGATACAGATATACCAGGGCATCAATTCCATAATCCAGATTATAGACACGCTGACAGCCGTCACCACTGCCTCTACAGCCGTCACTACTGCCAGTGGAGTGGCGGCCACCACGTCGGCAACAGCCAAGACAGCGGCAGCACCTGCCGAGGTGGCCGCCTCTGCAGCCGTTACGGCAGCAACCAAAATGCAGGCCATGGCTTACCGCGAGCTTGCCGCATCGGCATTCATGGCTGCCCATGCCGCCATACCATTTGTCGGTTTTGGCATTGCATCCGGCTTCATCGCGGCCATGGAGGGTCTGGTCGCCAGTGTGGCCGTAACCCCTTTTGCCAACGGTGGCCTCATTTACGGCCCGACACTGGCATTGATGGGTGAGTATGGTGGCGCGTCAAGTAATCCTGAGGTGGTAGCACCTTTGGACAAACTGAAATCACTTATTGCCGATGGCAACGGAAGTGGCAATATGGATGGCATTGTGGATTTCAAGATACGTGGCAGGCGTCTGGAAGGCGTGCTGGCACGGGAAAACAAACTACACAAAAGGTCATGACATGGAACTTATATATATAGGAAAATTCTATTCGAGGGAGAATGTCCGTTGGGAAGTGCAGCTACTCCGCAACCAGGATTATGAACCTGATAGCATAGGTTTGCTGCATTTTCCTGGTACGGAGCCATTAGTGTTTGAATGGACTGAGGAGAGTAAGGAAGTGCCACTATGTGGAAGCACAGCAACGCTTACTGTCCTCAGTCCGGGCGACAGGACATATACTGGCCTGTACACAGATGACCCTACGGCTGTGAGGCTGGATGTATATCGCAATGGTACCCTGTACTGGAGCGGATGCATGGATACCGAGTTCTATGAGGAACCATACTCTCAAGTGGAAAACTATGAGGTGCTGCTTACCTTTTCGGATTTCGGTGTGCTTGACCGTCTAAGGTATGACCTTGCAGGTATGCAGTCTCTGCATGATATATTACAGAATGCTCTTAGCCGCAGCAATATCAATTATGTGGATATTGACAGTAGCATGGTTAGTACCTGTCTTGCACATAGCTTCAAGAGCATCGGCCTTGCGGATTTGAAAGTCCGTTCCGACAATTTCTATGATGAGGACGGCGAGGCTATGAGCCTTAGGAAGGTGCTTGAGGGTATCTTTCAGCCGCTGGCCATGCGTATGATACAACGGGATGGACGAATTTGGGTATATGACCTGAATGGCCTATATATGAATGGTAAGAGCCGGGAACTACGCTGGATGTCCGATGACCAGACGTTAGGTGTGGATAAAGTGTACAATGATGCCAAAATAACATGGAGCACCTATGCACAAAGCGGCAACCTCCTGCCGGAAGAGTGCTGGGGCGATATTGAGACGCCTGCAAACGAAACGGCACTTAATACTCAGGACGGAGGCTTCAAGGACGGTGGAGTGAAGTACTATTCATATCATTACAGTTCCAAACTTAATGACTGGACTGACAGTACCGATTGCGGTTTTACAATTTGGACGGCCTTGGACGGCAGGAATGCCGAGCTTGGCGAGAGCAAAGACAGATACACCCGCTTTTTCAAGATTGTCCCACAGTATGATGGTACTGAAAGTGAGGGCATCGCCATATACTGGGAAGGTGTGCAGGCTGTCCTGGATCCGTTCAATCCAAAGCATGTCACTTATTACAACAGGCCCTACGGATGGCGTGCCCTAATGGCGGAGGACATAGACCGCGTGGACCTGCCTCTGTTCAGAACAACACCGATATGGGCGCCGCCTGTGATGGAAGCGGACAACCTCGTGTTGCGCATAGCCATAGAGATGATGATGGACCCACGTTTCAATCCGTTTGAGCAGGCTGAGACGCTTTGGGCGGAAGGCAACATAAAATTTGAAGAACAGGACAAGTGGTATGACGAATTTGAGAAAGACGGTAATTTCGTATACGTCCCCATCATGGTCAAGTTCCAGCCCGACGGCAGTGATGACATATACGTGTGGGACAACCGCGATGCTGTAAAGTACCCGGTCAAATACCCTATTACGACCTTACGTGACACCTATGGTCGCTGGGTACGTTATTCAAAGGATGCCAAAACCACCACCTGGGGCTATCTGGCCTACTATGATGCTGACGACAGAGAAAAGAAATGCGGGGTCCTTGGATGGAAGAAGAACCGTCCGGCCATCAATCCACATAGGCAACGCCTCCTGTCCATTCTCTCCAAGGCCGAGGCAGGGCAATACATACCGTACCCAAATTTTGGCGGTGGCGGAGGCAAGCTGTGGATAGAGGTCAGAGGCGGCGGCTGGATGATAGCCAAGTCCGGCCAAGACTTGAGTATTACCGACACCATGCGCAATCTGTACTCATCGGTCAATTGGGTACTGATGAAGATGCCGGAACTGGAGATAATGAACAGCACACAATTTGACAAGGCCATAGATACGGACGATGTGGAATACTCGGCCAAACTGAATGAATCGGCAAAAGAACCAATAGAGATAGAAACGGTGTGCGGCACCAGCGCGAAGGGAGTTCCTACGGCACGTGGCGCGTATTTCAATACCAAGACGGGGGCACAGATAACGGAACTTTCACGTGCCGGACGCACCACCCAGACCGAAGAGTTGCTTATTGGCACACTCTACAGTCAGTTCGCCTCGCGCAAGACGCGATTGGATGGCACAGTGGAAATAATGAGCGGCAGTCTACAGACCTACAGAGACGCCAGTCAGCCGGATGGTACCGTACTGATGATGACAGGGAGCGTGGAGAATGTACAGGACGACACGATGGAGGCAAGTTTTGTTGAACTGCGTCCAGATGAATATGATAAGGCAGGCACATGATGGAGAAGAAGTATAAACTGGATATAGCCAGACGTGCTCCCCGCCCGCGTAGCGAGAGGTTGCGTGAACTGGGCGGAATAGTGCAGTCAGGAGGCGGCAGTACCGTGATAAATGTCACGTCTGCCCCTGGTGGCGGAAACGGCACCGGCCACACCCATGCCAACAAGTATTCGCTGGACAAAATCAGCATAGACGCGGACAGCTATGTCTACATAGACCAGATGCGTGAAAGCGAGGACGGTTCCGAGGCCGTCATTGAGACCGAAAAGGCCAAGGTCGGATATGCCGATGACGCGGCACATGCCGACAAGGCCGACACTACAGCACATGCCGATGACTCCGACAAATGGAGTGGCCACGCTTTCAATGATTGTATGGATCAGCCTGTACGTACTACGGACAAAGTAGAGTATGCCGAGGTGACATCCGACAGTATTGGCGGCACCGTCGATTTTGTTGACGGCTTGTTTGGCAGTGGATACCGTATGTGGACCGATGAAAACGGAAAGACACATCTTACCATTGATAATCTGACCGTCCGACAGACGATGGTACTGCTGGAGTTGCTCATTTCCAAGGTACGTAGCGTGGGAGGTCAGATATGTGTCTCTGCGGCCAATGGAAAGATAAAGGAGGTCGTGGACTACGATGAAACGGTATATCTCATCAAATTTGAACAGGAGAATACCTTTCTGTCCGGTGATCTCATCCGCTGCCAGACCTTCAGCGTTGATAGAGTGAAGAGCTACTGGGTGAGTGTCAGTCATAGTTTTGCAGATGGAATACTGGTTGAAAAGCGCGAATTTGAGAAGTGGAAGAGTGTGCCGGAGAAAGATGATGAGTGTGTATTGATGGGTAGCCTCAGCGATGCAAAGCGTCAGAACTTCATCCTCATAAGCGCTACAGAGGACGGACATCCACGCGTGGATGTCTATGACGGTGTCAGTACGACAAACCTTGACGGATGCCTGCGTGCAAGGTTAGGTAATCTGGACGGCATTCAAGATGACATGTTCCCGACGGACAACCGTCCCCACGGCAACGGCCTTTACTCTGACAATGTCTATTTGCGTGGCACATTCCTGCTTACGACAGGTACGGACGTGAGGACCCAGTTCGAGATTACCGAGGGCAAGATAAACTCTGCCGTGGAGGCGGTGCGCAAGGATTTCCTGCAGGACAAGGGCTTCCTTTCCAATCCCACATTCGGGGATGGCATGAAGCATTGGGATGTCAATAATGAGACCACGTTCTTCCTGTTGGGCAAGCGATGGATATTCGCCAACGGCAATGTCCTGACAAGCCAAGGGGACGGAGCGAATATATATACGGATGAAGGACGACGTGTGGTAAGGATAAAGAACGACGCCATTACGCAGAAATTCACGGACTATCGCGGCTTGCCGGAAATTAAGACCAATGCGGACGGCATGAAAGAACCGGCAGCTGTATATCTTTCATTCTTCTACAAGGTTCGCAAGCCCGGAACTATGACCATCGGCTTCAGCAATATCAATAATGACGGTTTCGTGGTATACCAGCCAATGTCATATACCGATGATTTGGATGTGACAGAGGGGTATCAGCAGATGACATTATCGGGTCTATGGAACGGTACGGGTGATTTTTCGCTCCGTTTTACGGGGGAGGTTCTGGTATATATGCTTGTGCTCAGCACGGACCGTATCGAAACCCTTACGCATACCTATCGGACATTGCTCGAACAGAGCGAGCGTCTTGTTAAAATATCGGCAGCGGTATTCGACAAGGATGACGAGGCGTTGAAGGAGACCGGGCTTATGATTAGGCCAGAGGGTTCCGGCATATACATGCAGACAGCAGACGGTAAACTGGCTCTCATAGGCGTGGCTGTAGAGGAGGATGGAAAGACTGTAATCAAGCTCACTGCAGAGAATATCCGACTGGAGGGCCTTGTTACTGCCAACGGCAACTTCAAGGTATTGGACGATGGAAGTATAGTGGCCAAGAACGGGCAATTCTATGGCGTGCTCAATAGCAGCCTTTATTATGCCAAGACCCGGACAATATCCGAAGTGACATATACCATTGACCCGTTACAGGAACCATACAACTGGTTTTTGATAAACGAGCCGACAACAGTACAGTATATACACTTACCACAGGCTACCTTGTATGATGGTCTGGAACTTTCGTTCTTCATTAAGAATACAAAGTGGGACATTGAGAAGAATGCTACTTATATAAAAACGGCAGACGGTGAGTCCTTGTTTTACAAGTTGAATCCGTATGCTCCACAAGGAAGCGATGCCGTGCTTGAAAACATGAATGTGCCTTATACGGAACGTAGAGGCTCTTATCTTATGATGCAACCCAATATGGTCATCAAATTAAAGTCCATGCTTGGAGCCTGGTATGCGGTAGATGGACTGTGGACGGGAGAATAACCAAGATCAATACAAATGATTATATCACATATACAATTATGGCACTAACCGAACAAGAGAAGAACGACATTAAGAAAGAGATTCTCAATGACATCAAAGCAGAGAGTACAGACATAAAGGAGTTGGGCGTGGCCACATCATTGAATGGACTTACCGGCCTTCCAGCCATGCAGGGTGACAGCCTTGTACTGGCACCGTTGTCGCTATTGTCAAAGCCTGCCACCGATGCAGCAGGAGTGGCTAATGCAGCAGCGAAGAATGCGAATACATCCTCCGAGATGGCCATCCAGGCCTCTGGCGTTGCGGAGTCGGCAGCCGATACGGCCTCTCGGGCTGCTCAGACGGCATTGGAGGCAACTGAAGCGGCCAACGAGGCTGCTTCAAACATTGGCCGATATGACAGCCGTATAAGTATGGCGGAGGGCGGAACCACAGCAAGGTTTGATGAGATGGTTCCAGATGCCCAACTGGCCATGACAGCAGCACCTGATGGTGGTAGTATAGTCTATGTACAGGCTAAGAAGCTTTTTGCCTGCCGGACAGACGGAGCAACAGGAGTGGAGTACCATCTGGATTGGCCCACTGTAGACCTGTATCTTAATGAAAGCAAAGACAGCATACAGAAGGACAAGGTATATCTTTTGGGTGGCACAGGCTATGTGTGGGATGATAATGAGGGAACACTTGTAGAATTCTGCAGTAGTGGTTCCGGCAGTGGTTTCTACAACGTGACCTCCGAGCAACCGCTTGTCGAAGGCTACTATACCAAGGACAGCGCCATCGCAGCGTTGGTAGATGCCGGTATTGATGACGAGGACAAGCCTGGTATGATAATCACCTTTGAGGAGAGTGCGGGCAAATGGAAGGACTATCGCTTTGTGGGCAGTGATATATCCAGTTTTCTCATCCCTGCCAGTTGGGAAGAGTATGGCGGCGGCAAGATAAAGTCCATCTCTCTCAACGGAGAGGAGGTATCCCCGGATGCGGACGGTAACGTGTCTCTCAGAATAGACCAGGTACAGGTGGACGAGAGTCTTGACGAAGACAGCACCAATCCTGTGCAGAATGCAGTTGTTACTCGTAGGATTAAGGAAATAGGGGATGCTGCAGTGGGAGGAGTTGAGGTCATCCCTGACGGTGACAAGAACACCCTGAACATCTTGAACAAGCAGGGCGGCGTCATAGCATCTGCGGAGTTCACTGGCGGTGGTGGCAGTGGTGGTACCACGGCAAGCCGTATCATCCTGACAGCAGCCCTTGATAAGGCGCAGGTGAAGGAAGGCGGACATGCAGAACTGGCTTATACTTATAACCACGTAAACTCCGAAGGAGATGCCACCGGCATCAAGGCCGATCTCACAATCATTGTTAGCCGTGGTACTACCACTACATACGAGCAGACTATCAAGGGCGTAAGCGCAGGCACATACCACCTTGATATATCCGACTATCTTCTTGTAGGCACCACTGACATATATGTAAAGGCCAACGTTACTACGGAAGACGGCACCAGGCAGACCAAGCAGGCCTATACCAGCATCAACGTGATAACCTTGACGTTGACGAGCAGCTACAACCTTGCCGACACCATTTCTGGAGGTGGATACAAAAGTTCCGACATCATAGAGATACCCTTTACGATAACAGGCAGCGGAACGAAAGACGTGTCCATGTATTTGGACGGGGCGACAACACCAATATCGCAGACCATCAACAAGAGTGGCACGGTCAATGGGTCGTTCTCCATCAACGGCTCGTCCCTCACCCCCGGTTGGCATTCCGTCCAGCTTGTAGCTGAGCGCAACGGCCTGAAGAGCGACAGCATTTACATTGACATCCTCAAGGCCGGGCAGAATGCCCCCTTTATAGGTATAAAGTATACTGACACGTTAAGCAGGATACTTGAATCCGCACATATCCCCCCTGTTCTCACTGCAGCCCAGTACGAGCAGATGAGCTTTGACTACATTGCTTACGACCCTGCGGCTACCCCGGCTAAAGTAGATGTGTACCTTAACGGCAAGCATACCAGTACCATCAATGCCCCGCGTCAGATGCAGAAGTATATTAACCGCTTCACTTCCAAGGGTACCAACACCCTCATGATGAAGGTCGGTTCGAAAAGCTATACCCTGAACATTGACGTTAAGGATAGTAGCATAGACCTGTCGGAGGCTCTGTACGGCATAATAGCCAAGTTTGATGCGGCCGGACGCAGCAACAGCGAAAGTGACCCAGCGCGATGGGAGTCCAATGGCATCAAGACCATATTCGAGGACTTTGACTGGAACTCCAACGGATGGACGGGCGGGAGCCTCAGGCTCACCAACGGGGCCAAAGCCACGATAGACTACAAGCCCTTTGCTTCCGATATCAAGTCTACTGGCATCACAATAGAGATGACCATGAAGGTGAGCAACGTCATGAAGCGCAGCGCCAATGTGGTCAGCTGCATCCACGACGGCAAGGGGCTACTCTTTACCGCCGAGAACGCAAGTTTCAAGACAGGACAGACCGTGGACTACACCAACGAGGACGATGAACTTGTGACACGTGAAATAAAGCTGGGCACCAACTATGTCTCCGACCGTTGGATGAAGGTAGCCTTCACTGTCTGTACCCGTGACGACAACAGGCTCATGCACATCTATGTGGACGGCAACAGGACAGGTGCTGACGTGTATGATACCTCATTCAATTTCGCCCAAGACGTACCGCAGAGTATTGTCATAGATAGTTCGGAGGCAGATGTGGAGATACGCAGCATCCGCATCTACAATCGTGCCATATCTGATGACGAGGAGCTTGACAACCGCATAGTTGATGCCGAAAGTTCTGATGAGATGATGACGCTCTTTGATGATAACGACATCCTTGGAGACAAGGGTGGTGTGGATATCGACAAACTGCGTGCCAAGGGCAAGGGCGTCCTCCGCATTGTTCGCAAAAACAAGCTGGATGACGTGTATGCTGAGAACAACAAGAAGACCGACTTCAAGGCCGACGTGTATTTCTACTCCCCGTTTGGCAAAGAGTATGATTTCGTCCTGCGGGACTGCTACATCCGCATACAGGGAACATCGTCTACTAAGTACCCGAGCAAGAACATCCGCATCTACTACGCCAAAGGCGGTGAACTCCTCAGCTTCACCGTAAACGGTGTGAAGGACCCTTACGGGGAGAACAGGTACCCCATGCGCCCCGGAGCAATCCCTATGAATCTGTATACGTTGAAGTCAGACTATTCCGACAGTTCCATGTCCATGAATACCGGTGGAGCCAAGCTATTCAATGATTCCATGAAGGAACTTGGACTGCTCACCCCTCCGCAGCGTCACCAGTATGAGAACGGAGGCAATCAGTTGTCCGCCATTAACGTCAGGACAGCCATAGATGGTTTCCCCATAGACGTATTCTGTGCCGAGACCGTGGATGGGGAAAGCGAGTATTACGGCCAGTATAATTTTAACAATGAAAAGTCCAAGAGCGAGGATTTGTTCGGCATGACGAATGTCAGCGGCTTCAATCCGTCCATGCCCATGACCTTTGAGACGTTGAACAACGGTGAGAAACTGTGCTTGTTCCAAAGCGACAGTGATGATGATGTGGCGGCCAATTTCGATGCCGGGCTGGAAACGAATTACCCGGACGACGTGAAATGGGCTGGCCTGACCGAAGCTCAACGTAATGCTGTAAGGCGTTTGTTCGGATGGATAAGGAATTGTGTGCCCGCTGGAGCCGACTCCAATGACCTGTCCACCTTCGTCAGCCAGAAATTCAAGGACGAGATAGACCAGTACTTTGACAAGGACTTCATCCTGACATACTATCTATGGACCGACTACTACCTCTCTGTGGACCAGCGTGCCAAGAACATGATGCTCCGTACCTGGGACGGATTGAAGTGGTACATTACCTATTACGATGGTGACACACAGTTGGGCAAGCGTAATGACTGTTTCCTCGTATATCAGTACACCACAGACCGCGACACCTATGATGCCGAGGCCGCCAAGTATGCCTTCGAGGGCAGGGACAGCTGGCTTTGGAACCTCGTCCTGGCCAACCTGCAGGAAGACCTCAGACGCCTGGCTAACAACCTCCGTGGCGTGATGACAGATGAACGCGTGCTTGACATGTTCAACAACGAGCAGGCAGGCAACTGGTCGGATAGAGCCTTCAACAAGTCTGGCGAGATAAAGTACATCCGTCCTGCCATTCAGGAGATGTACGGCAAGGTATGGCCGTTCATATACGCTCTGCAAGGTTCCAACAGGGCACACCGGGAGTTCTTCATCCGTAACCGTTTTGCCTTGTTGGACGCAAAGTACGGCACAAGCACCTTTACCTCCGACAACGTGGACATGTACTTGTCCCGTTCCGCCTCCGATGATGCTGATGTGATACGTATCACCGCCAACGAGGTTTACGCCTTTGGCTACGGAACGAATAATTCGCCCAACATAGCCAACACAGGTATCGTACAGGAAGGCGAGACCGCAGACTTGAGTATCACACGTAACCTTACGGTGAACGACCCCGTCAGGCTCTATGGCGCAAGCCGCATGGAGGTCCTTGACATGACAGACGCAGCCGAACACCTCAAGAACGGCTTGGACCTTGGCAAATGCAAGGTGTTGCGTGAACTGAACCTGGAAGCAAAGACCGGCGGTTCTACAGGCTGGTGGCTTGTCATAGATTCCTGCAGGTCTCTGCGCAGGCTCAATGTCAGAAACCAGAAGCATGCCAAGACGGGCAGCAGCACATCCAAAGAACTTGACTTGAGTAACCAAAATAAGCTGGAGTTCCTTGACGCAGGAGGTACTGAGGTTGAGAGTGTGAACTTCGCCCATGGCGCCCCGTTGGCCACTGCATACTTGCCACGCACGCTTACAGCGTTGAGGCTGGAGTATCTTGCCCAACTGAAACCAGATGGCCTTTTGATAGAGAGCTATGCCAATATCGGTACATTCATCTTCGCCGGATGTCCAAATCTTGACTGGCAGACGTTGCTGGGCAGGTGTGCCAACATAAAGAACATGCGTATCACCGGTGTGGATATGGAAGGAGACGGCACGCTGCTTAATAGGTATATGACCGCAGGAGGAGTGGATGCAAAGAGTAACTTCACGCCTGAATGCAAGCTAATAGGAACATACAGGCTTAATCGGTATCCCTCAGACGAAGACCTTGCCAAATGGACGGCTCACTATGACGAGTTGAATATCGTGTTGCCCGAGTACACTATGATAGAGTTTGACGACAGTATTACCGATGACGCTAATGTCACCAATCTTGACAACGGCACTGGCAGCAACAGTGGCACAGAGTACGTGCCAAGTGGTCACATCTCGGCCATACTGAAGAAGCGCCACCGTGTCCTGGCCAAGGTTACAAGGAAAGCCTCCACACGCAACGTGAAGATGGTAGGCGTGGATACCATAATGAATAATTTGGACGGCGAGATGACCTACAGTCCGTTGGATGACACCAACTCTAACTACTATACAGATGGCACACCGGCCAGGCTGGATGGCAGTGAAGGCGACTTTATGATGTACGAACCGTTCTACTGGGGAAAGGGTATCAATGACTATCTTAGAAATAAGCACTATAGTTGTTTCAGCGCCAATTCCAAAGACAGGATGCCGGCGATTCCTGAAGCCACGGTATTGACATTGGATGACATTAAGAAGTTGAGTGGAGGCTACATTCCTGGAAAGAAGGTCATGGCCGGTAAAGCTACCATAATGGACTCTATAAGTACAGACAGCATCTATTCCGTCTGCAAGGTGGATGTCTCAGTACATAAGAGGGTACGTTTCCCGACAGTACCCGGTACCAACCTTGTGGGCAGTGTCTTTACCGATGCAGAGGGTAGGGTAGTGGATACGGTCATTGTGCCCATATTGGGTTGCAAATTTGAACCTGGTATGTACATCATATCAGATGTGCCAAAGAATTCCGTACTGCTCCATTTTTCCATTCTGAACACGGCAGAGTTTGACAAAGTAGTACTGAGCAACAGCGACAGGATAGAGGATATGGAACCCGACTGGGTAGCCTATGACGAACATATGTGTGCCATAGTTGGCTCCAGCTTAGTAGGTACCACGCTCCGTGCCGTCATCAGTGGCGGCAGTACAGCCGCCAGCATGACATGGACCGACTTCCACTACTACAGCGTGAGCAGAGGCATGCAGCAAATAGACGCCATGATGCATTCTCGTATAGCCAACCTGTTCTATGCCAAGTATGGCCGCAGAAATAGCCAGGAGCAGTGCGGCGCAGGCTCTAATACCAATAGCAGGATTACCGGCGGCACGGCCAAATACGGCATGCAGGATACCATTGGCTTTGATGAAGCCTACGCCATAGACCACGGCATCACCAACAGCATGGTAGATGGTGTAGTCCACCAATACGCATGGTATCTGATCAAGGAAGATTTCGGCAGGACGACAGTGACCCAGGTCAACAATATCAGCTGTCTCGGTTACGAAGATATATACGGTCACAAGTGCGACATGATGGACAATGTAGACCTACCCAACGACAGTGGCAATGTCGGCAAATGGCGTATATGGATGCCCGACGGCACCACACGTATGGTCCAGGGTAAGACCGCCAATGACCAGTGGATAACGGCAGTCTACCATGGCAAATACATGGATGTAGTTCCTGTAGGTACTGTCAACGGCAGTAGCTCTACCTACTATGGAGACAAGTACTTGATAGGCTTATCCTCAGCGCGTGCGGTTTACCGTAGCGTCACCAGCGCGTACCCGAGTGGCGGTGTGTTGTGCGTGAATGCGGGTTATGATGCGTCGTTCGCTAACACGAATATGGGGTCGCGTCTCGCCTTCCGCGGCAAAATCGTGAAGGCCGAAAGCGTGGTCGCGTATAAGGCGATAGTCGAAGTAGCGTAAAGCTGGAGCAAAGCGACAAATAGAAAGAAGAACGGCACCCGAATTGTGTTCGGATGCCGTTCAAATGTAATACAAATACCGACGTAAGTCGTTCGATTTTTGAAAGTCAGAATATCCCTCAGCGGTACACTTCGTTTTGATAAAATATACGTTTCGTTTCAAAACGCGTGAACATTTCGTTTTGCGGATTATAAAACCTGCCGACATTATGGACTGCATAGCCTACACCGACAATACTAATCCTCTGTACATACGCAAGGGCAATCCCGACCTGGAAAAGTCCTATACAATCGACATAGGACTGCAGTTCTCCATGATGCGGGCAAAGCACAGTCAGGCCTTGTCATTCTCGTTCAATTATCAACGGAGCATTGACCCCATTGCCACCGTCCTGCACTACGATTCACATGTAGGTGCCTACACCGAACAGAAGCGCAACGTGCGCGGTGGCGACGTGTGGAGTGCACGCCTTTCCTACGAGTGCAACCCGGCCAAGGAGCTGATGCTGAGCAATGTCGTCTCAGGAACGTATGACGGGCGCTATGGTATCATGACCATAGTGGACGATGCCACGGGCATGACGTACAACCGTCATGGACAGTCGCTGCTGCAGGACAAACTTGCGCTCATGTACACCGGCGGCGACTGGCTGGCCTATTCGTTCCATACTTTTCGGTGGAACCGTCATTCCTATAGCGACCCGGCCCAGACCACGCGCAACTTGTTCAACTATACCACGGAGTTGCGACTGCGCTACAAGCTGGGACAGTGGAAGTTTACCCTCTCGCCCCGGTACATTCTCGACCGTGGGTATGACTCTGCCATCCTGAACGGTAGCCAGGTGTTGCTGAATGCACAGGTGGACTTCTCCTTCATGCAGAACCGTGCTGAGCTGATACTCTATGGTCATGACCTCCTCAACAACCAGAAGCATGTCTATGCCGACATCACTGCCACCACCCACACCGAGGGTGGCGAACGCTTCCTACATCAATATGCAACGTTGACGTTCAGGTATAGGTTCACCCCCAAGGCAAAGGGTGGAAGGTGACCATTTGCGAAGGGGCATGTCTGCCTGTACTCGCCCCAAAGTTGCAGCGTTGGACTCCATTCCATATTGGAGCTCCAAGGTGGTTGACGTGTGGTTTCGGCATATTCTCCGTGGTCGTGGAGCGCACGCCCCATGGCCATGGAAAGCACATTCCATGGCCGAGTGAATGCAAAAACCGGTTTGTTCAATTGAATAAACCGGTTCTTTGTGCAGAATAAACCGGTTCATTTGATGGAATAAACCGGTTTATTTTGCGTCGTTGCTACAAGAAGCGGCTACACGCCATCATTGGTGTCCGGTAAATGACTTTAATGCCTTGTTCTTGCTGATTTTGATAGTGGCTAAGCCCCCTTTCGGCCTGATAATAACGCCTGTCCGGTAAAAATCATTCTCTATTTAACCCTAAATCAACGTTTGTTACCGGAATGGATTGGGTGGTCTGTTCTGTTTATAGAGGAAAACTGTTCATTAGACCGACAATGGGGGGAGTGCTTTGTAATTGCCTTTTCAAGCGTTTAGTCTTTATATATGCTGTATTGCTTTCTGTTTTGTCTCGACATAGTTCGCAATACTTTCTACTAAACGGTACTATAAGAACGAAATGGAAACCTAACTTATGAAGGATAATGAGTATCTTCTTGTTTTTATTTGCAAACTATGATTAACGGCTTAGAGCTACCTATAATAATAGCCTCATGATAAGAAATATAGAGTATTTCTATGAAAAATAGATAACTTACACAATTGTTTGATATATTTTTGTATTTTTGCAGTCACAGTTGCAATCTCAAAGTTTAACCTTAACATCAACAACTATGAAACAAATTGCAATTATCGTCATGATGCTTCTGTCTGCCGGTCTATGCATCCAAGCTCAGCAGAAGCTATATACTCCGGGCAAAACGTGGATATATCATAACAAAAACACGCTTATGCCATGTAATGATTATTATTGGAAAATATCTGTTGTCGGTGACACTGTTATCAATGGTGCCAATGCTACAATTCTCTGCGGGGAAACTTTGGACGATGACCATGATATTTGGAAGTTCGTTCAATACGAAGATAATGGACTAATCTATAGTCTCGATGAAGATGGCAAAGTCTGGCCATTGATGGATTTCAGCCTGCATTCAGGTGACGTCTTTTATCCGGTAGTTCCATACCTTGACAATGAATCAAACGATGATGTTGAGATACCTGCCATGATAATTGCAGACGAAAGGACATATTGTATAGAGGGTATAGACCGGCGTGTTCTCATTACAAAGTATCGTGACTATAGCGATGCGGGAGAGGGCTACTGGATAGAGGGAATAGGCTCTCCAAACCTTGATTATATCACCTGCGGAACAATCGTGACAGATGGCAGTGTAAGATACCTGTCAGAGTGCTACGATGGCGACAGACTTATATTCTCCAAAGCAAATTTTGACAAACTTGTAACCGGCATAGATGGAGTGACATCGGACAAATGTCAGCGCGAGGCTGTGTACGACCTTATGGGAAGACGCGTTGTCAACCCGGCAAAGGGACATTTGTATATCACGGCATCCAAGAAAAGAGTGTGGTAACAGCCGAATGAATGGGGACTATTAGTCTATACTTACAACGCGGCCGATTTTGTAAAATCGGCCGCGTTGTTTTATAATCCAGCACAATTGTAAAAGGGACTGTGGGCAGAGTCTTGTTTCGTCTGAGATACGGATTTGAAGTCTAAGGCTGTTTTGTTACCTCTTTTCGCGCCATTCTCCGGTCTTGAAGTTGATCTGGAAAGAGTCGCGGTACTGGAAGTCGCATGACGTGTCGGTGAAGGTGACGGGAAACATGATGGTCTTGGTCTCGGCCAGGGTGGGGTCCTTCCAACGGTCGCCCACGTAGAGGTAGGTGGTGGCGCGGGTGCCGCGTATCTCCAGTATGGCGGCGGGTTGGGTGCGGAATGCCTTGCTGTCTCCTATAGGCTCCAGATCGCTCCATCCACGGTGTAGGTCATCGGTCCATGATAGTTTGCATTGGTTGGGCGCCCAGCCAGTGCAGGCCGAAGAGAACATGAAGTAGCGGTTGCCCAGGCGTACGATGGCCGGTGCCTCGCGCTGTTGCCCGGGGAAGAGCTGCGTGTGGGCGGCAGCGGATAGATAGTTGTCGGAGAGACGGAAAAGGCCGAGGTGCTGGTTTTCCTCTGTGGTGGCGATGAAGTATGCCGTACCGTCGTTGTCCACGAATACGTTGCAGTCGCGGCTCTTGATGCCCATGGGGCGACCGCTCCATTCCAAACGGTAGTCGCCATCGATGCGGTCGCTGGAGAAGCATGCCGCCTCAGAGGCACCGTAGTTGCTCGCCTCCCAATGGCACCACACCACGTAGCGCTTGGTCTTGGCATTGTAGAGGATTTTGGCCCGCTCTATCATGCGCTTTGTGCCAAGGTCGGGGCTTGTGACGCCGTTCCGGATAATCTTCTTGACGAAG
The DNA here is from genome assembly GCA_002297545.1 of Prevotellaceae bacterium UBA711. GTDB lineage: Bacteria > Bacteroidota > Bacteroidia > Bacteroidales > Bacteroidaceae > Physcousia. The sequence goes on along the minus strand of DBLZ01000042.1, from coordinate 9,582 downwards.
TGCCACGTTTGCAGGTCGGTGCTGCTATATAGATTCACGTCTGGATTATATTCCTTTCCCCGATCTTCTCCCACCATGTACCACGTGTTGCCCTGGCGCAGGAAGCCGGGAGCGTGGGCCTGCACGGTGTCGCCCTCGGGGGTGAGCCACAGTTGGCCGTTGGTGATTGTTACCCAGTTGTCGGGGGTGCCGGTGCTATGTCTGCCTGTGCCGCATGCTGTGCTCATAGCCATCAGCCCTATGCATAGCAGGGCTGTTGCAAGGTGTGTGTGTCTGCTCATATCTATAGATGTTTTACGGATGAAATGTCCCGGTTGTTTGTTAGCTGAGACAAAGTTATGTATTTTTGTCCGTAATATGGCCATGGGGCAAGGGGAAAGTTGAATGAGCGATGTAAAAACGTGCGAACGGTATTTCCACGCTATATATTGCACAGAGTGGGCATAGAATGATGCAATTGGGCGTACGTATGGCAGAAATGTTTCCTTGGAGTGGGGAAAAGCGCAACTTTTAGTGGCAAATGCTTGCTGGTTTCATGAAAAAAGGCGTACTTTGCTGCCGGTGTCTGTGAAAACAGGCATGGAGACAACCGTAACGTACAACCAAACACAAGCAGAAGCCTATAGAGAAATGTCTACTCCTTAATTGAAATAGCATAGAAGAATGAGCAAGTACGCTGCAATGACCGACCATGATCTGGTGGGATTGTATGAGCAAGGTGTAGACGAGGCTTTCGATGTATTGTTGTCACGTAATCAGGAACGTGTTTTTGCATACATTGTGCGCCTGACTCAGGACGTGGACAGGGCCAATGACGTGTTTCAGGAGACTTTCATGAAGGCCATAATGTGTATCCGTGGGCATCAGTATCGCACCACGGGTAAGTTCTCGGCTTGGCTCATGCGCATTGCCCATAACCTGGTGGTTGATGCCACGAGAAGCAATAAAAGCACATTCAGGCTGGACACTGACGGGCAGATGGATGTGATATACAACAATTCCGGGTTTGCACAGGAATGCCACGAGGAGGAAATGTTGCGTATGGCTGACGTGCAGACCTTGGGCAATATGATCTCACGCTTGCCCATGGTGCAGCAGGAAATAGTACACCTGCGCTTCTACGAGGAGTTGTCCTTCAAGGAGATTGCGCGCATTACCAACGTGAGCATCAATACGGCCTTGGGGCGCATGCGTTATGCCACGCTCAATCTGCGCAAGATGATTATGGAGAACAGCCTCGACTTGGCCGTGTAGGACTTGGTGCTCCCGACTATGCCGGGCGGTATTCGCGTGCAAAGCGCCGCAGCGCGTCCAGTACTTCTTGTTTAGGTAAAAGGATGGGTTGGGGTAGAGATTGTGGCATAGGCGTGTAGTGTTTTGTGTGGTGACTTGGTCCGGTCTGTGTCATGTAGCGTCCCATCATGTGCAGGCGTTTTTGCTACTCTATTGATATAACGGCAAATGGCTTCCGATTATTGTGTCGGAAGCCATTTGCCGTCATATTATTATCGACAGGTTATGGAATAAATGTAAGCGACTGCTCTATGCGGACATTGGCATTGGATGGAAGTTTGCTTGTTGACATATTAATCATGATGAAGTAACCGTCCTTATTCATGGTTTCATTAACAGATAGCAATTGCTGCACGATTATGTCACCATTCGCATCCTGTAATATGTTATGCTTACTATCAATAGGAGAGTAGAATAACCTAAATCTCAAAGAGATGAGACTACTATCCGAGTAATTCATTGTTTCATATTGATGGTCTGTGTTGATTATATCTGGATGCACTTTGTTAATGAGCTCTGATGCGGAATTTATTATGATACCCTCAAATGATACACCATTAGGTAGGGATATAATTGAAGTAGGCACCATGGAGGTTACGATTGGTTCAAATGTGTGTCCTATGTGTATGGCATTAGTAGTAGGTACTTCGGTGTTGTTGCATGATGCAGATGCAAAAATAAAGAATAGAGACAATATGATATTACTCTTGATTCTAAACATATTATTACATGTTTATCAAATTATATTTCCATTGTACTTCTTCTGGTTTACAAGGATACCACATATTATAGGATCTGCCAGACAGGTTGGAAATGATATGAATGCATTTTGTGGCTAATCTGATTCCTCCATTGGCATCTGGCGTTGAGCTACTATATCCACGTCTATAATCAGAATTATTAGGATCCATGCCGCATAGTGGAGAGTCTACAGTGGAGAATAATGTGGTTGTGCCCAGTCCTTGTACGGTTATATCTTACGTGAGTTCGGGACAAGATATTACCAACTTTTATAACATGTTTCTTATCCCGAACTCACGTAAGTCCTCATACTGTTGTCCACAGCCATCTGGAGTGTCGGTATGTTTGGGAATAAATAATGTCTATTGGAGGCAGTTGTATTGCTGTTCTTGTCATATATATAGGTGTTTGAATGTAAGTCTGTAAGGGCAAAACAGGGACTTCGGAGGTTGTCTTGGATGGAGACCCTGATGAACGCCCGGTGGGATAAATGTCAGGGCCTTTGTCTATGCACAGGGGCACGGACAGAGAATATCGTCAGTCGTTGGAGTAGTCGGACAATATGCGTCTGTACACCGACAATATGGTGCTCTTGCGTATGAATCCCACGAAGATGCCGTCTTTGTCCGCTACGGGCAGATTCCATGAGTGAGTGTTGTCGAAGGTGCGTATCACGGCATCCATATTGCTGTCCATGCCAAGAATGGCCGGGGGCTGTATCATCAGTTGGGACACGCGGAAGCGCTGGAACAACTCCGGGCGGAAGACCAGGTGGCGTATGTCGTCCAGGCGCATGATACCTACCAGTTGCATCTGCCGGTTGACAACAGGGAAGATGTAGCCCTTGCTGTTTGCCACCAGGTTTGCCACGTCGCCGAGGGTTTGGTCGGGATACAGCACCTTGTCGCTTTTCTCAATCACAGAGTCCATGCTCATGAGCGTCAGCACGGAGCGGTCGGTGTGGTGGGTGAGCAGTTCGCCACGTCTGGCCAGGCGCATGGCATAGATGCTGTGAGGTTCGAACGCCTTTATGGTGAGGTATGCCATCACGGCCACCATCATCAGTGGGACGAACATGCCGTAGCCGCCTGTCAGCTCGGCAATCAGGAAAATGCCTGTCAGTGGGGCGTGCATCACGCCGCTCATAAGTCCGCACATGCCCATCATGGCGAAGTTACATTCTGATACTTCTATACCGAGTGGCGTGTAGTAGTTCCATAGGCGTGAGAACACGAAGCCGGCCACGCATCCCAGGAAGAGGGAGGGGGCAAATATGCCGCCGCAACCGCCTCCGCCATTGGTGGCCGTGGAGGCAAACACTTTCATCAGTATGACCAACACCAGGTATGGAATGAGCATTTTGGTGTGGCCTGCGAAGAAGGATCCGTCCATGGCCTGTTGCCAGTCCTCCATGCTCTTGCCGTTGAGCAGCAGTTCTATCAGAGTGTAGCCTTCACCGTAGAGCGACGGGAAGAGGAATATGAGTATGCTCAGCATGGCACCGCCCAAGAGGAACTTCTTGTAGGGTAGTTGCAAGTCGCGGAAGATACCTTCCAGCCAGTTCATGGTACGCGTGAAGTACAGGGCCACCAAACCACAGCATATTCCCAGTGACAGATAGGCCGGTATGCGTTTTACGACGAAGGGGTCTATCAGGTGGAACTCGAACACCGCCCCCATTCCGGAGAGGCTGAAGGTAACGGCGGCCGCTGTTACGCAGCTGACCAGCAAGGGCAGCAGGGACCCCATGGTCAGGTCTATCATCAGTACTTCCAATACGAATACCAGACCGGCTATAGGAGCCTTGAATATACCTGCCACAGCACCTGCCGCACCGCATCCCACCAGTAGCATCATGTGCCTGCCCGACAAATGGAACAGACGCCCCAGGTTGCTGCCTATGGCACTGCCGGTGAGCACGATGGGAGCCTCGGCACCCACGCTGCCGCCAAAGCCGATGGTGATGGCCGAGGCAAGTAGCGAGGTGTAGGTGTTGTGGAGTTTTATCTTACTTTTGTTGCGTGCCAGGGCAAACAGTATTTTGGTAACGCCATGGCTGATGTCGTCGCGCACGACATAGCGTATGAAGAGCATGGTGATGCCTATGCCCACCACAGGGAATATCAGGTTGAGCCAGTTGGCTCCGGTGCTGGAGTAACTGTATGTCAGTACGTGCTCTATGTTGTGGATGATCCACTTCAGCAACCATCCCGCCAGGGCTGTGAATATGCCCACCAGGAAACTGATGAACAGCACCAGGCGTTCATCGCTTATCTTGTCTAAGTGGCGTCTGCGCCAGCGTAGCATGGCTGCGGCAGTATTGCGTGTATTCATGTGGTGTGCTATTTGTGGCAGGGGTGGTGAGGGGGGAGGAAAGGCTTGCGTGGAGGCGATAGCCTCACAACCCTTTATCGGATGATCTTCACGCTACTGTCCAGCCCCAGCTTGATTATGCGGCTTGGCGCGCCGGGAATGTTGTCGCCGCGGCGGAAGGAGCAGATGTAGTCCACCTGTGACTTGATCTCCTCACTTATTTCGCGGAAGGTGCGTGCCGTGGGTTCTCCGCTGATGTTGGCACTGGTGCTCACGAGGGGGCGTTGCAGGCGGTAGCAGATGTCATGCGAGAATTGCTCTCGCGTCACCCTTATTCCCAACGATCCGTCCTCAGCCACCAGGCTGGGAGCCACGCCCTCGGCACCGTCCAGTATTACGCTCACAGGCGAGTTGGCTGAGTCGAAGATGTCCCATGCCACGTCGGGGATGGTGCGGAAGTAGCGCTGTATGCGGTCGGGCTTGTCCACAAGGCACAGCATGGCCTTGGCGTCCTGGCGCTGCTTGATTTCATAGATACGTCTCACGGCCGCCTCGTTGGTGGCATCGCATCCCAGCCCCCATACCGTGTCGGTGGGGTATAGGATGACGCCCCCCTTGCGGAGGCAGTCCACGGCTTGCTTGATGTCTATTTCGCAGTTCATGTGCTTGATTGTGATGCGCGTCTGCAGGTTTGTCCTGTTCGTGCGCGCGTATTATAATATAAGGTATGACCGATGCCGGTGTGTTTCGTGTGTGTGGCCTTAAAACTCGCTCGAAAAGTGGAACAACAGATGCTCGAAGTCCTGCTGTGCCATGCTCAGGACATAGCCGCTGTCGGCCAGGAAGACGTCGCGCCCATCGCGGTCTTTGGCCATGTACTGGTACTTGCGTTTCTTGAAGTTCTCCATCTCGGCCTCGTAGCCAGGCTCGCATGATATCCAGCATGCCTTGTGCAGATGGATGGGTTCCCAGCGGCATTTGGCTCCGTACTCGTTTTCCAGACGGTACTGGATCACTTCGAACTGCAACTGTCCCACGGTGCCTATGATCTTGCGCCCGTTGAACTGGTTGACGAACAACTGTGCCACGCCCTCGTCCATCAGTTGGTTGATGCCCTTTTCCAGTTGCTTGGTCTTCATCGGGTCGGCGTTCTCTATGTACTTGAACATTTTGGGCGAGAATGAAGGCAGGCCGCGGAAGTGCAGTTGCTCACCTTCCGTGAGCGTGTCGCCTATCTTGAAGATGCCGTTGTCCGGCAGGCCTACGATGTCGCCGGCCCAGGCCTCGTCGATGGTCTCCTTGCGCTGGGCCATGAACTGTGTGGGGCTGGAGAAACGCACCGTCTTGCCGTTGCGGACGTGCAGGTAGGGTGCGTTGCGGACGAAGCGGCCCGAGCACACCTTGCAAAAGGCTATGCAGGAGCGGTGGTTGGGGTCGATGTTGGCCGTTATCTTGAAGATGAAGCCCGTGAACTTCTTCTCGTCCGGGTCGACTTCTCGCTCCTCGGCCATCACCGGGCGTGGTGCGGGTGCTATCTTGCAGAAGCAGTCCAGCAGTTCCTGCACGCCAAAGTTGGTCAGTGCAGAGCCGAAGAACACGGGTGCCAGGTGTGCCTCCTTGTATTCCGCTTCGTCAAAGGCAGGATACACACCCTCTATCATCTCCAGGTCCTCGCGCAACTTGGCGGCATCCGCTTGGCCTACCCATTGGTCCAGCTCTTCGCCAACGATGTCCACTTCCACCTTCTCGGTCACTTTCTGCTTGTTGGCCTGAAAGAGATTCAGCCTCTGCTCGTATATGTTATAGACGCCCTTGAAGCGTTGCCCCTGATTGATAGGCCAGGAGAGGGGGCGCACCGCTATTTTCAACTCATTCTCCAACTCGTCGAGCAGGTCGAACGGGTCGCGACCCTCGCGGTCCATCTTGTTGATGAAGATGATGACGGGTGTCTTGCGCATGCGGCAGACTTCCATCAACTTGCGTGTCTGTGCCTCCACACCCTTGGCACCATCCACCACGATGATGGCGCTGTCCACGGCAGTGAGCGTGCGGAACGTGTCTTCGGCAAAGTCCTGGTGACCGGGTGTGTCCAGGATGTTTATCTTATAGGGCTTGGCGGCCGGTGTGCCCTCGGGGGCATACTCGAACTCCATCACCGAGGTGGTCACCGAGATACCGCGCTGCTTCTCTATCTCCATCCAGTCGGACGTGGCGGTCTTCTTTATTTTGTTGCTCTTTACAGCTCCGGCCACCTGTATCTGTCCGCCGAAGAGCAGAAACTTCTCGGTCAGTGTGGTCTTACCCGCGTCGGGGTGTGCGATGATGGCGAATGTGCGTCTGCGTAGTATTTCCTCTGTCATGTCTTATGCAATATGCTACGTACTCTCTATAATAGTGTTTCGTTATACGGTATGTTCGTTGTGTCTGCGATGTGCCGGTGTCTGTCGTCTCAGGGATGCTCCGGCGTGTATTTCTCTGCCAGCATGTTCAGGAAGTGGCTTATGGCCGATATGGCTGCCGATGTTTCGGCGCTGACCGGTTTGCCCTGCATGCGCAACAGCGTCACTCCGTACATGGCGTCCAGGGCGGTTTCCAGTTCGGGCCTCATTTTTCCGTTTCCCTTGCTGCGAAGCTCCACGATGAAGGGCAGCGCCTTGTAGTAGGCGGCATTGTAGATAGCCTCCTGAGGGTCGGCCAGTAGTTCGCGATGGCGGTCGGTCAGCAGGAATATGGTGTTGCGGATAACCTGCACGTGGCCCGCCTGGCGGCATCCTTCCTCGTTGATCATGCGTGCCAGACCGTCGTACCATTGCACGGCCTGTTCCAGTTCCTCGTCGTCATAGTCGAAGCGAGGCAGGTACTCCTCGGCAATACGCTGTATGTCGCAATCGTAAGAACGAACGATGTCCTCCACCTGATACATGTAGAGGACATAAGCCACGAGGTTCTGTTTCCTTAGTTTCTTGGCTATTAACATGGTGTTTGCGTTGTGATGTCGTTAGATGCTCAGACCCAGCCGAGGCGATAGCGTCCACAGTATGCCTATCATGGCTGCCACGGTGACTATGGCACCTATGCTGCGGTTCAGCAGGCAAATGGTCTTGTCCTGAAACTGGTTTCTGACCTTGTCTATTATATAAGTAAGGCAGAACCACCACAGTATGGCACCTCCGAAGATGGCCATGTAGCCCAAGCCCTGTTCCCAATAGTGCTCGGGCACGACGAATTCAAATCGTGCCATCAGTGCGATGAAGAGCAGTATGATCAGGGGGTTGGAGAATGTCACCAGGAAGCCCGTCAGCCCGTTGTGCATCAGCGAACCGCGTGTCTGGCTGGCGGGACGGAGGTTCTCGGTGGGGTTGCTCAAGTAGGTGTATATGCCGAATATCATCAGCAGGATGCTGCCGAAGACCTTGAACCAAAACATGTTGCGCGGATCCTCTATGAACTCCATCACGAAGTTCATTCCCAGCAACGAGATGGCTGCATATATGATGTCGGACACGGCGGCGCCCACTCCGGTGACCATGCCGTACCATCTGCCCTTGTTCAGTGTACGCTGAATGGTCAGCACTCCGACGGGTCCCATAGGAGCACTGGCAAGGATGCCAACAATCAGCCCCTTGATGACCAATTCCAACGTATCGACAGGTTGTATCCACATATAGTGTCTGCAAATTACGGACTTTTTTTTCATATAGGCCGCATTTTGTGGACAAAAAAGCCATGGATTGGGGAATAAACATTATCTTTGCCTGTGGAACATTATCTTAATACCTAAAAACCATAACTGCAAATGAGCAAGACCCCTTATGTAATCGGCTTGGACCTGGGAGGTACCAATTCCGTGTTCGGCATCGTAGACAAGGATGCCAAGATTGTCAAGTCTGTGTCTATTCCTACCACAGGTCACGGCACAGTGGAGAAATACGTCACGGCATGTGTGCAGGCACTTCTGCCTTTGATAAAGGAGGTGGGTGGTATAGATAAGATCAAGGCTATGGGCATAGGCGCCCCCAACGGCAACTATTACTCAGGCTGTATCGAGGATGCACCCAATCTGGAGTGGCGCGGCACCATTCCCTTGGCCAAGATGTTCAGCGAGGCGCTGGGCATTCCCGTGGTGATGACCAACGATGCCAATGCCGCCGCTCTGGGCGAGATGACCTACGGCGCGGCCCGTGGCATGAGGAACTTCATAGAGATTACCCTTGGAACCGGTGTGGGCAGTGGCGTGGTGGTCAACGGTCAGCTGGTTTACGGCCACGACGGTTTTGCCGGAGAG
>DBLZ01000042.1:0-637 GCA_002297545.1 Prevotellaceae bacterium UBA711 | reverse complement strand
CCACGACGGTTTTGCCGGAGAGCTGGGACACATAATCGTGGAGAAGAACGGTCGCGAGTGCGGATGCGGACGTCGTGGCTGCCTGGAGTGCTACTGCTCCGGCACGGGCATTGTGCGCAGCGCCATAGAGAAGCTGGCTATTTCTCGTCGTCCCTCCGCACTGAGGAATATACTCAGTTCCAAGCTGGAGGCCAAGGACGTCTCCGTGGCTGCTGCCAGCGGTGATGAACTGGCCCTGGAGATCCTGGCCGACACCGGTCGTCGCTTGGGCGAGGCTTGTGCCAACTTTGCCGCCTTCTCCAGCCCAGAGGCATTTATCTTCTTCGGCGGTCCCACCAAGGCCGGCGAGTTGCTGATGGCTCACGTGCGTAAGGCATACGACGATAATGTGCTTTTCGTCTACAAGGGCAAGGCCAAGATCCTCCTGAGTGAGCTGGACGGTGCCAGTGCAGCCGTGCTGGGTGCCAGTGCTCTCGGCTGGGAGTTGTAATCATTATAGCATAGATATCTGTGCCGGGAATGTGGAGCCAAGGGCTTTGCGTTCCCGGCTTTCTTTTGTGCCCATGTCCGGTTCTCATTGTGGAGAGAGTCGGCAATCGCGGCTATGTAGTATGTCGCGCCTGTCTGCGGGCCATAC
>DBLZ01000113.1 GCA_002297545.1 Prevotellaceae bacterium UBA711 | reverse complement strand
TACGCTTCTTCGACGGACGACAGGTGGAATAACAACGGACAGAGGACATCGACATGAACATAAAACAATTCTTCAACCTGCTGAGGCAGCAACGCCTCTTCAGTGGCATCTACATCACCAGCACAACACTGAGCACGGCCTTGACCATGACGCTCTTCCTGGTGCTATACATCATGATGGGACCCATCTATCCCGAGCAGGAACGCAGCCGCATGGCGGTGCTGAGCAGTGTATGCTATGCGGAACAGAAATACGGTGGATATCGGAGAAGCGGAGCCAGCATGGAACTGGCCGACTCGCTGCGAAACATGCCGGAGGTGGAATGCCTTACTGCCATCAATGCCCTTGACGGATCGGCTGTGAAAGGGCCGGACGGAGAGCGTGTTCCCTGTGTAACACAGTTGGTGGATGCTGACTACTGGCGTGTGTTCAGCTTCCGTTTCATCTGCGGCCGTCCCTTCACCCGGACAGAGGGGGAAGCCAATAGCGAAGTATGTGTCATCAGCGAAGGAATGGCCCGCAGACTGTTCGGGCATACCGACCTGATGCAGCGCGTACGGAAAGGGGATGACAGCGACCTCTTTGTCCGTAACAACGGTGACAAGCTGATACGCGTGGTGGGCATTGTGAAGGATGCGAGCGCGGTCACACCTCAAACCTATGCACAGATGTGGGTGCCAACCGAAGCATACTCATACCATGACCCGGAATGGAAGTACCAGGGCCAGTACGAACTTGTGATGCTGGTGCGTGATGGCAACACCGTGGAGCAATTGCAAAAAAGCGTGGACAGTATGGTTGAACGCGTCAACCAGGAAAGGGAGAGCAACCAGTCCGACTATCGTCTGCGTCTGGAAGGCCAGCCCTATCCACACTGGCAAAACAGCATCATCTCAGGAGGTACAGATGACTGGCAACCGTTCATGCGCAAGATGCTGGGCCTGCTGCTGGCATTCCTGCTCATCCCGGCCATGAACATGAGCAGCATGGTGGCCAGCCGCATCAATGCCCGCGTAAGCGAGATGGGCATACGCCGCGCCTACGGAGCAAAACGCACGACACTGCTGTGGCAGGTGCTGCAGGAGAACTTCCTGCTGACCCTCATAGGCAGCCTAGCGGGATTGGCACTGAGCTGGCTCATCATGACCCTGGGGGCCGATTGGCTGCCGTTCATATTCAATCCGGGAGCCATCGACGCATCCGACATGTCCGAACCCATACGTATCCATGCCGACATGCTGTTCTCCGGCCGGATCCTGTTGACCGTACTGGCCGTATCCATAGTACTCAACCTGGTGTCGGCCCTTGTGCCTACGGCATGGATTCTGCATAGAAGCGTGACAGAGGCTATAAATCACAAACGATAATCCCAAACCGACCATTAGAGTTCACGAATGTTTTGGAAATTATATTTGTTGTATTGCTTTCCGCATCGGCGAAGGCATAGCGGGCTATGTAGAGACGATACGGAAAGCAAGACGGCAAACAGAAGCCCCGGACATGTGAACAGGCAATTCTATATCTGACAATAAAGCCCTACTGTCGGTCCGATGACCGATTTGGGATAACACAAAACTTCCAACGATGATACGAATTATATTTAACCAAATATGGAACCAGCGCCGCCAGAACCTGTGGATATGGCTGGAGCTGGCCGTCCTGAGTGCATTCCTATGGATAGTCATTGACCCGCTCTTCACCATGCTATGTCTCAAGCAGACCCCATGCGGATTTGACCGCGACCGCATCTACCTGATAAGACCCGTATATGATGACTTTGGAAAGGCCTATCAGAACGTAAGCACCGACCCCACCTTTGCACCACGCATGGACAACATGCTCACCATGCTGGAGGCCCATCCCATGGTGGAGGCCGTGTGCCTCGGAAGCACCCGCCTGATACCGGGCGGCCTCACCTGGAACGGTAGCATATATTATCCCAACCTTGCCGAGGCCAAGAAGGACTTGGGCAAACCGTGGGAGGAGCAGGACCACTACACCCACGCACAATGGTTCATAATACCACACATCACAGGACTGGAAAAGTGGATTGACGTGACATATACCCTGGGCCTGCGCGATGCCTTCAGCGGGGAATACGTCCATGTGCGCCCCGATGCGCTGATGCAAAGGCTCACCTACATATCGGCCGGAATGGCGAACAGGCTCTATGGCACCCCAAACGTGAAGGACAGCACCGTATTCAACAACAACACGGAAGACCCTTCGCTGGGCACGCCGGAGGTGGAGCATGGCCGCCTACGCAAGATAGATGCGGTTTTCGCCAATGTAAAGGGACGTGACTTCGAAACGCCCTATCCCAACCTGTTCGAGGTGAACAGATGCGACAACACTCCGATATACTCCTATGGCGCCCTTGTACGTCTAAAGGAAGGCACCGACGGAGAGGTGTTCATGGAGAATGTGCAGCACGATGTGCTCAAGCATTGCAGCGCAGACAACATAGCACGCTTCGAGGTAGTCTGGCTGGCACGTCAGATGGACCAGGCTGCCGAAAAGGCGGGTGCCAACAATGTGGTGCGCCTGCAAGGGGCATTGGGTTTCTTCGGCTTGCTATGCGTATTCCTGGGTGTGTCCGGCCTGTTCTGGGTACGTTGCGGCGAGCGCAGGCAGGACATAGGCGTGATGCGCTCATTAGGTGCCACGCGCCGGATGGTCAACCGTCAGATGCTGGCGGAGGGCGTCATCCTGCTCTCGCTGGCCTTCCTGGCGGCCATGCTGTTCGTGGCCTGGTATGTACACAAATATGGCTATAATGCCGGACTGTCCGAGCAGGCTGTCAATTGGAATGGACCCGACATGTCTTATTGGTTCAACCGTCCCGTGCCGCACGTACTTTCCGTCACACTAATTACCTATGCGCTGATGCTGTTCATCACCCTGATAGCCACATGGATTCCTGTACACCGGGCCATACGCATCCTGCCAGGCGATGCGCTGCGCGACGAATAAGCAAGGCTTCGCACAGAATTGACGGCAGGAGGTGCCGGCGAGGCCATTGCCGACTGCCGCCATACATTATTATACAAGATGTATATGAAATGGATTTACACCCTATACGCAATAATGTTGTTTGTTGAACTGCAAAACGTGCACGCCCAGCAGCCGATGCGCCTCACCCTGCAAGAGGCCGTGGCTCTGGCGCGCACGAGCAGTGTTGAAGCCCAACAGGCACTGGCCCAACTGCGCAGCAGCTACTGGAGCTACCGTTCCTACCGCGCCGACCTGCTGCCCGAGGTGTCGCTCTCGGCCACCATGCCCTCCTACAGCCGCAGCTACTCCACATACCAGGAGAGCACGGGTGCCTACACCTATGTGAAGAACGACTACGTGAAATCGGGGGCCAACATAAACATAAGCCAGAACCTGTGGTTCACGGGCGGCACGCTCACGCTCACATCGTCGCTGGAGTACCTGAAGCAGCTCTCGGGCGACAGGCAGCAGCGGTTCATGACACTGCCCGTGGCCATCAGGCTGAATCAGCCCATCCTGGGCGTGAACAACATGAAATGGCGGCGGCGCATTGAGCCGCTACGCTATTCCGAGGCCAAGGCCAACTTCCTGACGGCCACCGAGCAAGTGACCATGGAGACCATCCGACTCTACTTCGGCCTGCTGCTGGCGCAGGAGAACGTGCTGACGGCACGCCAGAACTTCGAGAGCACGGAGACACTCCTGGAGGCCGGCAAGGTGAAGCGCAAGATGGGGCAGATAAGCGAGAACGAACTGATGCAGCTGGAACTGGAGCGACTGAAGGCGCGCAGCACGCTCACCTCCTACGAAAGCAGCCGGCGCAGCAGTATGTACGCCCTGCGCACACATCTGGCCATAGAGGAAGACGTGGACCTGGAACCCGTGGAGCTGGACATGCTGAACAGCATGCAGATGGACTACGGAAGCGTGCTGGACAAGGCCATGGCCAACCACTCGCACGCCCTGAACATAAGGCGCAGGCAGTTGCAGGCCGACTACTCCGTGGCCCAAGCACGTGGTAACATGCGCAAAATCAACCTCTACGCACAGATAGGCTACACGGGCACCGACCAGTACCTGGGCAATGCCTACGGCCATCTGGCCAGCAACCAGCAGGTGGAGGTGGGGCTGACCATACCGCTGCTGGACTGGGGCAAGCGCAAGGGCAACCTGCGTGTGGCGCAGAGCGACCGCGAAGTGACGAAAAGCCAGCTCAGACGGGAGGAGCAGCAGTTCAGGCAAGACCTGTTCGTACTGGTGGAGCAATGCAACAACCAGCGCGAGCAACTGGCCATAGCCATGGCCTCGGACACGCTGGCCATGCACCGCTACAACTCGAGCGTGCAGACGTTCATGATAGGACGCATATCCATGCTGGACCTCAACGACGCACGACAGAGCAAGGACGCGGCCCGGCAGTCGCGCATATCCGAGCTCTACCGCCTGTGGCACTACTACTACCAGTTGCGCAGCATCACGCTGTGGGACTGGGAGCGTAACGAACCGCTGGAGGCCGACTTCGACCTGCTGTGCAAGTAGCATAGCGTCCATATCAGCCACCCCCCGGCGCATTGAGCCTTATTGGCAGGCGAAACGTTTGGCTGTTCGGACGGTTAGTTGTACATTTGCACACGGGAAGACATACATACACACCAACATTCACACAATGATTCTCATTATAGATGATGACAGCGCCATCCGCAAGTCGCTGCTCTACCTGCTGGGCAAGGCAGGCTACGAGGCCATGGCCGTGGCTTCGGCCGAGGAGACCGTGGCCGTACTGCGCGAACGGGAACCCGACCTGATGCTGATGGACATGAACTTCTCGCTGGCCACATCGGGCGAGGAGGGCCTGCGCCTTTTGGAACGTTCCAAAAGAATGCGGCCGCGCGTACCCGTGATACTTATGACGGCATGGGGCAGCATAGAGCTGGCCGTAAGGGGCATGCACGCCGGAGCCTTCGACTTCATCACCAAGCCTTGGGACAACCTCACGCTGGTACAGCGCATAGGCATGGCCCTGGAACTGGCAGGAGGCAAGGGACATGGCACGGCGGAGGCCACAGACCGGGAGGATATGACACAGCGCATCATAGGCCGGAGCCAGGCACTGCAAGAGGTGCTGGATACCGTGCGGAGGGTGGCACCCACACAGGCCTCGGTGCTCATCACCGGCGAGAGCGGCACAGGCAAGGAGCTGGTGGCCGAAGCCCTGCACCGGCTGAGCCGCAGGCAGGGGAAACCTTTCGTGAAGGTGAACCTGGGCGGCATGTCGGCCTCGCTGTTCGAAAGCGAGATGTTCGGCTACCGCAAGGGAGCCTTCACTGGTGCCGACACCGACAGGCAGGGACGCTTCGATGCAGCCAACCGGGGCACCATCTTCCTGGACGAGATAGGCGAGGTGCCCTTGGCGCAGCAGGTGAAACTCCTGCGCGTGCTGCAGGAACAGACCTTCGAACCGCTGGGCGACAGCCGCCCGCACAGGGTGGACGTGAGGGTGGTGTGCGCCACTAACGCCAACCTGCCCCTGATGGTGCGCGACCATACTTTCCGCGAAGACCTGCTCTACCGCATCAACCTCATACAGGTACACCTGCCGCCACTGCGCGAGAGGCGAGAGGACGTGCCCCTGCTGGTGCGCCACTTTGCCGACAAGCTGGGCTTCGGGCACACGGACATCACGCCCGGCGCCATGGACTGGCTGGCCTCGCTGCCCTACCCCGGCAACATACGCGAGCTGAAGAACCTGGTGGAGCGCACCCTGCTGCTTTCCGAAGGCGAGAAAAAGCTGGAAGCCACCCACTTCCAACGCCACTACACGCCGCAGGCCGCACCAGCGGCCACAGCCTACACCGACACCATGCAGCTGGACGAACTGGAGCGTCAGGCCATCGTGCGCGCCCTGACACGTTACGGCAACAACATGTCGCAAACAGCCCTTGCATTGGGCATCTCGCGCCAATCGCTCTACCGCCGCATGGAGAAATACCAAATACCCCTACCCTCATGACCCAGGCCTTCCTGATACTGCTGGCAACCGTAGTGGTGCTGCTACTCTTCCTTTGGTGGTATGCCATCAGACCCATGCGCACCATTGCCCGTGGCGTGGAACTGCTGCGCGAACAAGATTTTGCCAGCCGCCTGTCGCCCGTGCCGGCCAATCCGTGGGCGGGACGCATCGTGGACCTGTTCAACCGCATGATGGAACAACTGCGTACCGAGCGTCTGAGGCTGAGGGAACAGAACCATTTCCTGGACCTGCTGGTAAAGGCATCGCCCATGGGCGTGGTGCTCATGGACTTGGACGGTAGGCCCACGTCCACCAACCCTGCGGCGGACACATTCCTGGCCGACCCGTGGCTGCATGACCGCATCATGAGCGTACCACGGGGACAGACGCAGGTCATACAGCAAAACGGGCGTTGCATACTGCGGGTGAGCCATCTCACCTTCATGGACCGCGGGTTCCACCATCCATTCCTCCTGATAGAGAGCCTGTCCGACGAAGTACGCAAGGCAGAGCGCGAGGCCTACGGACGCGCCATACGCATGATCAGCCACGAGGTGAACAACACGCTGGCAGGCACGGTAAGCATTCTGGACCTGCTGAGCCAGACGGCCTCCGACGATGAAGATAGGGACATGCTGGAAACATGCAGCAGCCGCTACAGGCAGATGAGCCGCTTCGTCACCCGCATGGCCGATGTGGTGAGGGTGCCCGAACCGACACGGCAACAGGTGACGGTACAGGACTTCGTGCTCTCGCTGCAACGTTTCCTGGAGACGATGTGCTCGGGGTTCGGGATAAGGTTGGAACTAGACCTGTGTCCCATTCCCGTGGAGGCAATGATGGACACCACGCTGATGGAGCAGGTGGTCATCAACGTGGTGAAAAACGCCTGCGAGAGCAGTCCCCGAGGCAGCAGCATCAAAGTGCGCGTCTGCGACCATCCCGCCTCGTTGCAAGTGGTGGACCACGGCAGCGGCATCTCCCCGGAAGAGGAGCAGAACCTCTTCACCCCCTTCCACTCCACCAAACCCGGCGGACAAGGCCTGGGCCTGATGCTGGTGCAGGAAGTGCTCACACGCCACGGCTTTGCCTTCTCGCTCCACACGGAGGGAAACGGGGAAACGGTGTTCTGCGTACAGTTCTGAACTCACTTTAACCTCAATCGGTCGTACATTTGGGTTTAATGTCCTCTCCATAGTGCAGCGGCACAGCCATCGGGCACACATGCGATGGCACTTCCTATGCCCAAGGTGCTTTTTTCTCACATCGTCAAGCGTATATCCACTTTATTTCGTATCTTTGCACGGATTATGCGCCTATATATTATGAATACACGAAGCAAACTACTATGCCTGGCCCTGACGCTGATCTGTCTGTTCATGGCTACGGAAGCCACGGCCAAGCCTAAGCAGACCAAGGTCTATGTCTTCGGGGTGAGCATCAGCTACACGGACTCACTCACCTTCATCACCGACATACAACCGCTGCCCACAGCCTATGTGGACACCAAGACTGGATTCCTCTACGACCGTAGTATCTACTCGCAGCAGTTGCAGATATGGGTGGAGACCATGAAGCAGCAACCCGGCACCACATGTGCCATCTTCTTTAACAAGAGCAAGAGCGCGCTGGAGAAAAAGTATCTGAAGCTGCTCAACAAAGTACGCAAGGATCGTAGCACCAAGTTGCAAACGCTTGATGCCGGAGAGTTCAAGTTCATACCATTAGAATGGACCGAGCATGAAAGACTATAGGATAGCCGGGCACAGGATACGTGTGGACTATGACGGCTGTGCGGAAACCAAAGCATTGCTCCCCAATCTGCGGCCTTTTCTGCTCAATGGCGAGACGGCACAGGATGAGCCTGTGCTCACCTTCACCATCTCACCAATTCCACTGCATAGTGCTGAGGATGACGCCGAGATAGGCCGGTTTGACGTGGGAGGTTGCCTGCACGAGGTCTATCGCACCCAATCCGGAGGATACCGTTTCGAAATACACGACACCACCGGACACCTGTGCGGACGCATGGTCTCCAATGTCGATTTCAGCCACTGTCTGGCACACGCTTTTCCCGGCACAACACCGCAACGCATCTATGGTCTCAACAACAGCCTGATGATGTCCTTTGCCTTTGCCACCGCCACCCTTGACACGGTTCTCATCCATGCCAGTGTCATCCGTTGCGATGGCTACGGCTACCTGATGACAGCTCCCAGCGGCACAGGCAAAAGCACACACACACGACTGTGGTATGACCACATTCCTGGCTGCGACCTGATGAACGACGACAACCCCATCATCCGTATTATGCCCGACGGCACACCTATCGTCTTCGGCTCACCATGGAGCGGCAAAACACCCTGTTACCGCAACATCTCGGCGCCCATAGGCGGCATAGTGCGCCTGCACCAGCGGCCGAAAAATACCATCCGCCGCATGAAGCCCATAGAGGCTTTTGCCGAACTGCTGCCCGCATGCAGCAGCATGAAGTGGGACGCACGTGTTTACAACGGCGTGTGCGACAGCGTGACCAAGTTCATCCAATCCTGTGGCATCTGGGAACTTGGATGCCTGCCTAACGCCGATGCAGCAATCCTCTGCCATGATACCATTGCTAAAGAAAACCATTAACGGAGGCCTGCGCCTGCTGTTTACCCCGTTGCGCCTTATGCGCGGCAACAGGAAGCCGAGGGGCGCACAGCCACAACACATGGAGGTGCCCAACCACATCCTGCTGGTTGCTGTGCGCGATGCCTTGCGCAAGGGATATACCGCCACCATCAGCGTAAAGGGGTGGAGCATGAGGCCGTTCCTGGAACACTTGCGGGACAAGGTACAGCTCTCCTCGCCAGATGGAGCCATAGTAGGCGATGCCGTATTGGCAGAGCTCAGTCCCGGCCATTTCGTCCTCCACCGCATCATAGCCATACAGCCCAACGATGCTGACCACAGCCGGGATGCCATCACCCTCATGGGAGACGGCAATATCCGGGGAACGGAACACTGCATGCGTAGCGACCTCTGCGGCATCGTCACACACTACATATACCCACACAAGACGGTGCCGGCCGACGATCCCGGGTTGCAGAGGCGCATACGACGGTGGAGACGGCTGCTGCCCATACGGCGCTACCTGCTGGCAATATACAAGGCAAACATTTAGCCAACATGCACAAAAGAACGACACACAATATAAACTAACATAACACAGACATGAGAATAAAAGAAGGTTTCCAGCTCCGCGAGGTATGCGGAGAGTATGTCATAGTGGCACACGGCGAGAAGAACATAGACTTCTCCCGCATAATACATCTCAACGAATCGGCAGCCACGATATGGAAGGCCGTATGCGACCGCGATTTCACCGCCGAGGATATGGCACAGGCCATGATGGCCGAGTACGAAGTATCTGCCGCCACGGCACTTGCAGATGCCGAAAACATGGCCGAACGTTGGAAGGAAGCCGGACTGATAGAATAATGTGCGCGCGTGCGTACCATATTATACATATATGTTACAGACATGGCAATCCGCAGCGGAATGGGTGAATCTCCTGGCCACCACGTTGCGCATCCCCACCTCATTCCTCATCATAGAATTCATCGGAACCTTTGCCTTTGCCCTCTCCGGCATAAGACTGGCCAGCGCCAAGCAGTTTGACATCTTCGGAGCCTGGATAGTAGGCATGGCCACGGCCATAGGCGGCGGCACCCTGCGCGACATAATGCTGGGCGTCAATCCCTTCTGGATGATGAACGAGATATACTTCATCTGGTGCGCCATAGCAGTGCTGTTCGTACACGTGTTCGCCAAGTATCTGGTCAAGCAGGAGAATACATGGTTCATCTTCGACACCATAGGCCTGGCCCTTTTCAACGTGGTGGGCATAGAGAAGACGCTGCAGATGGGCTTCCCCCTGTGGACGGCCATCACAATGGGTTCGGTGACGGGTGCCGCCGGCGGCGTGATACGCGACGTACTCATCAACGAGGTACCACTTATCTTCCGCAAGGAGATCTAC
>DBLZ01000117.1:527-4887 GCA_002297545.1 Prevotellaceae bacterium UBA711 | reverse complement strand
ATTGCCGGCATGATGATGACCAACCCCAACACCCTTGGAATCTTCGAGACCAAGATACCGGAGATAGCGCGCCTCGTCCACGAATGCGGCGGCCTGATGTACTACGACGGCGCCAACCTCAACCCCATGCTGGGCGTATGCCGTCCGGGAGACATGGGCTTCGACGTGATGCACATCAACCTGCACAAGACCTTCTCCACGCCCCATGGCGGCGGTGGCCCCGGCAGCGGTCCCGTGGGCGTGCGTCATGGACTGGAAGACTATCTGCCCAACCCGCAGGTGAAGCGCACTCCGGAGGGCACCTTCGAACTGGTGATGAACCCCGAGTCGCTGGGCAGCATCTCGGCCTTCCTGGGCAACTATGGCGTGGTAATACGTGCCTACGCCTACCTATTGTCGCTGGGCAAGGAATACGTCCCCATGGCAGGCAAACTGTCCGTGCTGAACGCCAACTACATCAAGGAATGCCTGAAGGACTACTATCGTCTGCCCATCAATGGGCTGTGCAAGCATGAGTTCGTCTTCGACGGCCTGCGCGAGGAATACGGCGGCGACCACCACCAGCCCGACCACGTCACCACGTTGGACGTGGCCAAACGCCTGCTGGACTACGGTTTCCATGCACCCACAATCTACTTCCCCCTGCTCTTCCACGAGGCAATGATGATAGAGCCTACCGAGACGGAGAGCAAACAGACTCTGGATGAGTTCATCGCCGTGATGAAGACCATCGCCACCGAAGCCCGCGACCAACGCGAGTTGGTAAAGACAGCGCCGCACCACACTCCCGTACGCCGTCTGGACGACGTCAAGGCCGTGAAAGAACCTCGTTTCACCTATAAGATGTTATAACACCCACACACACCATCCCCGCAGGATTGTCACTCCAACAAGCCTACGGGGATTATCTTTATCCCAATCTATTTATTGCCATGACACACCAACTAATCATCATAGGGGCAGGCCCCGGAGGCTATGAAGTGGCCGTAAAGGCAGCCAAGGCCGGGCTATCCGTCCTGATAGTGGAGGCTCGCCATGTAGGCGGCACCTGCCTCAACGAAGGCTGCATCCCCACGAAGTGCCTCTGCCGCAACGCGGCCATGTTGCAGGAAATCCGGGAAGCATCGGCCTTTGGCATAAGCACAGGAGACGTACACTTCGATCTGGCCACGGCCATAGAGCGCAAGAACAGCGTGGTGGAGCGTCTGACATCGGGCATACGGAGCCTGATGACGACACCAGGCATAACGCTGGTCAACGGCACGGCACGCTTGGTCGACGTGCACACTATAGAGGTGGACGGCACCCGGTACTCGGCCGACCACCTCATCATCGCCACAGGCTCGGTGAGCAAGTTCCTGCCCATAGAAGGAGCGCACAGCCGCGATGTGGTGACATCCACCGAACTGCTCAACATCACACAGATACCACCCCGACTGTGCATCATCGGCGGCGGCGTGATAGGTCTGGAGTTTGCCTCCATCTTCAATGCCTTTGGCAGCGACGTGACAGTCATAGAGTACTGCAAAGAGATACTGCCCAACTTTGACCGCGACATAGCCAAACGCCTTCGTACGGCACTCAAGAAGCAGGGTATCACGTTCAAAACGGGAGCCGCCGTCACTGCCATACGGGAACAGCCCGGGCACAGCGTAGTGGAGTACACCGAGAAGGCTGCCACGCAAAGCACCAAGGCCGATCTGGTGCTGATGGCCGTGGGACGTGCCGCCAACACTGCATCGCTGAACCTTGCTGACGTGGGCATAGATTTCACCCCCAGGGGAATAATTGTGAACGAAAACATGCAGACGAGCATCCCGCACATCTATGCGGTGGGCGACGTCAACGGTCTGTGCCAACTGGCACACGCCGCCACATTCCAGAGCTATCGTGCACTGAACCACATGCTTGGCAAGACAGACGAAATAGACTTCGACATCATTCCGGCAGCCGTATTCACTTCGCCCGAGGTGGCCACGGTGGGACTGTCCGAGGAGAGCGCCGAAGCCAAAGGCATCCCCTACTCCACTCACAAGGCATTCTACCGCGCCAACGGCAAAGCCCTGTCCATGGGCAGCGAGGAGGGCATGGTGAAACTGCTGACGGACAACGACGACATCATCATCGGCTGCCACATCCTGGGTGAACATGCCGCCGACCTCATACACGAGGCCGCACTGCTCATACGGAGCCGTGCCACGGTATCACGACTACGGGACAGCATTCATGCGCACCCCTCGCTAAGCGAGATCGTCCTGTCAGCCGCCGAGTAAGCGTCCGTCGCCACATATCGTCAAGACAGAGAAAACCGGTTTTTGCAGCCGCAAGAACCGGTTTATCAATATCCATAAACCGGTTTTCAAAAGCTTATAAACCGGTTTATACACCCACCGACCCGTGGAGCGGCAGCCTCCGGAGCACGTGTCGGGCCACATCGTTCCACAGGTCACGCACATGCGCCTCACGCCAACCTGGCAAAAACAATGCTGTGGCATAACGGCAAAGACGTCACACCACAGCATTTATTTCGGAGAAGCGACATGCGTTGCCCTACTCCTCCATGAGTTTCTGGAAGAAGTCATCCAAGTCCTTGTCCACGTCATCGAGGATGTCGGAAGAGATGATGGTGGTCTCGTCGTTATCCACAATGTAGAGGTCGGTCAGCGTCTCGCCGTCCTCGTCCTGCATGACAAAGGTGAACGGATGAAGCACAGCCATGGTGTCGACTACCGACGTACGTATCTCGTCGATAGCACGCCTCAGGATGGGAGCCACCTTCTTATAGAACTCCTCGTCCTTGGAACCATGAATCCACTCTTCGATGACAATGCGCATGAGTTCGCGCTCCTCATCGTCATAGAACCTTACCTCACCGCTGTGGGGAAACACGCGCAGGATGATGTCCGTCAGTACCGGCTCGCTCCCCTGCGGGAAACGCTCTGCCACATGTCGCAGGGCACGCTGGATTTGTTTCTCGGGTGTAATCATATTACCGTTGATTGATGATGGATGTATGCTTGTTGTCCTTCACTGTCCTTCCGTGCGCCCTCCCACTCCACCTTATATATATTAAGGTATTGGAGATATGGGAAAGGACCATCTCCCGTGTACAGAGATGCAAGGCTGGCTTAGAGATTGCGGCCGTGGCAGTTCTTGAACTTCTTGCCGGAACCGCAGGGACATGGATCATTGCGTCCGGGCAAGTTCTCGCGGCGTATGGGCTGCATTGGCTGACGATCTCGGGTATCCTGTGAGGAAGCCTGACGCATGCCCTCGTCCTCCATGCTGCCATGACTCTCCTGGAGACGCTGCTGCTGACGGGGAGGCTGGGGAGCCTCTGCCTGGCGGATCTGCAACTCGGGAACCTGGGCACGCATGAGCACACTTACTACGCGGTCGTTGATCTTATTGACCATCTGGTCGAAGTACTTGACGGACTCCAGCTTGTAGATGAGCAACGGGTCCTTCTGTTCGTACGATGCATTGTGAACCGAATGCTTCAACTCGTCAAGCAGACGGAGGTTCTCCTTCCAGGCGTCGTCGATGGTGTGCAACATGAGGCTCTTGTGGAATGCGGTGACCACACTCTGCGACTGACTGTCGTAGGCTTCCTGTATGTTGCAACTGACCTGATAGACACGACGTCCGTCCACCACGGGCACCATGATGTTCTCGTAGCGCGGCATCTGGTCGGGGTTCTCCATAATCATGGCCACAGCCTTGTGGGCGTTGGTGGCAATGATATTGCACTTGGACTTGAAGCGCTCCATCGCCTTTTGGTAGACCTCCTCGGCCAGGGCGTCCATGTTGCCACCCTCGTAACGGTCCTTAGTGAGGGGGAAGTCCATGGCCAGTATCTCCAGGAACTGCTCGCGGCAGTTCTCATAGTCGTGGCTCTCCATGATGTGGCACACACGGTCCCATATCATGTCGGCAATGTCCATACCCAGGCGTTCTCCCATAAGGGCATGACGACGCTTTTCATAGATGACGGTACGTTGCTTGTTCATCACGTCGTCGTATTCCAGCAGACGCTTGCGCACGCCGAAGTTGTTCTCCTCCACCTTCTTCTGTGCCCTCTCGATGGAATTGGTTATCATGGAGTGCTCTATCATCTCGCCATCCTCGAAGCCCAGTCTGTCCATGACCTTGGCTATGCGCTCGGAAGCGAACAGGCGCATGAGCTTGTCCTCAAGCGATACGTAGAAGACTGAGCTGCCAGGGTCGCCCTGACGGCCTGAACGTCCGCGCAACTGACGGTCCACGCGGCGGCTCTCGTGACGCTCCGTGCCGATGATGGCCAGGCCTCCGGCATCCTTGACCTCTGGCGTCAGCTTGATATCCGTACCACGGCCGGCCA
>DBLZ01000117.1:0-214 GCA_002297545.1 Prevotellaceae bacterium UBA711 | reverse complement strand
CCGTACCACGGCCGGCCATGTTGGTGGCTATGGTGACTGTGCCCAGCATACCCTCTGCGGTCTTTATCATATCGTCCACAGGGCGCGGTTCGCGCTTCTCGGCCTTGGCAGCCTCAGCTTCCAGGCGGCTCTGGTACTGCAGAGCCACACCACGCTCGCCGAAGCGGCGTCCGTCGGTGGCCTCGTAGTAGGTGCCCATGCTGCTGCGTCCGGC
>DBLZ01000065.1:11235-11429 GCA_002297545.1 Prevotellaceae bacterium UBA711 | reverse complement strand
CTTCTTCCTCGGGATAGTAGCGGAGGTTCTCCAGCAACAGGGCCTCGCCCATTTTCAATGCGGCAGCGGCATCGGTAGCCTTGGCGCAGTCAGCAGCGAATGCTACGGGGCAGCCAAGAGCCTTCTCTACGGCTGCACGGATCTGGCTCAAGGACAACTTGGGGTTCACCTTGCCCTTGGGCTTGCCCATGTGG
>DBLZ01000065.1:739-10916 GCA_002297545.1 Prevotellaceae bacterium UBA711 | reverse complement strand
GCCCATGTGGCTCATGATGATGGCGGCACCGCCGTCGGTGATAATCTTCTTCAGGGTGGGCATGGCACCACGGATACGGGTGTCGTCGGTGATGTTACCATTCTCGTCCAGGGGCACATTGAAGTCTACGCGAACGATAGCCTTCTTGCCGGCAAAATTGTACTGATTGATTGTCATAACGTTTATGTGTTAGATGTTTTGTTGTGTTTTAGTCGTGTACAAGTTATCCTTGGCTTATGTCCAGGTTGTGCTTGATAGCACATTAACAGCACACAAAATTACCTAAAAGGAATTATATATCCAAGTCTTTTGCCAAGAAATGTTTGCATACCCCGCTTAATCCACATGTGGTGCAGTGCGGGGCACGTGAAGTGCACACATATCGGCCGTGTAATAGCAGCCAGTGGTGGGCCAGTGGGATGATGTTCTCGGGAATATATTTGGTCAACTGTTTTTCCACCGACAGGGGAGTGGTGCATCTGTTGTTGACCAACCCAAGGCGATGGCTCACTCGAAAGACATGGGTGTCTACGGCCATGCGTGCTTTTTGGAATATGACAGCTTGGATGACGTTGGCTGTCTTGCGGCCTACGCCCGGCAGCTTCTCCAACTCTTCTCCTGTGGACGGTACCTCACCGTTGTATTTGTCCATTAGCATCTTAGCCATGCCCACTAAATGCTTTGCTTTATTATTGGGGTAGGAGACGCTGCGTATGTATTCATATATGTCTTCTGGCGTGGCCTGTGCCATTTCGCGGGCTGTGGGATAGGCTGCAAAGAGGCGTGGCGTGACTTGGTTGATACGTTTGTCCGTGCATTGTGCGCTGAGGATGACGGCCACCAGAAGTTCGAATGGTGTGTGGTAGTCCAGTTCGGACTGGGCTACTGGCATGGCCTCCTGAAAGTATCGTATGATGGAGGAAAAGCGGTCTTTGATTGTCATTGTCGTGAGTGGCGTGCTGGTTGGGCGATTGGAATGTATAGCAAGGTGGTGGGTAATGTGCCAATACGTACGGTTCAATACCTGGATTTAACGCGAGATGAAGTCTATTACGCGCAATATGGCACGTGTGCACACTGGACAGAAGTCTGGTGCCTCGTTGGTCTTCATGCGACAGTCTTGTGCCGGACGGTAGACGCCCTTGGACTGGTAACCGCCGCCCTCGTACACACCTACCTTGGTATATACGTCCCGGCCGTCGGCAGGTGTGGGGATGGTAGTGCCATTGGGTAGCATGTCCTGCCATTTGCTGCCAAAGTCGGTTAGGGTGGTCAGGTTCTGTTCCCATGGCTCTATGCCCTCGGGGTAGTAGGTTTCGTACTGGTCATCATAGAAATACTCGTCGGCCAGTCCGGCAAAGGAGTGTCCGAATTCGTGGACTATGACCGACTTGTAGCCGGGTCCGCGTGCTGCACTGAGCATGTAGTTGTTGTAGATGCCTCCGCCTCCGTATTCTTTGGTATTGGCCAGGATGATGATGCTCTCGCAGGGGATGCCGTCCAGCAGGTCGTATAGCGCGCGAATGTTGGGTGTGGTCAGGTATCGTTCGCTATAGAAAGTGTCGAAATGACTTCCCAGGGTGGTGCTTTTCCAATCCCGGTTTTTGGGTATGCTCACCCCGGAATGTGCGGACGGCGCCTCCACGGCAATAAAGTTGAAACGGTCTTTCCTGTCCGTAAATGCCTTGTGGCGCAGAATGGAGGAGATGCTTTCCTCACAGTCGCGTCTGAATAGGTCCATTTCCTCGGCCGTATAGCCTTCCGGCACGAAGACTACGTCTATTTTGTCTCGGCTGTCACCGGCCTTGCGCAGGTAGGTGTGGGGAAGTGTTTCCCTGGTATCGTGGACGCGAATTAGTCTGTCCGCCGGATCTATGAAGTGTTTCAGGCAAGCTTTCTGTCCGTTGTGCATATTCTGTAGTTCTACAGTCACTTGTATTGGGAATTTGGGCATGGGGATGAGCAGCGTGTTTTCAAAACTCCTTGCCTCCTTGGAGGCCTCCTCAGTGTTCTGCCATTCCTGAAAGAGAGTGGAGAAGCTGTGACGGTAGATGGTATCCCCCAAAACGAAGTTTGTCACGGTTATCGTGCCGTTTCCCTGCAGGGGCAGACTGTTCATGTTGATGCGTTTGCCGTACCAGCCCTCGTATGTTTTCATTCCGTTCAGGTAAATCGCCTGGTCTTCGGATGTGCCGGCATAGATATAGTCAAGGCGCAGGGTGGCGTCCAGGAATCGTGTTTCAAAATCTTGCGCCTCCATCTTGGCTGTGCTGAGGGTCACGATGGTCAGAAGTAATGCTGTTCGTAGGTGTTGTCTTGTCATGCCAGTTGTCGTTTGGTTGATGTCTGTCGGCAGTTCTTAGGCTATGCGTCCGTTTGCCGTAGCGTTGACAAAGGTATAAATAAAAGTTCTAATCTCATCCTCTTTGGTGCTACTTTTGGCCATAGACGTATGCTTATGTGACTCAAACGGACTTTCTTTGCCGATGAAGATGTGGAACGTTCCACTCCGGGTGAGGCGGGACGTCCCATTATGCCATCGTGCAGGTGTGTCTGTGCTAAACTTGGGGGCATACATGCATGCCATCGTGCCTAATTTTGCCTTTTTCCCTATACCATATATATATATGTGGAAAAAACGTGCTATCTTTGCCAAGCAAATCAAGGTAAAACATTTATGCAACAAAAAATCATCATCCTGGATTTCGGTTCGCAGACGACTCAGCTGATAGGCCGCCGTGTCCGTGAACTGGATACCTTTTGTGAGATACTGCCATACAACAAGTTCCCACACGATGACCCGTCGGTCATCGGCGTCATTCTCAGCGGCAGTCCCTTCAGTGTCTATGATCCAGAGGCATTCAGCGTAGATCTCTCCAAGATTCGTGGTCGTCTGCCCATCCTGGGCATTTGCTATGGCGCGCAGTTCATGAGTCATATCTATGGTGGCAAGGTGGAGCCTGCGGGTAGTCGCGAGTACGGTCGTCAGCACCTGACCTATGTTGACAGAGAGTGTCCGTTGTTCCGTGGCTTTGACGATAACAGTCAGGTGTGGATGTCGCACGGCGACACCATTACGGCAATACCTAAGGGAGCGCATGTGGTGGGTTCCACCGAGAGTGTGCATAACGCCGCATATTATATACCGGAGGCGAAGCCGGTCTTCGGAGTACAGTTTCATCCCGAGGTATTCCATTCGCTGCAGGGTACACTGCTGTTGAAGAACTTCGTTGTGGACGTCTGCGGTAGCCGTGGTGACTGGAGCGCCGACAGTTTTGTGGAGTCTACCGTAAAGCAACTGCAGGAGGAGATTGGCAATGATCGTGTCATCCTCGGCCTGAGCGGTGGTGTGGACAGTTCAGTGGCTGCTGTGCTACTGAATAAGGCTATAGGTAATCATTTGACATGTATCTTTGTGGACCATGGTATGATGCGCAAGAACGAAGCACGGGATGTATTGCGCGATTACGAGTGTTTGGGGTTGAATGTGATTGGTGTGGATGCCAGTGACAAATTCCTTAGTGATCTCGCCGGAGTGAAGGATCCGGAGCAGAAGCGCAAGATCATAGGCCGTGATTTCGTGGAGGTGTTCAATGCCGAGGCACGCAAGATAACGGACGCCAAGTGGCTGGCGCAAGGCACCATTTATCCCGATCGCATAGAGAGCCTGAATATCACTGGTAAGGTTATCAAGAGCCATCACAACGTCGGCGGTCTGCCCGAGGAGATGCACCTGCAACTGTGTGAACCTCTCAAGTGGTTATTTAAGGACGAAGTTCGCAGGGTAGGCCGTAGTATGGGTATGCCAGAGCATTTGATCACACGTCATCCCTTCCCAGGTCCCGGCTTGGCCGTGCGTATTCTTGGTGACATTACACGTGAGAAAGTGCGTGTCCTGCAGGATGCCGACGATATCTATATTCGTGGTTTGAGAGAGTATAAGGTGCGCCTTTCCGGCGAGGAAGCACGTGTCGTTTTGGCAGCTGGTGTTCCGGCCAATATGGAGAATGGCGAGATAGAGGTCAGTCTCTATGATCAGGTATGGCAGGCTGGATGCATCCTGCTGAGTGAGGTAAGGAGTGTAGGTGTCATGGGAGACGAACGTACCTACGAGAACCCCGTAGCCTTGCGTGCAGTCACCTCCAGTGATGCCATGACAGCAGACTGGGCGCACTTGCCATACGATTTCATGGCCAGGGTTTCAAATGACATAATAAATAAGGTGAAGGGCGTGAACCGCGTCTGCTATGATATCTCGTCAAAGCCACCTTCAACAATAGAGTGGGAGTAAGCACAGCCTAACCATAGTCTGCACCATCAAATTCATGAATCGGCTATTGGGACGCCATGAGTTTGATGGTGCTTGTCGTAATTATTTACTTACTGATATTTAAACGCCGCTCCTTCCATTTGGGCTCTTATAGGCGTTTGAGTTTCGAGATAAAGCAGAACGGTGATGCCGACATACGATTAAAGGAAAATGATATGAAGAAAGTTATCAGGACATTAGTGGCAGTATTGGCTATGGCCTTGTCTTTCTCGGGCAAAGTTTTTGCACTTGACGGTTCATGGCGTGGTGAACTTACGTTGGGTCAGATAAAGTTACCCTTGGTGTTCCATTTCTCAGAGATGCCGGACGGAAAGACTCTTTGCACACTCGACTCTCCTTCTCAGGGCGCAAAGGATATACCTGCAGAAGTTGTGTTTTGTATATCAGATAGTATTGCCTTGACCATAAATGCCATAGGTGCATCTTACACAGGTAGGGTAGCAGACGACGTTATTGTTGGGGTTTTTCGTCAACAGGGTTATGAATTTCCACTCTGTCTCTCGCCGGACATTCCTATTGAGGAGCGCCGTCCACAGACACCTAAACCGCCCTTTCCTTACCAGGCTATTGACACTGCTTTCACTACCTATGACGGGACTGTTATGGGTGCCACGTTGACAATCCCGCTTAATGCTATCAGCAAAAAAATTCCTGCTGTGGTGATGATAAGCGGTAGTGGACCGCAAAATCGTGATGAGGAGCTGTTTGAGCATAAGCCTTTCGCCGTTATAGCCGACTACCTTGCCCGCCACGGTATTGCATCGCTGCGATATGATGACCGTGGCACTGGTAAGTCAACGGGCAACCACAAGACGGCAACCACGTATACGTTCAAAGACGATGCACTGAGTGGAATCAAGTTTTTTGCGTAGCATAGCCACTGTAGGCAAGGTTGGAGCACTTGGACATTCGGAAGGCGGAATAATCGCCTTTATGCTTGGTTCGGAGCAAGAAACGGATTTCATAATCTCGTTGGCCGGTATGGCCATTACGGGTAAGGAAACTCTGATGAGGCAGAACGGCCATGGGTTTGATGCCATGAACCTGTTGGTCACAGACAAAGAAAACAGTCTTAAGCTCTTGGAACTCTTGTTCGATACGATGGCAGAGCAGGCACTGAGAAAGATGCCGGCGGAAATAGATGTCGATTCGTTGATCGGGGCTGCACAATTGGTCGTTCCTCAGCAGGTTATTACATCCGTAAAGACGACACAGAGGGTGCGTACGCTGTGGCTTGATACTTTTCTCACGCTAAATCCCCGAGACTATCTTGGAAAGGTTAAATGCCCTACTTTGGCCATTAACGGCGAGAAAGATGTCCAGGTCAATGTTGACAATCTGGATGTCATAAAGGAGTTGGTGCCACATGCAAAAACCATTCCAATGCCCGGCCTTAACCATCTGATGCAGCATGCTGTCACCGGAGAGGTCTCTGAATATGGAGAGATACGAGAGACCATATCGCCTGAGGTCCTGGATGCAATAGTGATGTTTGTGAAAGCCTTATAGCATTGCAGTATATTTATATGTAGTTTGGACGCAAGCGTATGTTAATAAATTATGGCTGTTGCTATGCTTGCTGGATTTATTTTGCTCATGCCATGGGGCGTTTGGTGAAAAACTTACGGTTTTATCGGCAAAATAGCAATAAAATCACTATCTTTGTACGCACATAGTTTATGGCTGTAGATTAAGGATAAGGCACATTATAAAGGAAAGATATGGGATTGTTTTCGTTTTTTACCAAGGAGAAGAAGGAGACGCTGGACAAGGGACTGGAGAAGTCCAAGACCGGACTGTTCGATAAGATTGCCCGCGCCATTGCCGGAAAGGACAAGGTGGATGAGGATGTATTGGATAATTTGGAAGAGGTCCTTGTGACCAGTGATGTGGGTGTGGATACCACGTTGCGCGTCATACATCGTATAGAGGAACGTGTGGCACGTGACAAGTATGTGGGTACAGGAGAACTGAACCATATCCTGCGTGACGAGATAGCTAAGCTCCTGACAGAGAACAATACCGAAGACACCGAGGGGTTTGCCATTCCCGAGGGACGTCGCCCCTATGTCATAATGGTGGTTGGCGTGAACGGAGTGGGCAAGACTACAACCATAGGCAAACTGGCCTATCAGTTTAAGAAAGCAGGCCTGAAGGTTGTCCTTGGTGCGGCCGACACTTTCCGTGCGGCTGCCGTGGAACAGATCGTTATTTGGGGAGAACGTGTAGGTGTGCCTGTCGTGAAGCAGCAGATGGGCAGTGACCCTGCCTCCGTGGCTTTTGATACCGTACAAAGCGCCATGGCCATGAGTGCCGATGTCGTGTTGATAGATACTGCCGGCCGTTTGCACAACAAGAAAGGCTTGATGGACGAGTTGACCAAAATTAAGAGAGTGATGCAGAAGCTGATGCCCGAGGTTCCGCACGATGTGATGCTGGTGTTGGATGGCAGCACGGGGCAGAATGCCTATGAACAGGCCAAGCAGTTTACTTCGGCCACCGAAGTAACCAGCATGGCTGTGACCAAGTTGGATGGTACGGCCAAAGGTGGTGTGGTAATCGGCATTTCTGACCAGTTCAAGATACCTGTGCGCTATATAGGCCTCGGTGAGGGAATGGAAGACCTCCAGCCCTTCAATCGTGTTGAGTTTGTCGATTCGTTGTTCAAGTAGCCGATACGTAAAGCTTGATATATGAAGATAGACGTAATCACTCTCGGGTGCAGCAAGAACCTGGTGGATAGCGAACGGTTGATGCGCCAATTGGAATCGGCGGGTTACGAGGTAGCTCACGACGCCGAGGAACTTACCGGCGATATAGCCGTGGTGAATACCTGCGGTTTCATCGTCGATGCACAGGAGGAGAGCATAAACATGATACTGGAACTGGCACAGCGCAAAGCCGAGGGCAAACTGAAGAAACTGTATGTGATGGGCTGCCTGAGCGAGCGTTTTATGGACGAGCTTGGACGCGAAATTCCGGAGGTAGATCACTATTACGGCAAGTTTGATTGGACGTGCATGCTGTCCGACTTGGGCCATGAGTACAACGAGGCCATTGCAAACGAGAGACGCCTGACAACACCGTCGCATTACGCTTACCTCAAGATTTCCGAGGGCTGCAACCGTCATTGTGCTTATTGTGCCATACCTATTATTACCGGTGCCCACCGTTCGCGTCCCATGGAGGACATTCTGGAGGAGGTGCGCCATCTGGTGGCTATGGGTGTGAAGGAGTTTCAGGTCATTGCACAGGAGTTGACGTTTTATGGCCTCGACTTGTATAAAGAGCGTCGTATAGCCCAGTTGATACAGGCCATGGCCAACATTCCCGGTGTGGAATGGATACGCCTGCACTATGCCTATCCTACGGATTTTCCCATGGAACTTCTGCCTGTCATACGCGACAATGCCAATGTCTGCAAGTACCTGGATATAGCCTTGCAGCACATCTCGGACAACGTTTTGGACAATATGCATAGGCATATAACCAAGCGTGAGACCTACGATCTGATCACAAGCATTCGTGAGAAGGTGCCCTGCATACACTTGCGCACTACGTTGATGGTGGGCTTCCCTGGCGAAACGGATGAGGACTTTGCCGAGTTGTGCGACTTTGTCCGTTGGGCCCGCTTCGAGCGCATGGGTGCCTTTGCCTACAGCGAGGAGCAGGGCACGCCCAGCGCAAAGTTGTACTCCGATGACGTGCCCCAGGAAGTCAAGGAAGAACGGCTGTCACGTCTGATGCGCCTGCAGCAGAAGATTTCGGCCGAGATACAGGAAAGCAAGGTAGGGCAGGAACTCCGGGTTATCATAGACCGTCGGGAGGGCGAATGGTATATAGGACGTACCGAATTCGATTCTCCCGAGGTTGACCCCGAGGTATTGGTGCCTGCGGTCAATGCCACTCTGACGCCGGGGCAATTCTATAATGTACGCGTAACGCGCGCGGAGGACTTCGACCTCTATGCAGAATTGGTGCTACGCTGATAGTTGCACCGTTTCGCAACACATTTGCAATTTGAACATATACACATCACTCTAATCTACGCCGTGAACAACAAAGAATTTATAGCCGAATTGGCACGTCGGACCAAGCTGAACACCAAGGAAACACAGCAGAAGCTTAATTCACTTATACAGGAAATGACCGAGCGCCTGTGCGAGGAAGACACCATCATGGTCTCCAACTTTGGCACGTTCGAGACCAAGAAGCGCCTGGAACGTGTTCTGGTCTCTCCGTCCACCGGTCAGCGTATGTTGGTGCCACCCAAGATAGTGGTGGGCTTCAAGTTGAGCAATACGCTAAAGGGTAAAATTCAATAATCAAAGAGGAGCATTGTGCCATGAACAACAAACTGGGCCTACAAGATTTGATATCTGCCTTGGCAGAACGCAACGGTATGGACGCGAAGTCTGCCACTGTGTTCGTCAAGACGGTATTTGAAATTGTTGAGGAGTACATATCCAAGGACAAGCTGGTGAAAATTAAGGGGCTGGGAACCTTCAAACTTGTCAGTGTTTCCGACCGCGAGAGCGTCAACGTAAACACCGGAGAACGCATACTCATAGCAGGGCACAGCAAACTGTCGTTCACACCGGATGCCGCTCTCAAGGATGCTGTCAATCGTCCCTTTTCCGACTTTGAGACAACCGTCTTGCGCGACACCACATCCACAGAAGATATGGAGCGTATTCCGTCTGCCGAGGCAACTGATGACCGCTTGAATAGTGAGGCAGAGAGTGATGTGGAAGATGGACTTGATGAGGAGCAAACAGAGGATGTATCAACGGAGAAATCTTACACAACGACTGACATGCCAGAGATGGAAGATTCCGCCACTTCGTCAGTTGTAGAGCCGGAGGAAGAGAAGACCCATATTGCGAATGCTACGCTCCCGGCAGAAGAAGGAGCTCCACTTGCTACTGTTGAGGAAAATGTAGACATGGATACTTCGTCTGACGAAGTGGATGCGGAGCCAGCCGAAGTGCCAGATACTCATGCTGTTCAGCAAGCGGAGGAAGAAGAGATGCCGTCCAAGCCAGCTCTTCCCTCCCGATTGTCGGTAGCTACTGATATTGTCAGGCCAGCCGAGGACTCCTGTATACAGGACAATCAGACATCATATCCCATGGCTGGTGAAAGCATAACAGCAACAAGCACAGATAGGCATCGTCATGGATGGTTATACGCTCTGTTGACCTTGCTCTTGATGGCTGTTTCCTATGTTTGTGGCCACTACCGATTACTGGATAAGCTTGAAATAAGTTTTTATCCCGAAGAGGAGACAGAGGAGCGTCCCATAGTGAAGCCCATCGATGTTCATGCGCCGCAGAAGATAAAGGCAGCGCAAGATTCTGTGGTCACCGAGCCTAAGGATAGCATCAAGCACGACTCTGTCTCGGTGGATTCCACTGCTCAGAAGCCTCAAGCCCCGAAGAAGGTGCAGGAGAACATGGCCGAAGTGGCCAAATACTTCAGCCAGGTGCCTAATGGTGAATATTGGATTGTTGGAGATGCCGGGCACGTACATTACGTACAGCTTGATGAAACCCTCTCTCTCATTGCCCAGCGTGAGTTGGGCGACAGGAAGTTGGTTCCCTACCTGATCATCTTTAATGACTTTGAAGATCCCAACAACATTCATCGTGGCGAGATGGTACGTATCCCCAAATTGGCGAAGAAGACAGACGTTGACATGCCTTGAACCATGCAATAAGTCGCATAAAGTGCATGTTTCTGTCCCCAAATACTTGTGTATGTCAAGAAAAAGCTGTACCTTTGCACTCGCAAATGAGGGATAACTTCCTTTCACAGCAACACATGATGCGTCCTTAGCTCAGTTGG
>DBLZ01000065.1:0-371 GCA_002297545.1 Prevotellaceae bacterium UBA711 | reverse complement strand
GTTCGAGCCCCTGAGGGCGTACAAAGAGGTCACCTTAACTTTGGTGACCTCTTGCTGTATATTCTGTATCGGCAATACCTCCTTGGCCGGATTGCATGCCTATGCCATGTGACATTTGATGTGCATTGCCGTGTCCTGTACCATTTGTTGTCATGGCTTTTAGCGTTCGTCGCTACGTTGTTCTACACTTATTCATACGACCATTGCCGTGCATATTTGCATTTATATGGCAGAGAAAACCGGTTTAATTGATTGCATCAATGCTGATAATTCATTCCTATAAACCCGAATATCCGGCCTTGTCTCCGTGGGGATGGTTTTACTGTGCCGTGGGGATGTGCCACCATGGCCATGATCTTCGCGGATTGGCT
>DBLZ01000044.1 GCA_002297545.1 Prevotellaceae bacterium UBA711 | reverse complement strand
TCCGGCGGCCAGCAGCAGCGTGTGGCCATAGCCCGTGCCGTGGTGGCAAATCCCGGACTGATACTGGCCGACGAACCTACTGGCAACCTCGACTCCAAGAACGGCCGTGAGGTGATGGAGATGCTCGACGAACTGCACCGTGACGGTGCCACCATCGTGATGGTGACCCACTCGCAGAAGGATGCGGCGCATGCCGACCGCATCATCAATCTCTTCGACGGCAAAGTGGTGGACAACTTGTATGACAAAATGTAACCCGACGTTATGAATACTTTTCTGAGATTCTTGGGGCACAACAGGCTCTACACATTCATCAACGTCTTCGGACTGAGCATCTCGCTGGCCTTCGTGGTGCTCATAGCCGTGTACACGGAGCGGCAGATGAATACCGATGCCTTCCAGGAAAAGGCCGACAGGATATACCTGCTGTCCTGCCATAAAGGCGGGTATCCCAACGGCTACTGGCTGCCGCGCCATCTGATCCCACGCTATCCCGAGATAGAGAGTGCGGTAAGCCTGGCCCCGGGCAAGGAGACAATCAAAGTCGACGAAGAGACTACACAGGAGCAGACCATCGTGGCCGACTCTGCCTTCTTCAATATCTTCACTGTGGAGACCGTCGACGGCAGCACTAAAGAGTTTGCCCTGTCCGACCACAACTGCGTCGTCTCGCAGAGCTATGCCCGCAAGATGTTCGGCAACAGCAGCGCGGTAGGGAAGTCCATACGGCTCATCAGTAGCAACGACAGCATCCCGCATACCATAGTGGCCGTGGTGAGGGACATTGAGAACAGTATCCTGCCCGATGCCGCCGTTATACTACGCGGAGAACTGCTCATGCGCAACAATCCGGCCAACAACGAGCGGATGAGCAATGCCGGTAGCTCCTACACGTTCGTGCTGGAAAGGGAGAACTCCGACCTCGGGTCCAAACTGTCCGACATGCAGGACTTCCTTATGGGATTTTACTGGATAATGCAGTACTATCCCGACAATGCAGAAGTGCAGCTGCATCCCTTGCGCAGCCTGTACTTCGACGAGAAACTGGGCGACGACCTCAATCATGGCAATGCCTCCATGATGCGTGTGCTCGACATAGTGGCATTTGTTCTCCTGTTTTTCGCCATCCTCAACTATATCAACCTCACCACCACCCAGGCTATGTTCAGGGCAAAGGAAATGGCCACACGCCAGCTCTTTGGCACCAAGCGCATGACAGTAATGCTGAAACTCATAGACGAGACAATCATGCTCTGCGGAGTATCGTTCCTCGTGGCTGTGGTGCTGGCCGAGGGTATCGCACCCTACGCCTCCGAGGTGGTGAACTACCAGCTGTCAGTCATAGGCAACATCACCCCCGCATTCATCGGCATGTTCCTTGTTGCCATAACCGTAATAGGCACCCTGTCGGGCATAATGCCAGCCCTGGTCATATCAGGCTACAAGCCACTTGACGTCATGCGGGGCGAACTCAGCTCACGCATCAGCGGCATCTACGGACAACTGATGATAGGGCTGCAGTACACCATCGTGTGCGTGATGCTCATAGGCTGCATGATGTTCTACCGCCAGATCCGTGGCATGATAGAGGCACCCTTGGGCTACAACACTGCCGACATGATACTGATGGAAAACGACCTGGAAATGGAGAAAATACAGGTACTGAAGGACAAGCTCATGCAGGAGCCGTGGGTAGAAAAATTGGGATTCACATGCGGACATCCGTACGAATTCCTCAACAATACCACCATGCAGCTGGAGGACGGCACCAGCGTTCCATTCCGTTGTCTCTATTGCGACTCTGCCGCATTCGACATCCTCGGTATCAGGATGCTACATGACAATCACGTAGCACAGTCGGACGATGGCGACAAACTCTACGCATACCTCACCCGGTCTACATACGCCAAGTTGGGAATAGAGGAGAACTCCACTCAGCCCGTCTTGACAAAAGGGGGATGGAAGATAATATCCAAAGGCACATTCGCCGACTTCCATTATGGTACAATGCTTGCTGCCGAACAGCCTCCCATACGGATAAACTACCTCGACATGGAGGAAGACTACCCCTGGCACACCCTTATAAAGACCACGGGCAATCACCGGGAGAACCTGCGTCGTCTCGCCGAGATATACGATGAGATAAATCCTGGTATGCCCAAAACCGACGATACCCGGTATATAGAAGACATCATCTACGAGTCCTACGCCAAACAGCATAAAGTGCTGACCATCGTTCTGGTGTTCACCATCATCTCCATTATAGTGGCATCGCTCGGACTGCTGGCCATGTCAACCATATACATCCGCCAGCGCCGCCGCTCCATTGCCATCAAGCGCATCTTCGGCATACGTCCGCAGCAGATAGTTATGGACCTGCTGTGTCCGTTCATCGTCATTGTGGGCATATCATTCATCATAGCCTGCCCTTTGGCCTACAAGCTCATCGACTGGTGGCTGACAGACTACACTTTCCGTGTGCCACAGGTATGGTGGGGATACGCTCTGGTGGGCATCACAGCCATGCTGATAGCCGCGCTGACCGTAGCCGGCCTGGCAGTAAAGGCCGCACGCAGCAACCCCGTGGACTGTCTGCGGCAGTAACGGAGAAATGGAGGCGTAGCCTCGTCTGTATCCCCAAGCATGACTTTTCCCATTGACATAGCTATGATGAGGTAAATGAAATGCGGCTATATCGGCCATATAATCATATAGGGCGTGTCATACCCACTATGCAAATCCGACAGGATGTACATCAGGTATATGACACGCCCTCATATTATCCCAAATCGGCCATTAGACCGACAATGGGTGAGGTAAGAGTCCATCCATTGCCATTATCTTTTCAGACGTTTTGCCTTTCTATCCGCCGTCTTGCTT
>DBLZ01000071.1 GCA_002297545.1 Prevotellaceae bacterium UBA711 | reverse complement strand
CCGGGAAAATCCGCTGACCCGGGATTGCAACAACCGGAATACTTGGTTGCATATTCCGGTTGTTGCACCTTTGAATTCCAGAATATAAGTCCCTATATTCCGGTTTATTCATCCACCTATCCATGGTGACACGAGCATGCAATGCGGTACTACGGAGGGCATTGGACCATGTGGCAGGTAACCTGCTGACAATAGCAGTAAACGATATTACCACTGTGTTATCAAACAAAACGACACGAGTGTGGCAAATAAAATAATGGATTTCGCCGTCATACCCAGTACCATGTTGAGCCTCTTTCCTCTGTATATTCTACGCAAGACGGCCCCGGTGCGCTCGTGATAGCCGAACCATATAATCAACATTATGGATGCCGACATGGTATGTTGCCCTGTCAGAAGGCGTATGCCCAACAGGCCCAAGACGATGGCCAAAAAGCCAAGACCATAAAACAGGCACAGCGTGACCTTGGGACCGATGAGGGTGACAAGGGTGATCTTACCAACGGCAGCATCAGTGTCTCTGTCACGGAAATTGTTAACCAACAGGAGGCAATCCGTAATTATACCTTGGGCGAGAGCCAGTATCCACACACCTACCGGGATTTGCAGTATGGAGGCATGGGGACTTTGGAAGTAAAAAGTATAGCCCACTGGTACTATGCCAAAGAAGAGCAACACAAGCATGTCGCCCAAGGCAATGCGGGAAAACAATGTGGTATATAGGAAGCAGAATATCACACAGGCCAGCCCCACAACCACGCATTCCCATCCATCCCACAGGACCAGGGGTAACCCCGTGACGCATGCCAGTAGTGTCACCATAGCTATGCCGGAACGCATGGCCGGCAGAGTGATCCATCCCTGGGAACAGGCCCGTTCGGGTCCCAGGCGTTCCTCGCCGTCAACGCCATGTATGCAGTCGAAGTAATCGTTCACCAGATTGGCATCCACCTGCATCAGCAAGGCAAACATCAGACACAGTACAGCCGGCACAACGTCAATATGTCCGTATTGCTGCCAAGCGGCAGCCAAGGCAACCATAACCGGAGCTGCAGCTCCGGTCAGAGTCTTTGGCCTGATGGCCAGCCACCAAGCATACAAGGAATTTGTCTTTACCATGCAAGCAAAGTTATTCCATTTCGCACAAACGACCAAGAATGGCACGACGTTTTTTGCCGAAGTCACATAAAATCCTTACCTTTGCCCGCGTTTGTTCGCGATAAACGCGGACAAAGATATATTTAATACATCATATACAGGACATATTATAATGGCAGGGACAAATCGGAAGGTAAACCCTAAGATAGTGGAAGTGCCCAGCATGGATGCCTTGGGACACCGCCAGCCACAGAACCTGGAAATGGAGACGGCTGTGCTGGGAGCCTTGATGAACGAACAGGACGCCTTTGGGCAGGTGGCAGAGATATTGCGACCGGAGAGTTTCTACGAACACAAGAACCAATTGGTGTATGAAGCCATTCGCGACCTGGCTGCCCAGCAGAAGCCGGTGGATGTCATCACAGTGGTGGAGCAGCTGGACCGCAAAGGTCATTTGGACGAAGTGGGAGGCATGCCCTACGTGGCTGCACTGTCCGATGCCGTTATCAGCAGTGCCCACATCGAGTATCATGCCAGAATCATACAGCAGAAGTCTTTGGCCAGGCAGTTGATCACCTATTCCAGCCGCATACAGCAGTCGGCATTCGACCCGGCCACCGATGTAGACGACCTGATGCAAGAGGCAGAGGGAAGGCTCTTTGAGTTGTCGCAAAACAACATGAAGAAGGACTACACCCAGATCAACCCCGTAATCAAGGATGCCTACGACATGTTGCAAAGGGCTGCGGCGCGTACCGATGGCCTTTCCGGTCTGTCGTCAGGCTTCGAGGGGCTTGAC
This sequence comes from Prevotellaceae bacterium UBA711, assembly GCA_002297545.1. Taxonomy (GTDB): domain Bacteria; phylum Bacteroidota; class Bacteroidia; order Bacteroidales; family Bacteroidaceae; genus Physcousia. The sequence goes on along the minus strand of DBLZ01000071.1, from coordinate 12,239 downwards.
AAGATGACGTCCGGTTGGCAGAACTCCGACCTTGTAATCATTGCCGCCCGTCCTGCCATGGGTAAGACTGCTTTTGTCATCTCCATGATAAGGAAGATGGCCGTGGACATGAAAATACCGTGTGCCATGTTCTCTTTGGAGATGGCCAACGTGCAGTTGGTAAACCGTCTGATAGTAAATGTGTGCGAGATACCGGGCGAGAAGATCAAGAGCGGACAGTTGGCGCCGTATGAATGGAGTCAGCTGGATGCGCGTATCACCCAACTATATGATGCACCCATCTATGTGGACGACACACCCTCGCTGAGCGTATTCGAACTGCGTACCAAAGCACGACGTCTGGTGCGCGAACATGGAGTGAAGATCATCATGATAGACTATCTGCAACTGATGAACGCCTCGGGCATGAACTTCGGAAGCCGCCAGGAGGAGGTTTCCACCATCAGCCGCAGCCTGAAACAATTGGCCAAGGAGCTGAACATCCCCATCATAGCCTTGTCACAGTTGAACCGTGGTGTGGAGTCACGCGAAGGCTCGGACAAGCGTCCACAATTGGCCGACTTGCGAGAATCCGGAGCCATAGAGCAGGATGCCGATATGGTATGCTTCATCCATCGTCCTGAGTATTACAAGATATATCAGGATGAGAAAGGACGTGACCTCCATGGCAAGGCCGAGATAATCATAGCCAAGCATCGTAATGGTGCCGTGGGTGATGTGATACTGGAATTCCGTGGAGAGTTCGCACGCTTCTCGGATACCAACGAGAACCGCTATGTGCCACTCCCCGGAGAGCAGGGCGGAATCATTGAATCCAAGGGACTGTCTTTCGAGGAGCAGGCCAAAATCATGTCTCAGGATCCTTTTGGAGGAGAACTGCCGCCATCCGGAGGCCCTGATGTACCGTTCTGAGGCATCCGACATCTTCACACGTGATGAATAGCATAATTTATTGGCCCGTTTACTGATAATGTGCGTAATTTTTTGTAATTTTGCACGTTGAACGCGCTATACATTATATATAACATATCATGAACATATCTTACAAGTGGCTTCGGGACTATGTTGACTTCAACCTCACGGCCGATGAAGTGGCAGCGGCGCTGACCAGCATCGGCCTGGAAGTTGGCGGCGTGGAGGAAGTACAAAGTATAAAGGGAGGTTTGGAAGGATTGTGGACAGCACATGTGCTGACCTGTGAACCTCATCCCAACAGTGACCACATGCACGTCTGCACTGTGGATGTTGGCGGGAAAGAACCTCTGCAGATAGTGTGCGGTGCACCTAATGTGGCAGCCGGACAAAAGGTGATTGCTGCCGTTGTTGGCACGGTGCTCTATGATGGTGACAAGGAATTTGTAATCAAGCGTAGCAAGTTGCGCGGCGTTGAGAGCTTGGGCATGATTTGTGCCGAGGACGAGATAGGCGTGGGTACCAGCCACGATGGCATCATTGTGTTGCCTGAAGATACGTCTGTTGGCATGCCGGCCAAGGAGTACTATCATTTGGAGAGCGACTTCCTTATCGAGGTAGACATCACCCCGAACCGTGCAGATGCTTGCAGTCACTATGGAGTGGCACGCGACTTGTATGCCTGGTTGGTACAGAACGGTTATCAGACCTCCTTGCATCGCCCCTCATGCGATGCATTCCAGGTGGACAATGTTTCTCTGACCATTCCCGTGACGGTGGAGAACACCGAGGCATGTCCCCGCTACTGCGCTCTCAGTCTTACAGACTGCGACGTTAAGGAAAGTCCCGAATGGCTACAGGAACGTCTGCGCATTATTGGCCTGCGTCCCATCAACAACATCGTGGACATCACCAACTATATCATGATGGCCTATGGACAGCCACTGCACTGCTTTGACGCTGATATGATAGATGGGGGCCAGGTTATTGTGAAGACCATGCCGGAAGGTACATCATTCGTAACCCTGGATGGCGAGGAGCATAAGTTGAGCGACCGCGACCTGGCTATCTGCAATGCCAGTGAGCCAATGTGTATTGCCGGCGTATTCGGCGGAAAGGGCAGTGGCACTTACGATACCACACGCAATGTTCTACTGGAAAGTGCATATTTCAATCCGACATGGATTCGCAAGAGTGCCCGTCGCCATGGCCTGCAGACCGATGCCAGTTTTCGTTTCGAGCGTGGCATAGATCCAAACGGTCAGATATACGCACTGAAGCAGGCTGCCATCATGGCCAAGGAACTGGCCGGTGCCAAGGTTAGCATGGAGATAGTGGACGTGTGCCCGCAGCCTGCCACTGACTTCAACGTGGACTTGAAGTATGCCTATGTGGATGCCTTGATAGGCAAGCATATACCGGCAGAGACCGTCAAGAGCATAGTCACCAGCCTGGAGATGGCCATCAGGAAAGAGGATCAGGAAGGACTGCAACTTTCCGTGCCTCCATACAGAGTGGATGTACGTCGCCCGTGTGATGTCGTGGAGGATATCCTGCGCATATACGGTTACAATAATATCGAGATACCTACGACAGTGAAGTCCAGCCTCTCTGTCAAAGGCGAAACAGACAAGAGCTACAAGATGCAGAACCTGGTGTCAGAGCAACTTGTAGGCTGTGGATTCCACGAAATATTGAACAATAGTCTGCACAAGGTAGCTTATTATACTAACGGTATGCAGGCTACATACAAGGCCGATAATTGCGTACGCCTGCTCAATCCTCTTTCACAGGACCTTGGCGTATTGCGCCAGAGCCTTCTGTTCGGTGGCTTGGAGAGTATTGCACGCAATACGGCGCATCGTATGCCCGACCTGCGCTTGTTTGAGTTTGGCAACTGCTACCATTATGATGAAAGCCACAAGTATGCAGACATCATTCCCGGCGTGTCCGACAGCAGGGACCCTGAAGTCATCAAGCATGTACTGGATGCTTATTCCGAGGAGATGCACATGGGACTGTGGGTAACAGGCAAGCGTGTTTGCGGCAACTGGGCACACGCCAATGAGGAGAGCAGTTGTGCCGAGCTCAAGGCATACGTCATGAACATCCTCTCCCGCTTGGGAGTGCCCTTTGGCATGCTGGTGTTTGCCGACGGTGCCGAGGATATATTCGACAAGAGTCTGGAGATCCGCAACCGTGGTGGCAAGGTATTGGTCAAGATGGGTATCGTGAGCCATAAGATACGCAAGGCATTCGACATAGAGAACCACGTATTCTTTGCCGACATTAACTGGAGCCTTGTAATGAAGGCCATACGCAATCAGACTGTCAAATACACTGAAATAAGTAAATTCCCGGCCGTCAGCCGTGACTTGGCTCTGCTTATAGACCAAAGCATAGAGTTTGGACAGATAGAGAAGATTGCATATCAGACAGAGAAGAAGCTGCTGAAGGCCGTTACTTTGTTCGATGTGTATGAGGGTAAGAACCTGCCGGCCGGCAAGAAGTCATACGCCGTGAACTTCATCCTTCAGGATACGGAGAAGACCATGAGCGACAAGGCTATTGACGGCATCATGCAGAAGCTTATACAGCAGTTCACCACGCAACTCGGCGCCGAGTTAAGGTAATCGGATGCTGGGACTGCGGAGATTTAACACGAACTAAATATAATTATAAACATAACTATATGGGACGCGCATTTGAATATCGCAAAGCAACAAAACTGAAGAGATGGGGCCACATGGCCAAGACCTTTACTCGTCTGGGCAAGCAAATAGCCATAGCAGTGAAAGCTGCTGGCCCCGAACCGGAGAACAATCCAGCCCTACGTTCTGTAATTGCCGTATGTAAGCGTGAGAATATGCCCAAGGACAACATTGAGCGTGCTATCAAGAACGCCATGGGCAAGGACCAGAGCGACTACAAGAGCGTGACATACGAAGGATATGGCCCTCACGGTGTGGCCATCTTCGTGGATACTCTCACCGATAACACCACACGTACCGTTGCCGATGTCCGCTCCATCTTCAATAAGTTCAGCGGAAACATGGGAACAACTGGCTCATTGTCTTTCCTCTTCGACCACAAGTGTGTCTTCACCTTCAAGAAGAGTGCAGACATGGACATGGATGACTTCATACTGGAAATGATAGATTACGGAGTGGAGGAAGAGTACGATGAGGAGTATGACGAGGACAAGGACGAGACCACAATCACCATATACGGTGAGCCTACAGCCTACAGCGACATACAGAAAGCTCTTGAAGCTAAGGGCTATGAAGATGTTGGCGGTGAGTTCACTTACATTCCCAACGACCTGAAGGACGTTACGCCCGAGCAACGCGAAACCATCAACAAGATGGTAGAGAAACTGGAGGACTTTGACGATGTACAGACTGTGTACACCAACATGAAGCCCGAGGAATAAGCTTGGGCCTCATATCTCAATAACCACATTCATATTGAGAGCTATATAGAGGCATGCATGTTAAAAGTCCTGCTTCTATATGGCTCTCTTTGGTCTATTACACACAATAGTGACGAACGGACAACCACCTTGTAACCATTTGCCATATATAGTTGAGATGAAACAGCTGTTTTTACTTGCCTGCACCGTTATTCTATTGCTTGCTTGCAAACGCGAGACAATGGATGACAGGATATGCAAACAGACACGGGAACATACAGAGAAATCCTGCCCCAAGCGTATGGATGCATATACCGTCTTGGATAGTATGGTGTATCATCCAACAGAGCGTATGATGACCTACCACTATTCTGTGTCAGACAAGATGGATGTGGACAGTATCTACACAATGGAAATGAAAGATCTCTTTGATGCCAGCCTGCTGAACAACATACGTCACAATGCGGGACTTAATGAATTGAAACAGCATGCGGTCACTTTCAGTTACATTTACTCGTCGCAGACCAGGGGAACAGTCTATATGACGTTCACTTATACCCCCGATGACTATGCTTCACAGACGAAGTAAGGCATCGGGGCTTCCTTTATTTTAACCAGTTCCGCTGGATAAGAATGTAGTATGTACGTCCCGCGTTATATCGTGATGGACAGTATATTGCTTAGCACTTTGATAGCCGTTTCCACGTCAGGGACATGGGATATATTGAGGAACTTGTGCCCATTGCGGTCACTAAGTTCACAATTGGCAGCATTCACACTGAAGTAGGCTACAATTTGCCCAAACGCTTTACCTTGATAGTAGGGACTCTGCTCGGATTGCACGAAGTAGAGACGCATTTGCCTGTTTTTCAAGACAAGTCGCTCCGCACCAAGTTCCTTGCCCATCCGACGGAGGCGTATCATCTGACACAAGTCCTTGGCCTCGCGGGGGATGGGACCGAAGCGGTCGGCCAAGCGTGTGCAGAACGCATCAATCTGATAGTCCTGCTCCATCTGATCCAATTCACGGTAGAGCAGCATCCTTTCACTACTGGTGGGAACATAGGTCTCGGGAAGATGGGCTGGCAAGTCCGTCTCCAACTGACATTCGTCCACAAAGTCCGAAGCCTTTGCCTCCTCTTGACCATCGGCAGTGCTCTCCGCTGCATACAACTCTTTGAACTCCTCGTTGTGCAGTTCTTTCACCGCCTCTGAGAGGATCTTCTGGTAGGTCTCGTATCCCAGGTCGGCGATGAAGCCGCTCTGTTCCGCTCCCAACAGGTTACCGGCACCACGTATGTCCAAATCCTGCATTGCTATGTGTATACCACTGCCCAGGTCGGAGAATGTCTCTATGGCCTGGAGGCGCCGGCGTGCATCGGTATTCAGACCTGACAATGGAGGAGCCAACAGGTAGCAGAAAGCCTTGCGGTTGCTGCGTCCCACACGTCCACGCATCTGATGAAGGTCGGACAGGCCGAAGTTTTGTGCCGAGCACACGATGATGGTGTTGGCATTAGGTATGTCTATGCCGCTCTCGATGATTGTAGTGGAAATCAGTACATCATAGTCGTGGTTGACGAAGCCTAGCACCGTTTCCTCCAGTTTTTCCGGAGACATCTGCCCGTGGCCGATAGCCACACGAGCATCGGGCACGTACTTATGCACCATGGCAGCCAGTTCCGGCAGAGACGAGATACGGTTTGATACGATATAGGTCTGCCCGTTTCGGCTTAGTTCAAACTCCACAGCCTCGGCAATGATCTCTCCAGAGAATACGCAGACCTGTGTCTGTATGGGATAGCGGTTTGGGGGAGGGGTCTGTATTACGCTCAGATCTCGTGCCCCCATAAGTGAGAACTGCAGGGTACGCGGTATTGGCGTTGCCGTGAGGGTAAGTGTATCCACGTTGGTCTTCAATTGACGCAGTTTCTCCTTGGTCGACACGCCAAACTTCTGCTCCTCGTCAATAATCAGCAAGCCGAGGTCTTGGAACTTGACCGACTTGCTAATGAGCCGGTGAGTGCCGATGATGATGTTTGTCTTTCCGTCCTGCAGGTCTTTCAACAACGCCTTGGTATCTTTGGCGGAACGGGCACGCGAAAGATAATCCACATGCACCGGCATATCTTTAAGGCGTGATGTGAATGTACGGTAATGCTGATAGGCCAGCACTGTCGTGGGCACCAGCACAGCCACCTGCTTGCCATCCACCGCTGCCTTGAAAGCTGCACGGATGGCTACCTCGGTCTTGCCGAATCCCACATCGCCGCATACCAAACGGTCCATAGGGCGCTGACGTTCCATGTCGGCTTTCACCTCCTGCGTAGCCTTCAACTGATCCGGCGTATCCTCATACAGGAACGAAGCCTCCAGCTCGTTCTGCAGATATGTATCTTTCGAGAAGCTGAAGCCTTTTTCCTGCCGTCTCAGGCTGTAGAGGCGGATAAGGTCGCGGGCGATGTCCTTAATTTTGTTCTTGGTGCGTTCCTTTAGGTTCTCCCATGCCCTGCCGCCGAGTCGGTTCACTTTGGGCGGTGCTCCATCCTGTCCCTTGTATTTGGAAACCTTATGCAGAGCATGTATGGACACATAGATGACCCCACCGCCTTCATAGTTGATACGTAGTTTCTCCACCATTCTGTCTCCTTCGGGTATGGTCAGGAGTCCGCCGAAGCGCCCCACACCATGATCTATGTGTACGACATAGTCTCCCAGTTGGAATTGCTGTATCTCCTTTAGCGTCAAGGCCATCTTGCCCTTGTGCGCATTCTCTGAACGCAGACTGTACTTGTGGTATCTGTCGAATATCTGATGGTCCGTGAATAGTACGATATGGTGCTCGTTGTCCACAAAACCACTGTGTAATGTCTTGCTGATGGGGGTAAACCGTATGCCAAGCTGCATATCCCGGAATATGCTCTCCAGGCGATCGGTCTGCTTGCTGCTATCGGCCAAGATATAGATGTCATACCCTTCGTGCCGGTAACGCAGCAATTCACGTGTCAACAGATCGAAGTTCTTGTGGAATATGGGTTGTGGCGTAATATCAAAGGACAGGTTCGCCTGTCCCGTACGGGAGTTCTCCAACAACACCGTGCGGAAGTCCGCCACATGCCGGCAGAACTTCTCCGGCGACGTCAGCACCAATTCCTTTTGCAAGGCGCTCTGCTCCGGTTTGCCTGCACCTTCCTCCATCTCCACTATGCGTGCAGCCAGCGAAAAGCCGTCATTCCATACACGCTTCACTTCGTCGCACAGGAACGTCCGGCTATGCATCACCAGAAGCGTGTCGTGGGGCAGGAACTCGAGTATGCTGATGCGACCGGATGCACTTCCGTCGCCCATCTCAGGCACGATGCTGACTTCATCAAGGCGCTCCACCGACAACTGGCTCTGTACGTCGAATGTGCGTATGCTGTCCACCTCATCGCCGAAGAAGTCTATACGGTATGGATTCTCGCATGAGAAACTGTACACGTCCACCAACGAGCCACGCACCGCAAACTGCCCCGGCTCGTAGACATAGTCGGTGCGTCGGAAGCCCAGCTCCATCAGTGCCTTTTGCAACTCGCGTATGTCCTGCGCGATACCTATACTCAGCCGTATGGTATGGCTCTGCAACTGCTCTTGGCTCACTACCGACTCCGCCAAGGCTTCGGGGTATGTCACCACAAAGAGGTTTCCACCTTGTTGCAGGGCCGACAGCGCATCTGTGCGTAAGATCTCGTTGCCGGCATCTCGCTGACCGTATTTCACTGCACGACGAAAACTGCATGGCAGGAAATGCACTCTTTGGGTGCCCAGGATCTGGGTAAGGTCATGATAGAAGTAGCCCGCCTGCTCCTCGTCGTCCATTATGAAAAGATACGGGTGCACCAAAACCTCGGTACACCTGACGGCGAGTGATGTAAAATACAGCGGTGCGGAACTTGCAGTAAGTCCCTCCAGCCGCACCTCACGGAGGCCACGGTCAGAGAGCAACCGCCCCAATGCCTTGATCTTGGCACTGCGGCCTATAAGCGTCTGGATACTCTGTATGTCCATAATATGCAAAAGTACAAAATAATCCTTAAAACCGTTGGCTGTGCCGTGGAAAAAGTGTACTTTTGCCCTTGAAACTAAGCTAAGACCAATGAGTGACAGCGTAATTATCATACCTACATACAACGAAAAGGAAAACATAGAGGCTATCATACGTGCCGTGACATCTTTGGAGAAGGAATTTGATGTCCTGGTCATAGACGACGGCAGCCCCGATGGTACGGCCGACATAGTCAAGCGTCTGATGGCAGGAGAATTCCAAGGACGTGTAAACATGGTGCAGCGGTCAGGCAAACAGGGCTTGGGCACGGCCTATATATGTGGTTTCAAGTGGGCCTTGGAGCATGGCTATGACTACATATTCGAGATGGATGCCGACTTCTCCCATGCACCGACCGATTTGCCACGTCTCTATGCAGCCTGCCACGATGAGGGATACGATGTGTCCGTCGGCAGCCGCTACATCACCGGCGTGAATGTTGTCAACTGGCCCATAGGACGAGTGCTCATGTCCTATTATGCTTCGGCCTATGTGCGCACCGTGCTGGGCATCAAGTTGCGCGACACCACGGCAGGCTTCGTCTGCTGGACACGCAAGGTGCTTGAGACCATTTCGCTGGACGACGTACGATTCAAAGGCTATGCCTTCCAGATAGAGATGAAGTACACGGCACTGCGCCTTGGCTTCAAGATAAAGGAAGTCCCCGTTGTGTTCGTCAACCGCGAACTCGGCACCAGCAAGATGTCCGGAGGCATATTCAGCGAAGCTCTCTTCGGTGTGATGAGATTGCGTATGACCAAATTCAAGAGAAGACACTCATGAAGACATTGATCTGCAATGCCACAATAGTAAACAATGGGGAGTCGCGCGTCGGCTCCCTATTGGTTGATGGCGACAGGATAGAAGCCGTTGCCTATGGAGATGAAACACTGCTGACGGATGGATGCCGTGTGATAGACGCTACGGGAGCCTACCTTCTGCCCGGAGTGATAGACGATCATGTACATTTCCGCGAGCCGGGAATGACCGCCAAGGCCGACATGCGCACCGAAAGTCGGGCGGCTGCAGCCGGAGGAGTGACCTCCGTTCTGGATATGCCAAACGTAGTGCCACAGACGACGACGGTGGAGCGATGGCGCGAACGCATGCAGATGGCCCGTGGGCGCATGTATGTGAATTACGGCTTCTTTATCGGAGCCACTAATGACAACATGGAGGAAATACTGGCCATGCCGGTCCATGAATATCCCGGAGTGAAACTGTTTATGGGCAGTAGCACAGGCAACATGCTGGTGGATAGGCGAGAGATGCTGGAGCAACTGTTCGCCAACTCCCCCAAGTTGATAATGTCCCACTGCGAGGACACGGCACGCATCAATGCAAATATGAAACTGGCCCAGACCACCTATGGCGACGATCCATCCATTGAACATCATGCGGAGATACGCGATGCCGAGGCATGTCTGCGCAGTTCATCGCTGGCAGCCGAACTGGCGCGTGCCACCGGCGCACGCTTGCACATAGCACATATCTCCACCGAAGCGGAACTGGCATTGCTGGGCGGCAACGTCACCGGCGAGGCCTGCGTGGCGCATCTCCTGTACACCGATGCCGACTATGCACGCCTGCAGGGCAGGATAAAGTGCAATCCGGCAATCAAGACAGCACGCGACTGCGATGCCCTGCGCCGTGCCTTAACCGATGGCCGCATCGCCTGCATAGGCACCGACCATGCGCCGCACTTGTTGGCTGAGAAGCAGGGTGGGGCGCGCACAGCTGTCAGTGGCATGCCTATGGTCCAGTTCTCGCTGGTGTCCATGCTGGAGATGGTGGACGAGGGCATACTGACTATGGAACGTCTTGTGCAACTGATGTGCCACAATCCGGCCACACTCTTCGGCATACAGGAACGCGGCTTCATCCGTGAGGGCATGAAGGCAGACCTGGTTCTGGTGCAAAGATCTGTGGAGCCTTATACAATCACATCCGATGCTGTCCTGAGCAAGTGTGGATGGTCGCCCCGCGAAGGCGACGCCCTGCACTGGCATGTGCTCGGTACATGGGTGAATGGCAGAATGGTGTGGGACGGACGGCAGGTGGACGACCATGTATGTGGCGAAGCATTGATTTTTGCCTGACACCATCGCTTTTCCCCCACGGCAAAGCAATCCTCGTCTCATTGCTCAGGCCAATCGGCCACCCTGAGGTAACTAACACATATTCGGGTTTATTTACCTACGAGAACCGGTTTTCGTGGATTGATAAACCCGTTTTTGCATACGTAAGAACCGGTTCATTTTGCATCCATCATATATGGACAAAAGGCAGACACCACGATGTGTGTCTGCCTCCTTCATGGCTTTCCGGCGTCCTCGCCCTGTGGCAAAGGCTGCCACAGGCTTAAACCATAGGGGTGATCAGGCTTGAAGCATTGCTTCGGCCAAAGCCTCCATCTCTGTGATATTACATGGTTTGACCTTACCCATAATGGTGACCACAGGTTCTACTATCTCGCACTGCTTCATGCTCTCCACCATACTGCGCATAACCTTGGCTGCCGTGGGAGCCCAACTGCCGTTTTCCATCAGTCCGAAACGGCGCTGTTGGTAATTCTTGATCTGCAGATGGTAGAGAAAGTCGTGCATGGGCGGAAATACTCCGGCATCGTAGGACGATGCACAGCATACCACACGAGGATAGCGGAAAGCATCCTCTACGGCCTCGGCCAAATCACATCGGCACAGGTCGCACAGCACCACCTTGGCAGCGCCTTTTGCCTCAAGTATCCCGGCCAGCTGTTGTGCTGCAGCTGCCGTATTTCCATGGATGCTGGCATAAGTTACCAACACACCGTCGGTCTCGGGTTGGTATCGGCTCCACAAGTCGTACAGGCGAACAGCCTCGGCCAAAGCCTCGCCCTGCAGAGTAGGGCCGTGTAGCGGCATGATGGTTGCAATGTCCAGTGTTGCAGCCTTCTTCAGCACGTTATGCACCTGCATGCCATATTTTCCGCAGATGTTGAAGTAGTAGCGACGTGCCTCACATGCCCAGTCGTCCGTCTCGTTGCACAGGGCGCCGAACTTGCCAAATCCGTCTGCAGCAAACAATATCTTTTCCTTTGACTCGTAGGTCATCATCACCTCTGGCCAGTGTACCATGGGGGCCGCAATGAAGTTCAGCACATGCGTGCCAAGGGACAAGGAGTCGCCTTCCTTCACCACATGTATGCGCTCGGCAAAGGATGCGGAATCGAAATAATATGACAACATCTTAACCGTCTGTGCCGTGCATACCAAGGTGAGGGTGGGGTATTGCACCATGGTCTTGCCCACCAGGGCAGAATGGTCGGGCTCCATGTGCTGGCATACGAGATAGTCCGGAGTGCGGCCGTTGAGAGCGGCGGCAAGGTTGCTGAACCAAACCTCATCCTTGCGTCTGTCCACGGTATCCATGATGGCAACCTTCTGATCCAGGATTACCCAACTGTTGTAGCTCATGCCCTCTAGTACGGTGTACTGACCCTCAAAGAGGTCGATGTCCAAGTCATCTGCTCCAATGTAGATGATGTCCTTTGAAATGTCGTTTGTCATGACCTGTATGTATGTTGTAGTGTTATATTATTGACGTTCGTAGTATGTTCTGACGTGCCAATCCTTAGAGGCACCGGCATTGTACCCTGACTCCATCCTGATTATTCCTGTGCAATGATGGCTTGCCGCACACGATTGCACAGTTTGTCGTAGTCCTCCATTTCGGCTTCAGGGACAATTGGCTTCAGATATTCCACCTTTACAGGCTTGGGCAAAGGCAGGCGCCTGTCGCGCGGCCAGGCCTCGAATGCACCGCTTATGCGCACGGGGACGATGGGAA
>DBLZ01000069.1:3010-21040 GCA_002297545.1 Prevotellaceae bacterium UBA711 | reverse complement strand
CTTTCTATCCGCCGTCTTGCTTCCCGTGTTGTCTCGCCATAGCTCGCTATGCCTTCGCCAACACGGTTGCAATCCAACGAATATAAAGGCAAAACGCCGTTTGAAATCTAATGGTCGATTTGGGATTATTAGGTAGTCATCATATTGTTTCGTTCCTTTGTACATGACTTCCATTGTTCACCCATCCTCCCATAAGGTCACAAAGATACTATCTATTTTCATTGCAGTTCAAAATTATCCTTTATTTTTAAGGTTATTATAAAATTATTCATTACCTTTGCCAACGATTCCCGAAGTCTCTTGCTTTAGGTGGAAGTAAGCGTACAACCGCCTACCATGTAGGAGACAGCCTGCGCCGAACCGAAAGAAAGATGCAACAATCCGACCAACGGTGGTATTGGGTGGGAAAGGGAATTGCTATATATAGGAAAGCGTTTACAATGCGCTTTGTTCTTGACACTCTGAAATTCTCGCAAAATTTCTATCTTAGTCAGGACATTGCAACTGTAGATGCTCATGGGATGTTTTTATAAAGCATCCCTATCTTCACACAGGCTCCCTTATATATAAATAAGGTATAGTGGTGTGTTGTATAGGGAGAGTTATATAAACTCATCGGCGTGGGTTCTGCGTTGCTCGTTCAACTAAGATGGGCAATGCGAGAAGCCTCAGAGTGTGGGACGAGTAACAGGTACGGATCTCCACGCTTTTTTTTGTATAGTCACATAAGAATTTTAACGTATTTACGCCGAAACTGGGAGGTCGATAGGCATTCTAAATCTTCAAACAATATGGAGAAAAAGAACCAAAACGAAGAACTGCAGTCAAGACGCGAGTTCTTCAAGAAAGCAGCCAAAGGTGCATTGCCAATTGTTGCATTTCTTGCAGTAGCAGGTAGTCCGATAGTTTCTAAGGCTGCGACTGCCATGGGATGTAGAATAGATGCATGTACAGCAACTTGTATGGGTGCATGTAAGGGAACATGTAGAGGATGTGCTCATAGTTGTTCTGGTTCGTGCATGAGAGGATGCACAAGTACTTCAAGGTATTAATTAGTGTGTTAATCGGAGGATATGATTCCTCCGATTAACTAAAGAAAACATGGAGATTAAAGAAAACAAAATAACGTGGCAGGATAATATTGCCAAGGATATCACATTTATTGTCACCAAGGACTGCCAATTAGCCTGCAAATATTGCTACCTAGTTGGTAAGAACTCTAAAGAAAGAATGTCCTGGGAGGTAGCCAAGCAGGCTATTGACTATATTCTTGACCATGAAGATGAATTTCAGGAAGAGAGCGTGGTTTGGGACTTCATTGGTGGTGAGCCTTTCCTAGAGATAGACTTGATAGACAAGATATGTGACTATCTGAAAATAGAGATGTTCAGGCGAAAGCATCACTGGTTCAACTCTTATCGTTTCTCTTTCTCAACGAACGGCATCAACTATCATACCCAGAAGGTACAGGACTTCATAAAGAAGAACCGGGAACATCTAAGCATAGGTATCACCATTGATGGCACACAACGTAAACATGACCTTAACCGTATCTGGAAAACACCGGATATGGAGAAAGGAATAATGCCCAGGCCGGGGGAGGAAGAACATGGTTCGTATGTTGATGTAGTAAAGAATATACCGCTATGGCTGGGACAGTTTCCTGGTGCCGGTACAAAGGTTACGATAAGCAGTGCTGATATACCTTATATAAAAGAGAGTGTACTGCATTTATACTCCTTGGGAATACATGAGGTGAATATAAACTGCGTCTTTGAGGATGTATGGCATGAGGGAGACGATACCCTGTTTGAGGAGCAGTTGATGCAACTGGCCGATGCCATTATAGATGGAGGATACTATACGGACTACGCCTGTTCGTTCTTCTCGGAGAATATAGGTAAGCCGATGGACAAGGTCATGGATAACAATAACTGGTGCGGTGCCGGTAGGATGCTGGCCATTGATGCCAATGGCATATTTTATCCATGTACCAGGTTTGCGCAATACTCTTTGCGTGACAAAAAGGCATGGACAATAGGTAATATCCATGATGGTATAGATAAGAATAAGTTGCGTCCGTTCCTCATGCTTGATCGTTGCACACAAAGTAAGCAGGAATGCATTGACTGCGAAGTGGCCAGCGGTTGTGCCTGGTGTCAAGGTGAGAACTATGATGCGGCAAATACTCCTACTGCATATCAGCGAAGCATAGCCATCTGCAAGATGCACAAAGCCAGGGTGCGTGCCAACAACTACTATTGGAACAAACTGTTCCACAAGCTGGAACAGGAGGGCCGACGTGAAGAGTATGAGAAGAACAAGCGAAATGTAAACAACAATATCTGTTAAGCCATGGTACAATATCTTATTATATTACTGGATGACACCAGTACGTCCTATTGCCATTACGAAGGAAGCAAAGCTAAGAAACTGTTGCCATTGGACACCCTTAGGCAGGGCATCCTTTATGCCATGAAGGAGAACCTGATGATACAGTTCGTGTATCCTGACTATGAGTTGCCTCAGGAATATAAGGATGTCATAGACAGCATCGACCACAGCGATATTGTGTCCTCTCTGTGTGAGGACAAGAATCTGATAGCCCATGCAGATGTTATTGTTATGCACGAGTGGACTGCTGTGGATTTCTTGCCGTTTAAGGAAAATTCCACCTATGTCTTGCGTACATCAAAGGCAGACCTGTTTGACAGATATCATTCTTTGAAATCTATTCTTGGAAAGGTAAGGCGATTGAACGTTGTTATCACAGATGTTGAAAACTTCACGAATGATGATTTTGACAAATATAAAAACGTGTTGTCCTCGCTATCGGATTCGATTGAGAAGCTTCATGTAGACGGGAAATCTCCTCAGTTGAATATACTTACCGACCGCATGATGCTTGACAAGATGAATAACTGCAATGCAGGTTGGGAGAATATCACTTTGGCACCTGACGGACGGTTCTATGTATGCCCTGCTTTCTACTTTGCCAGCGATAATGAAGACTTTGGCCTTGGTAAGGCAAAATATAGTATCGGCGACTTGAAGAATGGGCTTGACATAAAGAACCCACAATTGTACCGTCTTGACCATGCTCCAATATGTCGTAACTGTGATGCCTACCAATGCAAACGTTGTGTGTGGCTAAACCGTAAGACAACATACGAGGTGAACACACCAAGCCATGAACAGTGTGTCATTGCACACTTGGAGAGGAATGCCAGCCGGGAACTGTTGGAAAGGATACGTCAATATGGTGCATTTTTACCTCTACAGGAGATAAAAGAGATTGACTATCTTGATCCATTTGAAAAAAGGACAGAGTGGTAACTCGACATCAGTGACGATTAAGATGAATGATAAAATCACAATGAGAATATGATAACTCGTCGACAATTATTCAGAACCGCGGGAAAACTCCTCCCCATATTGATTTTACCATCAAGCTTTGTGATGGGAGCATGTTACAAGGAAGACCCACTCATTGATATCAATCCCTCATGTCGCGATTGCACAAATGCCTGTAAAGGGACTTGCAATAACACATGTACAGGCACTTGTAATAGGGGCTGTACAAGAAATTGCGCAAATAGTTGTTCTCTTAACTGTTCTAATAGTTGTTCGAGGGATTGTTATAATAGCTGTGTGGGGGATTGTTCAAGTAGCTGTTGGGGAGATTGTAGTGGAACATCAAAATAAAAACATTATGGATATTATGTCAAGACGTTCTTTC
The DNA here is from genome assembly GCA_002297545.1 of Prevotellaceae bacterium UBA711. Taxonomy (GTDB): domain Bacteria; phylum Bacteroidota; class Bacteroidia; order Bacteroidales; family Bacteroidaceae; genus Physcousia. The sequence goes on along the minus strand of DBLZ01000069.1, from coordinate 17,301 downwards.
TTTAGAAAGTTCGCAAATAAAATACTGCCAATCTTTTTAATGGCAACCATTCCGGCTTTAGAAGCCAAAGCAGAGCCAGTCTTTAACAATTGCAGAGGAGGCTGTATGGGCTCCTGCAGAGGGAGCTGCAAGGGAAGCTGCAAAGGGAATTGCAAAGGAAATTGTCTTTATGGCTGTACACTAACTTGCAAAGGAGGATGCTCGTCCACATGTCAGTTAGCATGTAGCCAAACTGCAACAATTACAAATGGCGACACAGTACACTCAATAACACAACATATCAAATTCAAAAAATCATGAACAAACAGGACAAGATTTAATGATAATTTGAGTATTGTAATGGTTTGGAATAAGTTGGTCAAGCTTCTCACTACTGACAATGTGAAGCTATATAAGAAATCAAAAAATAATGGTATTTATGAAAAAGAAATTATTTATACTGATTATCTTTATTGCCTGTCTTTCTAAAGTCCTGGCACAAGGTCCAAATAACGCAGGTACATACAAGTATTATTGTACACGAAATGCCTACGGAGATACTGTTGAAGACACAGCGTATCCTAACAAGGTGATGGCGGTAATAGTCTCAACATGCTTTTTGGGAATATCTCAAACAGGATTAACCTATAATGAAGAGGGTATATCGGGTATATGGCCTTCTGTTGGAATGCATTTCTCCTATGCAGGTGTAAATAACGGCTGGTATATATTTAAACAGAATCTAGGTATGATGGGCATCAATCTCATATACGTTGATTTCGGATACGAACGCATAAGAGTCAAAATGTCTTATTATAAAGGAAACTATCGAGAGTATCGGAGATGGAACGAATCTGATGACATAGATTATTCACCAACAGAATAAAACATAAAATGAAGAAACAAGTAGGACAGGTAACTGTTAATGAAAAGAACGAAATCCAGACACTATTTGAGCGTCGCAACGGGTTGAACGAGTTGGCAAAGATTCTCACAACCGACAATACGGAACTATACGAGATGTTAGTGAAAGACCTTGGAGAAACAGGAGCAAAGTTCCAAGGCTGGTGGGATCGCATGGCGGAGAAGTACCAGTGGGAAAGCGTGGAAGGCGGCAACTGGGAAATTGACTTCGATACGTGTGAGATTTATTTGGTAAGTAACGGATAAATAGACATGATGATAGACGTATTGATGGTTCAGCCCCTGTTCATCGGCACTACCGAATTGCTGCTAATTGGCGGCATGGCATTGCTGCTCTTCGGTGGAAAGAAGTTGCCGGAGATGATGCGTGGACTGGGACAGGGCGTGAAAGAGTTCAAGGAAGGAATGAACGAGGTGAAAGCCCCATTGGATGAAGAGACCTCCGATAACAATAACGAGGAAGATGACGGAAATACGCAGAAGGAGGGCAAAAGACAAGAGGACAAGAAACAAGACAAAGCCAATGGCGAATAACCATGAAGAAGGAAACCTGTTGACATTCGGCGGGCACTTGGAAGTGCTCCGCCGGATGCTATTCCGCATTCTTGGAGTGACGGGAGCCTTTGCCATAGTAATCTTCTGCTTCAAAGATGTGACATGGAAATTGCTCCTTGCGCCAAGCGAATGGAATTTCGTTACATACCGACTGATAGAACAAGCCATGCAGGCTATAGGCTTCGGAAGTTTTCGCTTCTCGGAATATCATGTGGAGCTGATAGCCACCGACCTCTCCAGCCAATTCATGACGCACATCACCACGGCCATCTATCTGGGCCTGTTAGGAGCATCACCTTATATATTATACGAGCTGTTTCGCTTCGCCTCCCCGGCCTTGTACGAGAACGAACGGCGATACTCCGTGCAGGTGGTGTCCATCGTCTATGCCCTATTTGTACTCGGTGTATTGATGAGTTATTATGTACTGTTCCCTATCTCGTTCCGTTTTCTTGGCACGTACAGCGTGTCGGAGAGAATCCACAGCACCATCACCCTGGATAGTTATGTATCTACGTTTACCACTCTTACATTGCTGATGGGCATAGTATTCCAATTGCCCGTTATAGCTTTCACCCTTGCCAAATTAGGGTTCATCTCCTCCACCCTTCTGTCACACTATCGCCGCCATGCGCTATTGGTCATAATGTTTGTAGCAGCTGTCATCACGCCTCCCGACCTCATGACGCTCGTACTCGTCAGCATCCCCCTTTACTTGCTCTATGAAATAAGCATACGTGTAGTGAAGTGGGTGGAATGAGATTGGCACAGACACAGAAGATGCTGAAGAGAGCAAGTGTATTGCCTGCAGACTCTCTTTTTTAATCATGCAAGTGCAGGATATCGCATTTTTTGCCTATCTTTGTGCGTATGAAACCTCTGCATGGTTGCCTTTCTGTTATCGTGATATGTCTGTTGGCTGCTTGCAGGCAGGACAAGCCGCAGGACCACGAGTACGTACAGGGAGCGTACCGAATCCACATGAAGCAGCTTAACGACTCGCTGCACATGCTCTTTCTAGACGTGAACGGGCAGACGTGCGACAGCATGGAATTGCCCTATCCGGTATATCGCTTCGATTGCGGCGACCTCACCGGGGACGGCATTCCCGAGGTGTGCGTCGGCGTAGTGAAGGGCACACGTTACTGGCCCATGGGGCGAAGACTCTTCATCTACCATCTCTTTTGCGGACGGCATATACGGCCGCTATGGATGGGCTCACGGGTGGGACGCCCCCTACTGGACTTCACCGTCTGCCGCGACTCCGTGCCGGCCTGCATACACACCGAGGAATGCGGCCCGGACAGCACAATAATACGCAACGAGTACATCCTGCAGGGTTTCGGACTACAGTTCAGCAAACGGCTGGTCGAACCTGCCAACCCTCCCATACCATAGAATGATCAAATACCAAGCAACGAACTATGAAACGAACTATCCTCCTCGCCCTTTGCACCATACTCATGATAATATGCGGATGCAAAGGTAAGTCATCAAACACCGGGCAACAATCATCCGACACCGAACAGGTAGCGGACAGCGGCAATGTCATCGCCTCCGCCACGTCCGACAGCCTGCTGCCAGACAGCCTCTTCTTCATGCTGCAGGACCAGCCACTGCCACGGCACGTAGACCTTACCCAGGACATCAGCCACCTCAGCTACACCTGCCTGCGCCTGCTCCGCAGCTACGTCTATGCCACGCATGGTCATTGGTTCATGGAGGGAGAGCTGAACCAGTTCTTCCAGAAGCACACCCAGTGGTACGACACACTGTGCTACAACATGTGGTACGACCTCCCCTACGACAGCACTACACAGAAAGCACGAGCCTATACAAACGCACTTTGGGATGACTATGCCAGTACCTACGACATGATAGAACTGACCGACAAGGAGCAGGCCTTCATCGAACGCATAGACCTCCGTATGAGAGAAATGGAACAACAGAAACTGGTCCCGTCAACTGAGGGTGTACAACTGCTCAACCTAGAACTGGCCGTCAACTGGTTCCAGATGTTCCAGCCCGACTCCAGCTTTGCCCGCCGCCTCAGGGAGACCAACATCGCCCTACAGCCCGCCACCTACCAGCAGCTTTTCAACGTTTACGAGGCCAACGACTACTACAACATCCCCAACTTCGTCACCACCGACGTCATGCTCCAGGCCTACCACATGTACTTCAGCTACATACTGAAGTATCTGGAATCGGACATCATGATACGCTCTCTCCGCCAGGCCCTGTGGCAAATGCTGCTGGAGTGTCACACACGCATGTCCACATGCCCCGAGATGCGCCTCGCCCAGGACATGGACAATGCCGTCTACTGCGCCGTGGGACTGAAACTTCTGGGCTACGACGCACTGGAGCGCAAGGAAGTGGAACATCTGAAAGAATGGATGGCAGGGAAACCAATGTATAATTACCAGCGCGAGCTGGAGTTGGTGGAGGCCGCAGAGGATGACCTCTCGCCCCTCTTCCACACCCGCACCAATTTCCCCTACAGCCTGTTCAAACCCAGAGGCCATTACACCCGCAACGAGGCCTCCCAGCGCTACTTCCGCGCCATGATGTGGCTACAGAAGGGATGCTTCAAGCGCGAAGACCCGGACCAGCTGGCACAGGCCATCAGCCTGGCCTCGCTCATCAATGCCACGCCAGCCGCACAGAAACATCTGCGCAGCATCAACCAGGTACTCACCTTCCTCATGGGCACGCCAGACAACGTCTCCCTGCTGGACCTGGCCACCTATATGCGTGAACAAGGCCTTACCGGCAACGAGGTGTTCCTCGACAGCAAAGCCGTGGCACAAATAGATACATGGCTCAAAAAGGAATTCAAGACACACAACCGCATACGACCCAAGCAGCAGATCGAACTACAGGACGAAATGAATCTGCTGCCCGGACGTTACAGCCTGGACGGCGAAATCCTGAGCAAACTCTACGACCCTGCCACCGATGCGCCACGTGCCTATCCCTCGGGGCTGGACGTGATGGACATATTGGGCGTGGAGACCGCCACCTCCATTCTGCAAGAGCGCAACAGGCAACAGCCCTGGGCCGACTATGATAAGGAAAGGAAGGAGCAGACCGAACGCATAAGAAAGTTCAGTGGCTGGAACAACACACTCTACAACAAGTGGATGCACACGCTCGTCACCTTGCAGAAGCCCGATAAGCAGCAGCCTCCGTTCATGCAGACACGGGCATGGAAACTGAAGAACCTCAACTCGTCCCTGGCCTCCTGGGCCTTGCTCAAGCACGACGGCATACTCTATTGCGAGCAGCCCATCGCCGCCGAGTGCGGAGGCGGAGGACTGCCGGATCCCGAGGTGCCGGGCTACGTAGAACCCAACCTGCCCTTTTGGGAAGAGATGGAAAACTTACTCTTCATCACCCAGCAAATGCTGGAGCGCAACCATCTCCTCACCGACATGCTCCGTGAACGAGGCAAGACGCTCTCCGACATGATTACATTCTGCCGCCAAGCCACGGAAAAGGAACTTGCAGGCCAAAGCCTCACCCGCGACGAGTACTGTCAGATAAAGAACATTGGCTCATATCTGGAGTGGTTCACCCTCTCAATCATAGACCCGGAAACGGTTCAAGGCTCTTGGGACGAGATAAAGGGAGCAGACAGATATGTGGCACAAGTGGCCGATGTCTTCACCCGCAACATCGTCGGGTGTCCCAAGGACGGAATCCTGTACGAGGCCGCCGGCATGCCTAATGACATATACGTAGTGGTGGAGATGAAGGGGCACTACTATCTGACACGCGGTGCCGTCTACAGCTACTACGAGTTCGTACGTCCCTTGGGCGACCGCCTCACCGACGAACAGTGGCAGGACATGCTCATAAAAGATCACGGGCCCGCTGTGCCCGAATGGTTTGCCCCCATGCTGATGCAGGGCGCGCCGGCCAATCCCGACGAACGTTTCGTCTACTCCACCGGATGCTGATGCGCCTGTTGCTTGCCATTCTGACAACCTTGCTGATGGCATCGTGCCGCCAAGGTTCCACTACGGACACAGAAATGCCTCCCGCAGAGGGCGACTCCCTGGTCATCCTCTTCACAGGGGATGTTCTGCTGGACCGGGGCGTGCGCCAGGAGGCACAGAGGCATGGATGGCCATGGCTATTCTCCGGCGTAGACTCGCTCTTCCACACGGCCGACGCCACGGTCATCAATCTGGAATGCCCGCTCACACAGGTTTCCACCCCTTTGGGCAAGCGCTTCATCTTCCGTGCCGACACCTGCACGGCCTCCGTCCTGCAGCGTGCCGGCATCACACACGCCACACTGGCCAACAACCACACCAACGACCAGGGCTTCCAGGGCCTGCGCTCCACCATAGCATCGCTCCTACAGGCCGGCATCATTCCCATGGGATGTGGAGACAGCCCCGAACAGCGCTTCTCTCCCACCCTCATACAGAAAGGCCAGGTCACCGCCGCCATCTTCTGCGCCGTCCTCTTTCCCCTAGAGAACTGGATGCCGGCCCCGAATGACACCGCCCCTTGCCAGACCGATGCCGCCAGGCTGGCCCAAGCCATACGGGCCTACCGCTCCGCCCATCCCTCGCACCACATCATCTGCGTCTTACACTGGGGCATAGAGTTCCAGCCCTCCGCCACCCCCCAGCAGATACGCCAGGCCCGGACGCTCATCTCCGCCGGTGCCGATGCCATCATAGGCCACCATCCGCATGTGGTGCAACCTCAACGCCACTCCGACCCCGTGCCCGTATTCTACAGCCTGGGAAACTTTGTCTTCGACCAACACACTCCCCAGGCCTGCCAGTCCATAATAGCGCGCATCACTCTCCGCCAAGACACCCTCATGGCAACATCCATCCCTGTCTGCATCCGGCATTGCAGACCAGTGCCGGGGCAATAAACCGTAACCACAACATATCCCCTAAATAGCCTAAGGAGATTATATCCTTCACATCACCACTCGGCCATATTAGCCATACCTTATATATATATTATTATGCCTCGGCCATAAAACAGCAAGACTAAAAGGAGCACAATCCCTCGTTGAGCTTTTCATGGTCAGCCCTGCATACATTTGACATTTTTTCTATAATGCTGCGCAAAGTCTCAATAATTTTCTCTAACTTTGCACGCGGATTAGGGGCTACCCCTGTCCATACCTTATCGACAAACTCAAGAAGCGTTATGCTTATCTTGTGAATTGGAAACGTAGGAAATTTCGCAATTACACACAAGGATGGCATAGTGGTTCTCACGCTATAGCGTGGGCTGCTATTACTACATTCGTGTGTATAGGTTTTCCTACGACCTCCGATTCAGAACGTGGCATATACAGTCCCGCGCTTTTTGTATGTACAATTACCAACAGGCTTCTCTACGCCGGGACAGCAGAGACATGCACACACGACACCAAAATGCTGTTCAATTCCTTGCACTTTATGGCCTACTTTCCTATTGTATGCCTGATATATTTCCTCCTGCCATCCCTCAAGTCACGCAACATGTTCCTGCTGGGTGCCAGTTATTATTTCTACATGAATTGGGAACCTGCCTACGCCCTGCTGCTCCTCTGCAGCACGGTAATCACCTACACGGCATCGTTGGGGATAGGACGTTTTTCACAACAACGTCACAAACGCTGGTGTCTGACCTGCAGCATCGCATCCAATATCGGTATCCTCTTCTTCTTCAAATACTATGCTTTCGTGGCCGAGAACCTGGAATATATGCTTGAACACTGTGGTCTGGCCATGCACATGCCCACGTTCCCACTGCTCCTGCCTGTCGGCATATCCTTTTACATTTTCCAGGCATTGGGCTACTCCATAGACGTGTATCGTGGGGACACGCCAGTAGAAAAGGATTTTTTCACATATGCCCTTTTCGTGTCCTTCTTTCCACAACTGGTGGCCGGTCCCATAGAACGTTCGGGCAATCTGCTACCACAATTCAAGCACAAGCAACCCTTTTCCTACGACAATGCAATGAACGGTCTGCGGCTCATGCTATGGGGATACTTTCTGAAATTGGTTCTTGCCGACAGATGCGGCATATATGTTGATGCCATATTCAACAACCTACCCCATCACAACGGAGGCTCCTATTTGTTGGCCTCACTGATATTCCCATTTCAAATATACGGCGACTTTGCCGGATATTCCCTCACGGCCATAGGCACAGCCAAAGTAATGGGCTTTGAATTGAAGGAGAACTTCCGAAGACCTTATTTCGCCACCTCCGTTACAAACTTTTGGAGACGCTGGCACATTTCACTGTCCACTTGGTTCAGGGACTACGTGTACATTCCATTAGGAGGCAACAGAGTGGGCACGGCCAGATGCTACCTTAATATCATGATTACCTTCATGGTCAGCGGCATATGGCACGGAGCCAATTGGACATTCATCGTCTGGGGCACCATTCACGGCATCTTGCAGTGCATAGAGAAAGCTCTTGGATGGAACCGTGCCGCATGGAACAAGTACTAGAAGCCATTGCATTGGTTACTGACATTCTGCATCGTGAGTGTGGCATGGATATTCTTCCGTGCCAACAGCATAGGGGATGCCCTGAAGATAATCCATGGAATTTTCGCGGACTCCGGCATTCCATTCATCAGCGTTGCCGACAACATAGGCATTGCCATGGCATTAGGCATAGTCCTTTCCAAAGAACTCATTGACGAGCACCACTGGGACATCCATGTCCAGGACTCTCCCGTATGGCTGGTACGCCACATGTACATCGTATGCATGGTGACATTCATCATCCTCTTTGGGGTCCTGAGTGGGGGGCAATTCATATATTTCCAATTCTAAAAGACAGAAGCCATCATGAAACGACTATTCACCAGCCTGCTATTCATCACCATCGCCTTAGCAGCCACGGATTGGGCAGGAGGACGGGTTATGCGTTGGGTGAACCAGAACACCAATGATATAACAGGACCCAAACTAAGATACATGACCGAAGGAATAAGCGAGGATGTCGTCATGCTGGGCGCATCGCGATGCAGCAGGCACTATGTTCCTTCCATACTGTCAGACTCGTTGGAGATGAGCGTATACAACGCTGGCATCGATGCCAGCGAGAACATATACTCGCACTACATAGCCCTAAACCTAATACTGTCGCGCCACACTCCCAAAATGATATGCCTGGAACTGATGAGCGATGATTATTCCCGGCGTCCACATTCCTTTGCTCCCACAAGTTTCTTTGCCCCGTACATCGGCACGAGCAACGCGGCAGACTCCATATTCATGGAAGCAGGAAGCTATTGGCCATACATCCTTTGCCATCTATACAGGTACAACGCCAAAGCCATATCCAACATCGGTGGCCTCTTCATCAACAAACAACAGGGCAACGACCACGGATACCTGCCAATCCCGCAGCCCGCAGTCAGTCCAAACAAACTAAACACAGCACACACCATCCATAATATAGACACGCTGAAATTACATTATCTCCGACGCTTCATCCATCAGTGTCAAAGCCGCCATATAAAGCTCGTCTTCACCGTCTCTCCCCTATATACGCATGCTGAGGCCGACTACTATGACGTGCTGAAAAACGTGGCACGAGACCACAACATCCCTTTCTTCGACTATCATAGCCAAGGACTCTATACAGACCATCCAGAGTATTTCAAGGACTATCTCCACCTGTGGGACAAGGGTGCGTGCCAGTTCTCTTCCATCTTCGCACACGACCTTAAAAGACATCTGTCTTCACATAAACACACAACTAATGACATCTGCATCCGGCATTGCGGACCCGCACCGGGGCAATAGCACATCAGGGCATATCGCACAAGGACATACCCACGGCGCCGAAGCAGCACCATCCCGTGTCACCACGACGACACGGCCAAACCTCCACGACAACATCCCCCCCTCCTCACTAGGACAGGCAATCAACAACCGGTTTATTGAACCGAAACAACCGGTTTTCACAAACGAACAAACCCGTTCTTGCAATTGCAAAAACAGGTTTATTTCATCTCATCCATACGAGGACCTAAGTTCAGCCCCTACGGTGTCCGTTCATCGCCTCCATGTCATTCCGAACTCCTCCTCACCTGTATTTCCATCCACTCCCGTGGCCTCGGTGCGAAACGAAGCATGATGATAAAAATCCACCGCCACAGTGTTTTTCCTATAGACATGCAGGGAAAGGCGGTCATGCCTTTCCTTGGCCCTGACCAGTAAGGCCGTGCCCACACCCTGGCGCCGTGCCGTGTCACAGACAAAAAGCCCGGCCACATAGTCATCCACCATGCCGATGAAACCAATAATGCCGCCTTCATCACATACCCATACCTCTGCCACGAGGATAGCCTCTCGCACACCCTGCATATTGTCCATCCAATACGAGGGAGCCACGAAAGGGTGTGCCTGCAAGTTGCCCTGTAGCCATATCGCCATCACTGCGTTCACATCCTCTGGACGCATTCGCCTTATGTCGTGGTATTTACACATAACTTTGTGTATACAGTACCGGTTTTCTACACGATGCAGTACGGTCCCCCCCTCACCCGAGCACCTGCGGCCACAGTGTCCTGCCTTCTTTGTCTACGGGATAGAGGGCGTTCTCCCTGCGGAGACGCCTAATCATCTTCTTGCATAAACGCCTCACCACATTGTGCTGTTCTGTGGTGTGGGCTTGAAACCATTATAGGATAATGCATGTCATCTGTCTATGAACCTCTTGGCCAGGGGCTGGAACTCCTCTATGCGCCTGTCGCGCAGGAAAGGCCACCAACGACGGACGTTCTCGCAGCGTTGCATATCCACGTCCACCACAGTCACCACCTCCTCGTCCTTCGGTGCACGGTAAAGGAATTCGCCCTGAGGGCCGCATACGAAGCTGCTGCCCCAGAACTGTATGCCATTGGTCTGCCCCGAGGGGTCAGGCTCATGTCCCGTGCGGTTGACGGCTACTACGGGCAGACCGTTGGCCACGGCATGACCGCGCTGCACCGTGGTCCATGCCTCGCGTTGGCGTTCCTGCTCCTCGGGCGTGTCGCTACTTTCATAGCCTATGGCCGTGGGATAGATAAGAAGCTCGGCACCTTGCAAGGCCATCAGGCGCGCACCCTCGGGATACCATTGGTCCCAACACACCTGCACTCCCAAGCGACCTACGCTGGTATCTATGGGATGAAAGCCGAGATCGCCGGGAGTAAAGTAGAACTTTTCGTAATAGGCCGGGTCATCGGGAATGTGCATCTTGCGATAACGCCCGGCTATGCTGCCGTCGCGCTCCAGCACCACCGCAGTATTGTGGTAAAGGCCGGCTGCGCGGCGCTCGAACAGACTTGTAACCAACACTATGCCCAGTTCTTTGGCCAAAGAGCCATAAAACTCGGTGCTGGGGCCCGGAATGGGTTCGGCCAAAGAGCACAAATCCACATTTTCCGTCTGGCAGAAGTATAGCGAGTTGTGGAGTTCCTGCAATACCACCAGCCGGGCACCCTCGGCAGCAGCCTTGCGTATATTGTCGGCCAGTTTACGTTTGTTGGCCTCGATGTCGGCCGTACAGGCCTGCTGTATGATTCCTATTTTCATGATGTCTTGTGTTTGTATATTGTGACATTGATAATGCGAAGCCAAATGTATGAAGCTATGGCAACGGATATTGCATGGTGCAGCAGTGCAGGCTACCGTTCTGCGTCAACAAGATGCTGCAATCTATGCCTATGACCTCGCGATCAGTAAAGACGGACTCCAATGCTGCCTTGGCACGGCGGTTATCCTCTTCGTTCTCATAGAAAGGCAACAAGACGGCCTTGTTCATAATAAGGAAATTGGCATAGTACGGCGGCACAGGCACCAGCCTGTAGGGCAGTCCCTGCGGGGTGCGGAAGGACTGCAATTCCGCAACCATATCCGGGCAACCCTCGCAGTAGACGATGGTATCGCCGGGACAGAAACGCGCCAGGGTGTCTATATGTGCATCCGTATCGTCATGTTCCAGGCCTCCATGGTGTAGCCACAGGACGCGCTCGGCCCCAAGACGGCGGCAGAGTTCCTGCGTCATCTCCTCTTCCCGCACCGCCTGCTCGCCACGTCGGTTGCCGTTCTGATTGCACTGCGCCGTAGTAAGGATTGTGCCCTGTCCGTCACTGTCGATAGAACCGCCCTCCAGTTCAAAGTCCAGTTGAGAGACGTAGACGTTATGCTCGCCGTCCACTGCAAAATGCATGTCGTAGAGTGCACGGTTTATGGCATTATCCAGCGAAGCCTCGAACTTGCCTCCCCAGGCATTGAAGCGGAAGTCCAGCAATTCACGCACACCGTCCTCACGCAACAGAGAGATGAAGGCATGGTCGCGTGCCCAGGTGTCGTTGCTGGGAATGCGGAAGTAGCTGATATTGGCCAGGGCCTTGCCCGGCAGCACGCCATCCAGCATGGCCCTGACACGCTGTGGCTGCGGAGCCACTATCCATAACTTCTGACGCAGGCTTATCTCCCGCGCCATATTCATGTAACAACGTGTGACCTCCTCCAGCGTATCGGCCCAGTCGGTGCCGCTGTGTGGCCATGTCAACTGTATGGCCTCCTGTGGATGCCATTCGGCAGGCAGGTATCTTTTCATGTTGAACGTCTCTTGATTACGGTTAAGTACTGCACAAAGATAGTGAAAAAGAACATCCGCGACGCATCAAGTGTTAAAAAACTTGCCCTCATGGACAAATAATGGCGGCATCGCGTGTGCACGTACATTATTATTTGTACCTTTGCACACGATAAGTTGGACGCCCTCGGTATGCCCGAACGCCCTGCTTACAACCAAAACACTACATAATCCAATGAGCGTGAAGGTTAAGGAAGTAATCGACACCCTTGAACGTTTCGCGCCTCTGCCCCTGCAGGAGAGCTATGATAATGCCGGCCTGCAGGTTGGGTTGACAGAGGCGGAAGTTTCAGGGGTATTATTGTGTCTGGACGTGACCGAAGAGGTTATGCGTGAGGCAGTGGAGTTGGGATGCAACCTGGTGGTTTCGCACCATCCTGTGCTGTTCCGCGGCCTGAAGCAGATAACCGACAGTACACAAGTTCAGCGCGTAGTGCGCATGGCCATACAGAACGACATATCCGTCTACAGTGCCCACACCAATCTGGACAAGGCCGAGGACGGCGTAAACTACTGCATGGCCGAGCGGTTGGGACTGGTAGACGTCACCCCAATAGGCGATTGCGGCGTGATGGGATACCTGTCGGCCCCAATGGACAGCCGTTTCTTTCTGGACCTGGTGAAGGATGTGTTCCAGTGCCGGTGCCTGATGCACAACGAACCACTGTCCCGCCCCATACAGAGCGTTGCCCTGTGCGGCGGGGCCGGAGACTTTCTGCTGGACGAAGCCTTGAAGCAAGAGGCCGATGCCTTTCTAACCGGCGAGATGCACTACCACATGTACATGGGGCACGAACAGAAGATACAGATATGCACCCTGGGCCACTACGAGAGCGAACAGTACACCATAGAACTACTGGAACGCCTGCTGGCCGATGACTTCCCGCACATGCCACTGTACAAGACTGAACAGAATACTAACCCAATACATTATTTATACTAAATGGCAAAAGTTAAAGACCCGGCTGAACTGAATGTAGAGAGCAAGCTGAAGAACCTCTACCAGTTGCAGACCTTGATGACGGAGATTGACAAGATAAAGACCTTGCGTGGCGAGTTGCCCTTGGAGGTCAAGGATCTGGAGGACGAGATTGCCGGCCTTGAGACCCGTATCGAGAAGATCAACGAGGATATTGCCACGGCTCAGAAAGAGGTGACCGAGCGTCAGGGCGTGATAGAGAAGAACAAGATGGATATCGAACGCTTCGAGAACCAGATGAAGAACGTGCGCAACAATCGCGAGTACGAAAACTTCTCCAAGCAGATAGAGTACCTGCATCTGGACAACGAGCTGAACCAGAAGAAAATTGCCGAGGCCAAGGAAAACTTGGAGCATCGCAGCGACGAGTTGATCCGCTCCAATCAGGTAATCGCCGACCGCCGCACTGACCTTGACATCAAGCGCACCGAGCTGGACGAAATCGTCAGCGAGACCAAGGCCGAGGAAGAAAAGCTGAAAGAGAAGGCCCACAACGTGGAGGCCACTATCGAGCCTCGCCTGCTGAGCGCATTCAAGCGCATACGCAAGAACTCACGCAACGGACTTGCCGTGGTGTACGTACAGCGTGACTCCTGCGGCGGTTGCTTCAACAAGATACCGCCCCAGCGTCAGCTCGATATCCGCATGCGCAAGAAGATCATCGTCTGCGAATACTGCGGACGTATCCTTGTAGACCCCGAACTGGCCGGCGTACAGCTGGAACGCAAGGACACCGAGGAGAGGCCACGCCGCCGTCGTGTGGCCAAGCGTCGCGAAGACTAAGAACCACAAGAAGCCCACGTCCTGCGATAGCATCTCAACACAGACACCATCGCGATAGGACATCGTAACATCAAGGCACCCTGTCCCGACTGCATCGGACGGCAGTCGGGACAGGGTGTGTTGACTGCAAAGTATTCAAGACAAACCACTTTGCCCTCCAAATGGCGCTACGCCTGGAGCAAGGCCCAGGCAAGGTGCCGCTGAGAAAGTCCGACACCGCACTTTTCTTCCTCATTCATTAACTGGCCATGACCTTAACGTATGAAAGAAGTTAATCCCCAAGAAACAAGCCGGGCATACGCCTTTGAGATGTGGATGAACGCACCCATGCCAATGGTGACGTTCTTTAAGACCTTCAACGTGTCACACCTTGTAAACATCAGCCGTAAATCGGGCATGAAGTTTAATATGTTGATGTGCTGGTGCA
>DBLZ01000069.1:971-2674 GCA_002297545.1 Prevotellaceae bacterium UBA711 | reverse complement strand
ATATGCTGATGTGCTGGTGCATAGGTAAAGCCGCAAGCAGGGTGAAGGAATTTTATCTACTGCCTGTAGGCAACAAACTCATACAGTACGATACCATTGCAGTAAACACCATCGTTGCCAACAAGAAAGGCGAAGTAAGCTCGTGCGATATTCCATTCTGCGATGACCTTTCCGTATTTAATCAGTCTTATCTGCGACTTACCAGACAAGTAGCTGAGAGTTGCGTCAACCACGACCTTGCCGAAAGCATGGTCATTGGCACTTCCGCATTGGCGCAATACGAAATAGATGGCGCCGTAGGCATGTATAGCGGTATCTTCAACAATCCGTTTCTTATCTGGGGCAAATACAAACGCCATTTGCTGAAAACCACACTTACCGTTTCTTTCCAATTCCACCATACGCAAATGGACGGGGCACACGCTTCACGCTTTTTGGATGAAGTCCAAAAAGAAATGAAGAATATAAGCATATAGTCATTGAGGCAAGAAAGAAGCCATTGCAGAGCCATATACATCTTGTCCATAGTTTGTATATAATGCGCGTAGTTGGAAAAGCCACGCAACTTTGCCACTTGTGACTAAACAGGATTGCCTTTCTTGACCAACATAACATTAACCACTTAGCACAAGTGTCGTTAGAGATTTATGTGTAGATTTCACCACTAATAGCGGTGAGGCTGCATCGCCATAGCGGTGTCAAAAACATCACTGCAGGGAACGGCAGGCCCCGCCACACGTATGCCCCCACCACACACACTATCTCCATTCCATTCTGCCCGGCCGCCTATGGCCAGTGCCCTCCCACTCCATCCATGCCACAGGCGGCCGGGCCTTCCGCCATCACCGTAGGCCGCCTCCCAGGGCACGATAGAGATGGATAATCCCCTGTATCTCGTCAAAGCGGTTACTGGACTGCGCCTGTTCAGCGTCGAGCAACGATTGCTGAGCAGTGAGCACCTCCAGATATGTGGCAGGTGAATGGCGCATGAGCGCCTCGGTCCTGCGCACGGCCTCCCGCAGGGTCTCTATTTGCCGCGCACCAACGTCCACACGCTGTTGTGCGGCCTGCCAGTGGGCCAGGGCGTTGTTCACCTCCTTTCCGGCATCCAGCAGCGACTGGCGGAATCTGAGCGAAGCTTCTTCCTGCTGCGCCTTAGCTATTTCCAGGGCGGCGGCATTGGCTCCCTTGTCGAAGAGCGGTTGCACCAGCGAGCCCAGGACGTTGGCCAGCCATTGGCCGGGATTGGCTACCGTACCTCCTCCGTTGTTGGTCCAGCCCAACGTGCCCGAGAGTGTAAGGCTGGGATAGAAGGCGGCACGCGCCACGTTGGTATTGTAAAAGGCACGCGCCAGGTCGTGCTCGGCACGGCGCACATCGGGGCGGTTGGAAAGCAGTTGCGCGGGAACGCCCACGGACACGTGTCTGGGGAAGTCCGCCTCGGCCAGCGTCCCGCGCACAATCCGGTGCGAAGGCTGTGCCAGCAGGGCGGACAGGGTGTTTTCTGTCTCGGCAATGCTCTTGCGCAGGGAAATGACCGATGCCTCGAGCTGCATCCTGTTGGAACGCGCCTGCAACACCGCCACGTCATTGGCCTGCCCGGCACGTTTCAGGGCTTCCAGCACGCGGATGCTCCTGTCCCAACTTTGCAGCGTCCGTTCCCCCGTCTCCAGCTGGCTGTCGAGCATCAGCAGCGTGTAGTA
>DBLZ01000069.1:0-657 GCA_002297545.1 Prevotellaceae bacterium UBA711 | reverse complement strand
GAGCATCAGCAGCGTGTAGTAGCTGTCGGCAATGGTGGCTATCAGCTGGGTGCGTACGGCTTGGGCATAGTCGCGGCTGCCCTCAAGAGCTTCACAGGCTCCCCGCTTGGCATTGGTGTTCTTGCCAAAGATGTCCAGTTCCCAGCTGGCCGTAGCGGCAAGGCTGTAGGTCCCGGCCGATGTAGCCCCATAACGGCTGACTCCTCCCTCGGGAGAAAGCATAAGTGACGGTAGGAGTGAAAGCCGGGCTTTCCGCAACGCGGCCGCGGCCTCCGCTGTCTGCAGGTGCGCCACCTGCAGGTCGGTATTGTGCCGCAGACCCTGTTCCACGAGGGCCTGCAGGCTGCTGTCGGTGAACAGCTCGCGCCAGGGCATGGCGGCAAGCGTGGCCGTGTCGGCCCCGGCCATAGTGTCGCGGAACAGTCCGTCCGCATCCGTCTCCGGGCGGGAGTATGGCCTGTACATTCCGCACGAGGCAAACAAGCATAGGGCAACGAGCCCTGTCGTCAATCTACGTCTCATATATCATTTCCCATGTTTATGTTCATCCAGTTCCTCCTTCTCCCATTGTATGGTCCACTGGCGCGACGGTTCGGCCTGCACCGGACGTATCTTCTCCTGCAGCCATTGGAAGGCCACGAACAGGGCCGGTACCAC
>DBLZ01000115.1 GCA_002297545.1 Prevotellaceae bacterium UBA711 | reverse complement strand
GGACGCAGGGAAGGCGGCGAGGAGATAGCCAACGACATAGAGCATCGCGTGGCCGAACTGCTTTGGGCAAAGAAAGAGCAAGGCATGGAGGCCGTGAACCTGGACGTCATTAAGGAGATCATCGACACCATAGGCAATGCCGAGGAGATAGCCGGAGTGGATAAGGATGAGAACGGAGAGAAGGAGACCTCCGGCACATATACCGGCAACGAGCAGGAGAATGACAACTATGATTCCGGGACGGCATCACCATGGCAGCGCTTCAGACACTACTTCCGCTACCGTCGCCTCTACCGTGACCCGAATGACAAGATGTTGGGTGGTGTATGCTCGGGCCTCTCCTACTACATCGGCTTCGGCGACCCGGTATTGTGGCGTCTGCTGTTGCTGCTGGCATTTCTGGTCCAGGGCTTCGGGCTAATCGCCTACCTGATCATGTGGCTGATAGTACCCGAGGCCAGGACACCGGAGGACAGACTGAAGATGAAAGGCATACAGCCTACCCCCGACAATCTGAACAAGCAGATACTGCAGGAACATACCGGCCAGGAGCAGGGATACACCGGTGGCAGGCATAGCAATGGCTCGGGATGTCTGAAGGTTCTGCTGGGATTGCTGTTGCTGCCACCACTGCTCTTGGTGATATTCATCATAGGCATATTCACCTCGGTAATAGGCGGCCTGATGGGCGGAGCGTTCCAGTTCGGCGGCAGTGATTGGAACTTCGTCAATGGTCTGATGAATATGACCAGCGGCATGGTCATATCTGGCATAGCATGTATCCTGGTGGTTCTTGTCATCTGCATGGTACTGCTGGTACGTTGGCTATTCGGTTCCAGGAAGCCAATGCGTACAGGCACCAAATAGACACTGTTTGCCATCGTTATACTGGGAATATTGTGGGCCATATTCTCCATCTCGCACAGCGTGGCCAAGGTGAAGTCATGGCTCGATGCCCATCCCCGTACCCATTTCGCATATTCTGTCACATCTGCCAAAGCGAAGCCTAAGCCACAGCCACATCTGGATGTTCCCTATCTGAACGAGACGGGCTTCCACATAGTCACCAATAGTACCATCCGTTGCACATGGTCCGGCGACTACCCCACCGGCGATGGCGAAAGACGCTATCTGGATGCTTGCGACTACGATGATGTCCTGGCATTCACGGCCGAAAGGCAGGATACAGTCAAGCCGGGCGTATATGACCTCTATGCCCTGGTCAGAGCCAATGACGAGGGAGGCATCATATATGTAAACACCAATGGTAAGCAACTGACACAGAACATTCCGGACGAAGGCAACGAGCATGGCAACCTCTGGAAATGGGCCTGTGGCAATGCCACCATAGCCAAGATGCAGGAGGTGTATCCCGGGTTCTGCCCCGACTCCGTGCGGCGGCAGATAGCTGCGGCCAATGACAGCCAGGGGTTCGGCTGGTCAGTGGTCAGCATCAAGAATATCAATGTCGGCGGCAACGGCATAATAACATACGGTATCAGCACCGACCCGGCATTTACCAAGGAGCATTCCGAATGCGACTGGGTATCGGCAACGGACTTTGTCCTCGTACCGGCCAAGGGCAAGAAGTAAAGACATGCGCACCGCCACGGCTTACACCAGCCTTTTCCGGTAGGACCTCTCGATTGTAAACATCACAACACCAATAATCACTAACACCTTATCCCTATGAAGAAAGCTATCTGTCTTCCATTGATTGCCCTTGCCCTGACCGCATGTCAGGCAGGCAAAACCGTCGCAAACCTTACCCCTACACCGGACTTCCCTGCTCCCCAATTGCT
The DNA here is from genome assembly GCA_002297545.1 of Prevotellaceae bacterium UBA711. Taxonomy (GTDB): domain Bacteria; phylum Bacteroidota; class Bacteroidia; order Bacteroidales; family Bacteroidaceae; genus Physcousia. Next base: position 5,732 of record DBLZ01000115.1, on the reverse strand, counting down.
GAGCAAGCCTGAGAAATACGACGCGATGGACTACAACACGTTCCCTGTCTACAAGCTGAACTACACTCTGGACGACATAAGACCCCAGAAGCCAAGGGATACCAAGGCCATCTGGCTCACCAAGGATGCTACCTACCTGGTCACCGCCTACCGTCAACACTGGGAGATGATGTACTTCAATATGCCCAGCTCGGAGTTCATCCAGGACAACGTCACTGAGGAGAGACACTTCCCCATCAAGACCATCGGCCTGCCTACTGACACCACGTTCTGGGTCAAGGGCGACGTGGGCCAGTGGAATGTCTTCGTGACCGTATATCCTCCACTACCAGAAGGCACCACGGCCATCAATATAGGCAATACCAAGGCACTGGATCACATACCAGGTACCACAGGATGGACTGAGCCTGAGATACTCCTTGGCCTCAGCATCGAAGAGTTGGTGAAGAACCAGGCAAAGTTCCTGCAGAAAGCCCCTAAGTAACACTCCACATCCAGGGCTTGCCCCATGGATAAGCCAAGAGGTTTGGTTAATAAATATATGTAGCATCGGCAATCGTCACCCGTGAGGGAGGCGGTTGCCGACATCTTGTTATGACTTTTCTATCACGAAGGTCACGTTGTATCCTTTGGCAGGTTTCTCGCGCAGGGAGAGCGAGAACCGCTGCATCACAAGAATCTGGCGTGACAGTGAGAGCCCGATGCCCGACCCATGTGACTTGGTGGTGAAGAAGGGAACGAATATCTCGGCCGCCACCTCGTCCGATATGACGTGTCCGTTGTTGCTGACCTGCAATTGGTAGAAGGCTGGTAGGCGGCGTCTTTGTGCCTGCGGGTGAGGGATGTGCCTTATGCAGACGGCATTGGCATCGGCCTCTATGGCATTCTTTACGAGATTGATGAAGACCTGCCGTAGAAGGTTCTCGTCGGCTTGGATGACAATGTCCCTTGGCACATCTATGTCCCAGCTGATGTCGGGATAGAGGACGGAGATGGAGTTGCAAAAGGCCTGGAGGCTGAAGTCCTTCAGTACGGGTTCATGCAGCAGGGTCAGTTTGCGGTAGCTCTCCACAAAGGCGGCCAGGCCCGTGCTCACGTCGCGTATGGTCCTTATTCCCTCCTCGTAGGGCGTGCCTTTGATGCCCGGTTTGGCCAGATAGGCCTGGCTGATGCCCTGTATGGGCGTGGTGGCGTTCATGATTTCGTGGGTCAGCACGCGTATGAGGCGCTGCCAGGATTCCACCTCGTTCTGCGCCACCAGCTTCTGTATCTCCCAGCCCATGTTGTTGAGAGTCTCCTGCAGGGCGCGTTCGCCGAAGAGCAGTCCCCTGATGGGCAGCTGGAATGCAAAGTCGCGATGTCGTATGGCATCGCGCATAAGCTCCGCCCTGTTCCGGAGCAGGCACTGGTGCCTGTAGACGGCAAGGGCGGCAAGGGCAATGATGAGGACTATGGCGGCGGAGGCGCAGGCTATCATGGTCGGTACTTCTTGTATAGTGTCTGTCGTGTGATGCCCAGCAGTTCGGCAGCCTTGCTCATGTTGCCGTGGCACTTGTCCACCACCATCCTTATGTGCCTTTGCTCCAGTTCGTCCAGCGACACCATCTCCCGTGTCCCGTCGATGGCATCCTTGAGGGTGCGTATCAGTTCGTCATTGTCCCAGGGTTTGGTGACGAAGTCCACGGCCCCGTTCTTCAGGCCTCTGACGGCCAGCCGGACGTCGGCATAGGCCGTGACCAGCACCACGGGCAGGTCGGGGAACAGGCGGTGTATGGCCGAGAGCCATATCATCCCCTCGCGGCCGGAGTTGAGGCCATGGGTGAAGTTCATGTCCAGGAGGACCACATCCACGTGCTCTTCCCGTAGGGTGGCAATGATGGTGTCGGGTGAGGATATGGTGATGACGCGTGCGAAGACATCCTCCAGGCATATCCTTGCCGTTGTGAGGATGGCGGGGCTGTCGTCCACCACGAGTACGGTGCCGTATTGTTTCATCATGATGCAAAGGTACTGCTTTTCTCCTTATCCGGGCAAGGAAGCGGCAGGTTTCCGCAGGCAGGGCTTCAAAAGTGTATGATTTTCATACAGTAGGTTGTATGATTTCTTTACACTCGGCATTTCATCGGGCCCGAAGGCAAGGCCGTTTGCGGATTTGTGCCTACCTTTGCAGCGTAAGAACAAACGCACGACAATGAAGAGGACCCTATGCATGATACTTGCGCTGGCACTGTGCCGCGGCATGGCCGCTACGGAGACCGACACCCTGGTGCTGTGCCTCCGCGAGGCCATAGCCATGGCACAGGCGCAGTCGCCTTCTGCCCAGAGCGCCCGCAACACCTTCCTGGCCGCCTACTGGAACTACCGCTATTTCCGGGCCAACTACCTGCCATCGGTGACGCTGTCCTCATCGCCATATATAAATAAGGAGATGAACCGTATCACGCAGTCCGACGGCACCGTGAGGTTCATCCGCCAGGACCAGTTCGGAATGGACCTGACGCTGAATGTGAACCAGAACGTGAGCTGGACCGGTGGGCGCCTGTTCCTGAAGAGCAACCTCAGCCGCATAGACGAGTTGCGCAGCGGCACCACGGCCTACAGCAGCCAGCCCCTGGTGGTGGGCTACGAGCACAGTCTCTTCGGATACAACTCGCTCAAGTGGGACAAGCGCATAGAGCCAATACGCTACCGCGAGGCAAGGAAGCAGTATGCCGAAACGCTCGAAGTCATCTCGGCCACGGCCTGCCGCCACTTCTTCTCCCTGGCATCGGCGCAGGCCGAGCTGGAGATGGCGCGCCAGAACTATGCCTCGGCCGACACGCTCTACCGCATGGCGCAGGGCCGCTACCGGGCCGGCACCATCACGGAGAACGAGATGCTGCAGCTGGAAATAAACCGCCTCAACGAGGAGACCAACGTGATGGACGCCGAAATCAGCCTGAAGGAGGTGGCACAGAGCGTGCGCTCCTTCCTGGGGCTGGACCAGGCGACGGAGCTGAGGCTCCTGGTGCCCGACAGCGTGCCTCAGTTCCAGGTGCCCCTGGCCGACGCCATGCTGCTGGCCCTGCAGAACAATCCCGACCCCGAATACTACAGCCGCATAGTCAAGGAGAGCGAGAGCAACCTCTCCCGCGCCAAGGCCGACGGACGGCTGAGGGCCGACCTCTATGTGCAGTTCGGCCTCTCGCAGACGGGCAGGGACCTGGGCAGCGCCTACGCCCGGCCCCTGCACCAGGAGTATGCCAGCCTCGGGCTGTCCATGCCCATCCTGGACTGGGGACGAAGCAGGGGCAAGGTGAAGGTTGCCAAGTCACAGCTGGCCCTCGTGCAGACCCAGGCGCAGCAGGGCATGGACGACTTCAGGCAGAACGTGGAGAAGCTCGTCATGCAGTTCAACATGCAGGCGCGCAAGGTGCGCATGGCAGCGCTCACCGACAGGCGGGCCCACCAGCGTCACGACGTGGCCCGCAGGCTCTACATCATGGGCCGAAGCAGCATCCTCGACCTCAACTCCGCCACAAGCGAGAAGAACTCCGCACGCCGGGGCAGCATCATGGCCATGAGCACCTACTGGAGCCTCTACTACACCCTGCGCAGCCTCACCGCCTTCGACTTCGAGACGGGCCGGCCCCTGGCCGAGCAGCTGCCCGTGAAATGACACACAACCTTTCAACCCATTATGGACATACAACGCACCCCCCGCCCATGGTACGTCAGGTACCGCCCCCACATCCTGGCCTGCGCGGCCCTCGCCGCCCTGTGCCTCTACGCCCTCAGCCTGGCCCTGGGCCCCCGCAAGCAGAGGATACGCGCCCGGGACATAGGCATATACGAGGTCCGAGAGCAGCCCTTCACGGAATACGTCGACGTGGAAGGCCTCGTGCAGCCCATACGCACCGTGCGCCTCAACGCCCTGGAGGGCGGCTACGTCGAAGGCATCCTGGCCGAGGAGGGAGCCATGCTACGCGAGGGCGACACCATACTGCTGCTCTCCAATCCCGACCTACGGCGCTCCATCATCGAGGAGCAGGCCGAATGGGAGAACCAGCAGAGGAACTTCCGCGAGCAGGAGATAGAGATGGAGCAACACTCCCTCACCCTGCGCCAGCAGGCCCTGGATGCAAGCCACCAGATGCAGTCGCTGCGCAAGTCCCTCCTGCAGAGCCGCGAGGAATGGCGCATGGGCATCAAGACCAAGGCCGAGCTGGAGGTGCTGGAGGAGGACTACGAATACAGGCAACGGAAAGTGGAGCTGCAGCTCCAGAGCCTGAGGCACGACTCCGTGGCAACGCGCCTCAAGCGCGAAACCGTCGCGGCCAACCGCAAGGCCTCCATGCGCAAGCTCGCCCACTCGGCCGGGCGCATAGACCGGCTCACCGTGCGCGCCACGGCAGACGGCCAGCTCAGCTACCTCAACGCCGCACTCGGTCAGCAGGTGCAGGCCGGCCAGTGCGTGGGAGAGATTAAGGTGCTGACCAGCCACAAGGTGAAGGCCTCGCTCTCGGAGTACTACATCGACCGCATTGCCATAGGGCTGCCCGCCAGCATACAGCAGCGCGACAGCATCTTCCCCCTGAGCATAAGCAAGGTGGTGCCCGAGGTGAAGGACCGCAACTTCGACTGCGAACTCGTCTTCACCTCCAGCCCGCCCTCCAACATACGGCTGGGAAAGAGCTACCGCGTGCAGATAGAGTTGGGCCAGCCCGAGCCTGCCCTCGTCATCCCGCGTGGGGACTTCTACCAGTCCACCTCCGGACGATGGATCTACCGCCTCTCGCCCGACGGACGCACGGCACGCAGGACCCCCCTGGAAATAGGCCGGCAGAACCCCGCCCAGTACGAGGTGCGTTCCGGACTGAGGCCGGGCGACCGCGTGATAGTCTCCGGCTACGACAAGCTGGGCGACGCAGAGGAACTGGTGATAAAATAAGGCCCACCGACCCGTAGGGACAGGCCTGCAAAGGGCCGTCAACGTGCAAGAAACGCCCCACCGCAATGAAGAACGGAATCCATCGCCAAAGGAATGTTAAAACAACGTATACAGGATGAGGCTTCAACGTATACAGGATGAAGCTTCAACGTATACAGGATAAGGCTTCAACGTATATACGATGAAGCTTCAACGTAGGCAGGATGAGGCTTCAACGTAGGCAGGATAAGGCTTCAACGTAGGCAGGATGAGGCTTCAACATGCAGGCGACAAAAAGGCATCACCATAACGACGGGAAAACACCGCCACGCCAATGTGGAAACACCCCTATGGATGGCATCATTCAGAGCAATGCTTATATTGAGAGAACATACTTGTACTGATTGGCAGCATATTTGCAGCATGGACAGGAGCGGGCATAGTGCCAAGGATTGCAGCATGGGCAGCATGGGCAGGAGCGGGCATAGTGTCAAGGATTGCAGAATGGGCAGTATGGGCAGGAGCGGGCATGATGCTAAGGATTATAGAATGGGCAGTATGGACAGGAGCGGGCATAGTGCTAAGGATTATAGAATGGGCAGTATGGACAGGAGCGGGCATAGTGCCAAGGATTGCAGAATGGGCAGCATGGACAGGAGCGGGCTGAAAGCCCAGCAAGCCCTCAGCCCAGGGCAGAGCGAAGCGGCGCCCTGGGAAAATGATTTGCAAAGCGGCCTTCGCCCTGTAAGGGCAAAAGCCGGGGTGGGGCAACTGCCTCGTCGACTGTTGACATTGCTTTTGCCCTTACAGGGCGAAGGCCGCT
>DBLZ01000118.1:4156-4320 GCA_002297545.1 Prevotellaceae bacterium UBA711 | reverse complement strand
GTGAGTTTCCTCACCTTGAGTCCGTACATCTCCCTGCTCAGGCGTGCCACCCGCGCATACCTTGGAGGAACTTCCTTCGGTATTTCCACACGTATCTGCAACCAGTCGGCAACCTTGTGAAACCCAAGGGCTTCCATGTGACGCGGGTAGTAGGGATAGTTGTA
>DBLZ01000118.1:0-3843 GCA_002297545.1 Prevotellaceae bacterium UBA711 | reverse complement strand
GCGGGTAGTAGGGATAGTTGTAGATATCTATCATGGAGCCCATGCAGTCGAAGTCTTCCAACAGCATGCCTTCCTTATCGAAGTCAGTAATGCCAAGGGGCCCCTGCACTTCTTCCATGCCACGCTCACGTCCCCACTCTGTCACGGTATCGAGGAGGGCCTTGCTCACTTCCATATCATCTATGAAGTCGATATATCCGAAGCGCACGACCCTGTTATTCCACTTTTCATTGGCACGGCGATTGATGATGCCGACGATGCGTCCCACCGTGCGGCCGTCTATTTCTGCCACAAAGGCCTGCACCTCCGTAAAGGACAGGCCGTGATTCTTTTCCGGATTGAAACTGTTGCGAACATCGTCTGCCATCTCGGGTACATACTGTCCGTTTCCGGCATATAACGCAAGCGGAAAGTCCACAAAGGCATCTAAGTCTTTGCTTGTCTTAACCTCTCTTATTATTACTTTTCCCATAACAACTTCATCCTTGCATTGTGGCCTATATACACAATGCTCCCAATTAAATAACGCGTACAAAGATATGCAAAAAAATGCAAGCAGCCAAGCATTCACGGCAATATCGTACAATTGCGTGATAATTGTGGTGGATTAAGACACATTACTTTGCCGTATCAAAAGCAATCCAAGATGGCACAAGGTATGCGTCCCCACGGGCCCCAAACCCGGCCCCCATGGCGCGAAGCCCAAGTTCCCGAAGAGAAGAGGCAGAAAGAACCTGTTTATTCAACAGAAAGAACCGGTTCTTTGCTGCCAAACAACCGGTTTCCGTCACCACATAAACCTGTTTATACACCGAGATCTGCACGAGGCGTGCCAACACAAGCCACAGGATCGTCGGCAATTCTCCAACGGCTTGCTCCACTCTAATTCACAATTCCCTCTGCCCCCCGTCGTGAACTCATGGCAAAAAAACATGTGCCACAGAGCGGCTTATTGGTAGAAAATATATATCTTTGTCACCACCAAACAAGACAACCGTCATGACCTCCATTAACCATATCAATGACTTCAACCATTTTTTTGCAGCACAAACCCTGCACCCACAAGTGTCGGTGGTAGAACTGTCCCATGCCGACGAGTCGATGTACGAAGCCAAAGTCTACGATATGTATGCGCTGATGCTGATAGAAGAACTACAGGGCGAGTTGCATAGGGACGGCAAGCCCATGTCCCACTCACGCGGATCGCTCGTGACCATACGCCCGGGGCAATCTCTGGAAATTCGTATGGAGAATGGCGCCAAGCCGCAGGGATGGATGCTGGCATTCAGGCAAGACCTGCTGGAAAAGACAGGCCTGGGACGCGACTTCTACATGTTCTCCTATTTCCACTCCGACTATCCCGAGGCCATCGCCCTCACCGAAGTGGAGCACGGAGTCATACGCAATTGCTTTGCCAATCTCTGCGCCGAATTGCACACACAGCAGGACTACCTCTCCGGACAGATGATACGTTTGGGCATAGGCACCCTGCTGAGCTACGTGAAACGATACTTTGAACAACAGCACACCTGCAATCCCATGCGTACCGAAACATGGGTGGGAAAACTGGACACGCTACTGACAAAGTACATGGGTAGCGGTCTGCCCGCACAGCACGGACAACCGTCCGTAACGTGGTGTGCCACAAAGCTCGGCCTCAGCCCCGGATACTTCAGCGACCTAATAAAGAAGGAGCTGCACATAACGGCTCAGGAGTACATACGCAGCAAGGTCATAGCACATGCCCAGGTGTTGCTGCGGCAAACCAACATGACCATAAACGAAATAGCCGAGGAGCTGGGATTCCGTTATCCCAATCACTTCACGCGCATGTTCCACAAGGCCACAGGCTACCCACCATTGAAATACAGGAAGGGCAACTGAGACTAAAACAGAGTGTAGGCCAGCGTCAATGCCATGGCTGTGAGGATGACGTGCATATCGCTCAGTAGAAATCCCGAGGTGGTGTAGGCACTGCTGTAGTACTGCGATGCGGGAGTTATAACCTTGGACACCAACAGATGCAGCACATAGTACACCGCAGCACCTACAGCAACGCCAAGAGCCGCACCGGCCAAGACATCGGTAGGAAAATGTTTGGCCAGGTATATCCTGCTGATGCCAACTGCCGTTGCCCACACAAACAGGCAGACAGACGTAAGGCTGTGGCGGAAGACAAAGGCAAAAAAGGTAGCCACGGCAAAGGTGTTGGCCGCATGTGAACTGACAAAGCCATACAACCCTCCACGGCCCTCTATGTACCTGACCAGAAACATCAGCTCCGGGTCGTGCGTAGGACGCAACCTGCACACCCACGGCTTGATCAGCGAGGAACTGATCTGGTCGGCCAGCAGTATACACAGGAGCATCCCTGCCAATATAGCCGCTCCCTCGCGGAAGGGCCGGTTCTTCAGGACCACGAACACCACGGCCAGAAGCAACACCGTCCATGTCCATGTATTGCTGAACCGTAGCATCACGCTGTCCAGCAATACATTGTTGCAATGGTTGATATACAGCAACACGTCGCTGTCAATAGAAAGGATGCATAGAGGTGTCATAGGCATGTGGTTTGCAGTTGCGGAAACATAATTCAAAGAGCCTCGTACACGGAGCGTTCAATCCACCCCACCTTGCCATCGGCAATCTGTATCTCCGCCCAATCGCGCATGCTGTTGTCGCGTATCTCCACTCGGGTGCCTTCGTGTATTACAAAGAGATCGGTGCCAGACCTGGTGGGAGTGCTGCGTACGGTAACGGCCGGTGCCATGATGATGCCGGTGGTGTGCGTGTCGTTATACTGCCTCAGATTGTAGGCCAAAACATTGAACAGCACACACAACAGCACGGACAGGATGGCACCGAAGAAACCAATCTTGCGCACTACTATCGCGGAACTATAGAGGTACAGCCCCACCAGCAGCAAGGCCAACGCAAAGAATGCCACGCCACAATATGCCCACTCGGATACGGACTGACTGTGCATAAGAGTCTTCCACATCGAAACGAAAAACATTTCGTGACGTGGGATGATGCGGTCCACGGTCTTGTTGCGTGCCATGGCCAAATTGAAACGGATGTCATCGTCGGACGGATCCAACTGGGCTGCACGCTCGAACCACAGTACAGCCTTGGCCATACTGTCCAAACGGTAGTAAGTGCAGCCAAGGTTGTAGTATATGGCGGCATTCTCGCCCTGCCGCGCCAATTGCAGATACATGTCCAGTGCCTCGCCAAAGTTCTCGGAAGCATAGGCCGAGTCGGCCTGTTGTTTCAATTCGTCCATGGCCGACGGTGCCGCGCCAGAGACCTGCATGGGCATGTGCAAGCACAGGAAGAGCAGAAATAGGATGTAGTATATGCGTTTCATATCTTCATTCGTATCGATTTAGTCATACATTATATGAACCGAGCCGGACCGACGCAAGGGTCAGAGGCTCTTGTTCAGGCTGGTGATGGCCTGCGTGGAGAGGTCGTAAATCTTGTCCATAGTGGCCTGTGGATCGCCTGGAGCAAAGCGTGCGAACTCGCACTCCTCCAGGACTTCGATATATTGCTGTACTAATGCCTCGTCCACACCACGAGCAACCAGCGCCTCGCGCACATTCTCCTTGGAAAGGTCTGTCATGGAGATGTTCAGCTTGTCACCGGCATAGCCCAAGAGGGCACGCAGCGTCTCTTCGTAGAAAGGCCCTGCCTCGTGTTTCTCCAGCAGTTTGCGCGCCTGCTTCAGCCGCTTGGTGGCTTCCTTGCCGGCACGTCTGCCGCGCTTGCGGACGATATCGGCATTGGCCTTGGCATATCGGTGGAAGATGGCATACGTTATCATAAAGACAGCCGCAA
>DBLZ01000085.1 GCA_002297545.1 Prevotellaceae bacterium UBA711 | reverse complement strand
TCACGGCCTTATACTTCTCGCGCTGGGTCTTGTAGATGCGGTCGTTGGCATCGATACGGATGACCGGGCGGTTGGTGGGCACTTCCACCACGTCCAGCTTGTATATGTCCCAGAACTCGCCGGCCTCGGTAACGGCCGTACCTGTCATGCCCGACAGCTTGTGGTACATGCGGAAATAGTTCTGCAGGGTGATGGTGGCGTATGTCTGTGTGGCGGCCTGCACCTTGACATGCTCCTTGGCCTCCACGGCCTGGTGCAATCCGTCGCTCCAGCGGCGTCCCTCCATGATACGGCCGGTCTGCTCGTCCACGATCTTTATCTCACCGTCCTGTATGACATACTCATCGTTCAGATTGAACATGGTGTAGGCCTTGAGCAACTGCTGCAGGGTGTGCACGCGTTCGCTCTTGACAGCATAGTCGGCATACACCTCGTCCTTCTTGGCCACACGTGCCTCCTCGTCAAGACTGCTGTTGGCCTCTATCTGGGACATCAGGCTGCCGATGTCGGGCAGGATGAACAGCTCCGTATCGTTGACCTGGGAAGCCAGCCATTCGTTGCCCTTGTCCGTGAGGTCCACGCTGTTCTGCTTCTCGTCGACGACGAAGAAGAGAGGTTCCACGGCTTCGGGCATGCGGCGGTTGTTGTTCTCCATGTATATCTCCTCGGTGGCCAGCATGCCGGCCTTGATGCCCGGCTCGGACAGGAACTTGATCAGGGCCTTGTTCTTGGGCAATGCCTTGAAACTGCGGAAGAGAGACAGAAAGCCGTCGGCGGTCTTCTGCTTGTCGTTCTCGGCCGTACCCTCTGCGATCAGCTTCTTTGCCTCGGCCAGATACTGGGTGGCCAATGTACGCTGTACACCCACGAGACGCTCCACCAAAGGCTGGTACTGCTCATACATCTGGTCGTCACCCTTGGGCACGGGGCCGGAGATGATCAGAGGCGTACGGGCATCGTCGATCAGGACGGAGTCCACCTCGTCCACTATGGCAAAGTTGTGCTTGCGCTGAACCAAATCGGCAGGGTCCTGCGCCATGTTGTCACGAAGATAGTCAAAGCCGAACTCATTGTTGGTGCCGAATGTGATGTCGGCCAGATAGGCCTGACGACGTGCCTCGCTATTGGGCTGATGCTTGTCTATGCAGTCCACACTGAGACCATGGAACATGTAGATGGGCCCCATCCACTCGGAGTCGCGCTTGGCCAGGTAGTCGTTCACTGTAACCACATGCACGCCATTGCCGGTGAGAGCATTGAGGAACACGGGCAGAGTGGCCGTAAGGGTCTTACCCTCACCGGTGAACATCTCGGCAATCTTGCCCTGATGCAATACGGTGCCGCCGAAAAGCTGAACATCGAAGTGAACCATAGCCCACTGCATGTCGTTACCGCCGGCCACCCAGTGGTTGTGGTACACTGCTGTGTCGCCGTCTATATCCACAAAGTCGTGCCTGGCGGCCAGGTCGCGGTCGAACTGTGTGGCCTTCACACGTATCTCGGTATTGTTGGTGAAACGCTCGGCGGTACTCTTTACTATGGCAAAGACCTCGGCACGCACTTCGTCCAAGGCCGTCTCCAGGGTCTCCAGGACTTCCTTCTCCAACTTGTCTATCTGCTGGAAAAGAGGAGCACGGTCCTGTATCTCGGTCTCGGGAATGCGGGCCTTGATGTCAGCTATCTGCTGACGCTGCGGTGCAGCCTTGTCTGCTATATACTGCCTGATCTCCTGCACACGGGCACGCAACTCATCGTTGCTCATGGCCTGCACACGGGGATAGGCATCCAGCACGGCCTGTACCAGCGGGCGGTAGGACTTCATGTCGCGGGACTTCTTGTCTCCGAACAGTTTAACTAAGAAACTTGCTATAGTCATTGTATGTCTTATTTATTCGTGTTGTGTGATATGCTTGTGTTGTTAACGGTCTGAAGGAGCGGTGGCTGGGCACACGCATTGGGTGACCGTATGCGCAACACCTTGGATACCGTGGGAGCCACATGATCGATGGTCACTGGAGTCTCCACCCTGCATGCATCGAAACCTGCACCTAAGAAGAAGAGAGGAAATGCCGTGTACCCCTCACGTGTGATACTCTGTTTGCCGACGCAGTTCACTCCGGATATGGACCATCCGGGTGACACTTGCACAAGGATGTCGCCTGAGCGATGGGGGTTGTAGGCATTACGCAGTTTGGAAACGCCCGGAGTCCATGCACCGAGAGCCAGTCGCTGACTGGTGTACACATCCTTCACTCCGGCAAGCTGTATGATGAAAGCCGTGCTCATGTCCAGCATCTCCATCATGTTGACGTTGCGCTGCTCCACAAGCTTGCGGTTGAGATATATCTCGTTGTCCATGCTGCTCTCCACCCACTGCCCCTGACCATACACGGCCACAAGGTACATGTTCAGCAGCATCTCGGCACGATGCATGTCGAACGTGCCGGTGGGGATGCGGTAACGCGACAGGTCCTCGGCCACGGGTTCCTCGCTGTAGCCGGTGCCGGTGACAACGAATAGGACGTTGCCCTTGCCCACGCGTTTCTCCACGTCGTCCATCAACTGCCCAAGGGCGTTGTCCAGGCGAACGTAGGTATCCTGCAGTTCCATAGGGCACTCGTTGACCGTCCTGTGGTCGAAATTGCCCGCATAGTACGTTATGGACAACATGTCGGTGACAGCATCCAGGCCCATGCCGGCCGAGGCGAGGCAGTGGACGGCAAAGCGGTTGACTTCCTCGTTGACCATGCCGCTCGCCTTGAACTTGCGGTAGGCGCGATCGCCCTTGAAGCTATGTGAGAACGGACTCTTCAGACCTCCTGACACGAAGTAGCTGAAGTTGCCCACCACCTCGTTGGAAGGTTTCCAGTCTATGTCGCCGATACGTCGTGGCAGGGAGCTGTACCTGCTATAGGTCAGCGCCCAGGACGGGAACTCTCCATAATATGAGGAGGAGCACCATTGCCCTGTGAGATCATTGAGCCAAAAGCAGGCATCGGCGGCATGGCCGGCCGCCAGTATGGCCGCATCGCGGAATGGCG
>DBLZ01000087.1 GCA_002297545.1 Prevotellaceae bacterium UBA711 | reverse complement strand
GTGTTTACCTCCTACTCGATTGGATAAACCGGTTTTTCAGGTCGAATAAACCGGTTGTTTCTGCCCGGACGTCACAGGATGCGGCGCTGCGCCATACATGGCGCAGCCTTGGTTCCCGTGGGCAGGCTTATGCCTTTACTTGACTATTTCCAGCAGTTCCACGGTGAAGATGAGGCAGGAGAACGGTGGAATGCTCTTCTGATCCTGTGAGCCGTAGGCCAGTTCCTGGGGAATGTACAGCTCCCACTTGGAGCCGACGGGCATCATGGTCAGTGCCTCCACCCATCCGGGAATGACCTGGCTGACGCCGAAGGTTGCGGGCTGGCCGCGATTGTATGAGCTGTCGAAGACAGTGCCGTCCAGCAGCTTGCCCTCGTAGTGCACTTTCACCTTCTGTTCCCTGGTGGGCGTGGGACCCTCGCCCTTGGTGATGACCTTGTACTGGAGACCGCTGGCGGTGAGGCGAACGTCCTTCTGCTTCTGGTTGGTCTTCAGGAAGTTCTCGCCTGCACGACGGTTGGCTCCGTACTTGCTCTCCATCAGGTTGTCGTGGTAATACTTCATCTGCTTGTCCACCACCTTTATGGCGGAGTCGGCGCTTATCTCCATGGGCTTACCCATGACGCCATCCATGAAGCCGCGCAGAAACTCGGCATGGTTGAGCAGATCCACCGTATCGTTCATCTGCTTGGACAGGCCGGGGATGATGTGCTTTACCACGTCTTCGCGTATTTCGGTTCCGGCGATGCGGGCCTTGGCGCGCAGGTCTGCCTCGGTGAGGCTCTCTTGGGCAAATCCCTCCATGAAGTCTTCTACATAGCGTGTGTCCACGCCCTTCTGGCGGCTGAGAAACTCCATCAGGCCGCGCGTGTTGAGGTTGCCTATCAGATAGGAGAACGTGTTGACGTCCACTGTGTCCACGCGGGCCACCTCTGCCTTCTTGGCCTTCTTGTCTTTCTTTCGTGGCATGGCCTGGATGCCTATGCACATGGTGGCCACGAGGGCCAGTATAAGTGTCTTTTTCATGTTGTTGCTTAATGAGAGAGGGACAACCTGCCGTGGGCACATGTGGCGTGGCGGCAGGTTGTCCCCCGTATGATGAATAGGATTATGAGTGCGCGGTTACTCTACGGAAATCAGGTCGATGGTGAATACCAGTGCGCTGAAGGGCTTGATCTTGTCTCCGGCCTCACGATCGCCATAGGCCATGTCCTGAGGGATGTACACTTTCCACTTGGAACCGGCAGGCATGTGTGTGAGTGCCATGGTCCATCCGGGGATGACTCCGTTGCAGCGGAACGTGATGGGGTTCTCGGCATCCATGTTGCCGTCGAACACAGTGCCGTCGATGAGCGTGCCCTCGTACTTTACCTTCACAAGGCTGGTGTCTGCGGGTATCTTGCCTGCGCCCTCGGTGAGCACCTCATAGTACACGCCGCTTTCCTCCAGCTGCTTCACGCCATCCTTCTTGGCTATTTCGGCCATGAAATCCTCACCGGCCTTCTTGTTGGGGCCATAGCTCTCTTCCATCTGTCTGGCCTTGATGGCTGTGATGTGGGTCTTGGCATACATGTCGGCGTCTTCCACAGAGATGGTGGTGTCCTTGCCTATGGCTCCGGTTATGAAACCGGCCACAAAGTTGTCGGCACTCACATACTTGGTGCTGTCGTCACCGAAGAGTTCGCGGTTGAGGCCTGCAATCATCTGGTTGGACATCTGCTGGCCGATCTGCAGGCCTACGTAGTATGCCTTGTTCTTGTTCTCCTGAGCTTCTTTCATGCCCTCGTTGAAGCCTCTGAAGAACTCGTCCATGTTGGTGGTATCGATGCCTACCTGATTGGCCAGATAAGTCTTGAGTCCATAGGACTGGGCTATGCCGATGCAGTAGTAGAGAGAGTCGACGTCGCTCTTGAGGTTGGCTTTGGGTGTGCCATTGCCACAGCCGGTCATCATCACTGCCAAAGCGGCAGCTGCAATGAATGAAATCTTTTTCATAATGGATGTAATATGTGTTGTTTGTTTTGTTGTCGTATGTTGGGGGAGGAGTACTCTCGTGGCGTTACCGTTGCACCACGGTATCAGAGCACCTTTATCAGCTCCACGTCGAATACCAGGGTGGCATACGGGGGGATGGATGCTCCGGCACCGCGCTCGCCATATCCCAGGAGGTAGGGGATGTGGAAACGATACTTGGCACCTTCCTTCATCAGCTGTACGCCCTCGGTCCATCCGGCGATTACCTGGTTCAGTCCGAAGTCGGCAGGTTCGCCGCGCTGGTATGAGCTGTCGAAGACGGTGCCGTCGGTCAGACGGCCCTCATAGTGGCAACGTACCTTGTCCGTGGCCTTGGGGCTGTTGCCCGTACCCTCGGTGAGTACTTCGTACTGCAGGCCGCTCTTGGTGGTCACGACACCCTCGCGCTTGCCATTCTCTTCCAGATAAGCCTTGCCTGCGGCGATGTTCTTCTTGGCATCCTCGGCCTCCTTCTTCTGAAAGTATTCGTTAAGCATTGTCTGCGCTTCGCGTGCGGTGATGTCTGTCTTCTCGCCGGCCATCACTTCTTTGATGCTGCGACTGAACTCACCGAGGTCAAAGTCCTCGATATTCATGCTCTTGAGCTGCTGGCCTATGCCCAAGCCCAGAGCGTAGCTGATTTTATTCATGCTCTCTTATATTGGTTATGTATGTATCTCACGGAGACAAATCGGGCACAAAGTTATAAAATTTAATGAAGAATATGGAGCCTGTGGCGAAGTTTAATTATTTTTTTGTACTTTTGCCATGTAATCAACATCTAAAGCAAATGCCTCAGAACGTTAAGATTCGCTGTCGCAACAACGGGCAGGTCATCAGTGTCCCGTTCGGCACCAGCCTGAAAGAGTTGTATGACCGTTGCGGAATAGACCTGAAATACGGTGCTATGTGTGCTCTGGTCAACAACAAGGTGCAGGGGATGAACTATAGGTTCTACAACTCCAAGGACGTGCAGTTCCTGGACATCACCACAACGCACGGCATGCGTACCTACACGCTTACCCTCTTCCTCGTCCTGGTCAAGGCCGTTGAGGATCTTTATCCTGGAGGACAGTTGATAATAAGCGCACCGGTCAGCCGCGGATACTATTGTGAGTTGCGCATAGGCCGCGAGGTGACCGACAAGGATGCTGAGGATCTGTATCGCCGCATGCAGGAGATTGTCCGTGCCGACGAGAAGATACATCGTGTGCAGTGCCCGATAGAGGAGGCCATAGACGTGTTCCGCAAGCGCGGCATGGAGAGTAAGGCCAAGCTGTTGGAGAGCCAACGCAACCTGTATACCTATTACTATAGTCTGGGCGACACGATAGACTACTTCTACTCCTGTCTGCTCACGCGCACGGGGCTTCTGCACCTCTTTGCCCTGCAGAAATTTTATTCCGGCCTGCTGTTGCGTGTACCCTCGGCCAAGGATCCCACACGTCTGGAGGATATGGTGCCGCAGGAGAAGATGCACAATGTCATACAGGAGTATCACCGTTGGCAGGACATCATGGGCGTGCGTACGGCAGGAGAGTTCAACGAGGCTGTGAAGAAGGGACTGGCCTCACGCCTGATAAACGTGAGCGAGGCCCTGCAGGACAAGAAACTTAATGAAATAGTTGACCGCATAGTGGAGAAGAACGCGCGCCTGGTGCTGTTGGCAGGACCTTCGTCCAGTGGCAAGACCACCACGGGCAAGCGTCTGGCCATATTGTTGATGGCTGCAGAGAAGCGTCCGCATATCATTAGCACCGACGACTACTTTGTCAACCGTGTGGACACGCCCAAGGATGCCGACGGCAACTATGATTTCGAGTGTATAGAGGCCGTGGACACGGAACTGTTCAACAGTAACATCAGCCAACTGCTTGCCGGGGAGGAGGTGGATTTGCCACGGTACGACTTCAAACAAGGCGAGCGTGTCTACGAGGAGGACAGACGGTTGCGCATAGCCCAGGACGACATCATCATCATCGAAGGCAACCATGCCCTCAATCCCATGCTCTCCAGGCAAATCCCTGAAGAGAAGAAGTTCCGCATCTTCATCAGTCCACTGACCACCATTGCCTTGGACGACCACAACAGCATACCCACCACCGACATACGTGTTTTGCGGCGTCTGATAAGGGACTACCGCTATCGCGGCTATTCCGCCCTGGAGACGCTGCGGCGCATGCCCAGCGTCACCGCCGGTGAGAAGAAGTGGATCTTCCCTTTCCAAGAGTTGGCCGATGCCATCTTCAACAGCGCCTTGCTCTATGAACTGGCCGTCATCAAGGACCAGGTGATGCCCATCCTGGAAGAGGTGGACGAGAGGGAGGCGGAGTATGCCGAGGCCAGTCGCCTGCGTAAGTTCCTGCGCTACTTCCGCAGCGTTCCTGCAGATCAGGTGCCGCCAACATCACTGCTGAGAGAGTTTGCCGGCGGCAGTTCATTCAAGTATTAGTCAATGGACGGGATTACAGACATCAGCATCCCCCTGCTCAAGAGCCTCCTGCGGCCGCGGCCGCAGGACGGGCACAAAGGCACCTTCGGGCACGCCCTGCTTGTGGCAGGCAGCTATGGCATGGCAGGGGCATCGTTGCTGGCCGGCCGTGGATGCCTGCGCTCAGGTGCAGGCAAACTGACCGTGCACATTCCACGCAACAACAACGACATCATGCAGATGTCGCTCCCCGAGGCCGTGCTGCAACATGACTGGGACAATACCTGCTGGACCACACTGCCTTTCTCCATCACTTCCCCGCCACCATACAGTGCCATAGGCATAGGCCCCGGCATAGGTACAGCCCTGGCAACAGCACGCATCCTGCACGAAACATTGCAGGCCTTGGCACATGTGCCGCGCCCCCTGGTGCTGGATGCCGATGCCCTGAACCTGCTGGCCCTGAACCCCGAGTGGTTCTCCCTGTTGCCGCAGGACACCATCATCACTCCCCACCCGCTGGAACTGCTCAGGATGCAGGATGCCGGAATAGACACCGGCAACGCCATCCTCGTGGCCAAAGGCCATCCCACCACCATAAGCATACCGGGACCGCAACCACGGCTATACCGCTGCCCATGGGGCAACGACGGCATGGCCACGGCCGGTAGCGGGGATGTGCTCACAGGCATCATCCTCGGACTGCTGGCACAGGGCTACCAGCCTTCACACGCTGCCATCCTGGGTGTCAGCCTGCATGCCCTCAGCGGCGACATCGCTGCACAGCGGTGGGGTAGGCACAGCCTCATGGCTTCCGACCTTACGGAAAGCCTTGGCCAGGCCTTCAGACTGATAACCTCCTCCACGGCATCCATGCCATAGCCACACCCCTATGCCCGGTCGTCTCCCACGCCCTTTGTGGGCGTCCGCCGCCACAAGCACAAGCAAAGAACACAACAAACATACATATACTCACTATGATCAGCATCATCATGGGCAGCACCAGCGACCTCCCGGTCATGGAGAAGGCTGCCAAGTTTCTTGACGAGATGGAGATTCCCTTTGAGATGAACGCCCTGTCGGCGCACCGCACCCCCAATGAAGTGGAGCAGTTTGCCCGCGAGGCAGAAGGACGCGGCGTACGTGTCATCATTGCCGGAGCCGGCATGGCAGCGGCACTGCCCGGAGTAATCGCCGCAGGCACCACCCTGCCCGTCATCGGTGTTCCCATCAAGGGCATGCTGGACGGCCTGGACGCCATGCTCTCCATCATACAGATGCCTCCCGGCATACCTGTGGCTACCGTCGGAGTCAATGGCGCGCAGAATGCCGCCATCCTGGCAGCCGAGATGCTGGCACTTTCCGATGCTGCCCTGGCCGAACGCCTCAAGGTGTATAAGCAGGGCCTGAAGGAGAAGATTGTCAAGGCCAATGCCGAACTGTCGCAGGTAAAGTATAAGTTCAAGGTCAACTAAGGGAACACATGGCATACACTCGTCGCAAGTCCCACGAGATTACTGTGGGCAACATACGTCTGGGCGGTGACAACCCCATCCGTGTGCAGTCCATGACCAACACCGACACCATGGACACCGAGGCCAGTGTGGCGCAGATCCTGCGCATAGCCGAGGCCGGGGGCGATATCGTGCGCCTTACGACCCAAGGCACCCGCGAGGCCGAGAACATGAAACTCATCTCCGAGGCTGTGCGTCGCGCAGGCTGTCAGGTGCCATTGGTGGCCGATGTGCACTTCAATCCCAATGTGGCCGATGTGGCAGCCCTCTACTGCGAGAAGGTGCGCATAAATCCCGGCAATTATGTGGACGCGGCACGCAAGTTCAAGCAGCTGGACTACACCGACGAGCAGTATGCACAGGAGCTCCGGCGGATAGAAGACCGCCTGCTGCCTTTCCTGCATATATGCCGCGAGCACGGTACGGCAGTCCGTATCGGTGTGAACCACGGCTCGCTTTCCGATCGTATCATGTCGCGTTATGGCGACACGCCGGAGGGTATCGTGGAGAGTTGTATGGAGTTCCTGCGCATTTGCGTGCGTCATGACTTCCGGGACGTGGTCATTTCCATCAAGGCCAGCAACACCGTGGTCATGGTTCAGAGCGTACGTCTGCTGGTGGAGCACATGGACCGCGAGGGCATGACCTTTCCTCTCCACTTGGGCGTGACAGAGGCCGGTGAGGGCGAGGACGGACGTATCAAGAGTGCCGTGGGCATAGGTGCCCTGCTGACCGAAGGCTTGGGCGATACCATCCGTGTGAGCCTGTCCGAGGCTCCCGAGAAGGAGATTCCGGTGGGAATGAAGTTGGTGAGCCTCATCCCCGAGTGCAGCCGTCTGCGCGAGGAGGCTTTGCGTAGCATAGAAAATGATACCGTCACCCTGCGTCTCCAGGCCGATGACATGGAGGAACTGCAGCTGAAGGCCGCCATGGCCGTGGGTGCCATCTTCATAGACAAGAAGGCGCATCTGCTGGACATACAGGCCGACGGTTTCACCGGGGAGCAGTTGCGTTCCCTCTCCGACAGTATCCTGCAGGCCGCACGCATCAAGTTTGTCAAGACAGAGTACATCTCCTGTCCCGGATGCGGCCGCACGCTCTACGATCTGGAGCGCACCGTGCAACGCATCAAGGCTGCCACCTCGCACTTCAAGGGGCTGAGGATAGCCGTCATGGGCTGCATAGTCAACGGTCCCGGTGAGATGGCGGATGCCGACTACGGCTACGTTGGTGCGGCGCGCGGAAAGGTGTCGCTCTACAAGGCCAAGGAGTGCATAGAGAAGAACATACCCGAGGAGGAAGCCGTAGAACGGCTGCTCCGTTTCATCGAAGAAGACCAGACAAAGACGAAGCAATGACACTGAGACGTGCAACACAAGAGGATGCCCCCTTCCTTGCCTTGGTGGTGTTGGAAGCCTTGGGAGACGACATCATGCAGAGGGCGCATGCAGGCAACACAAACGATGGGGACAGGCACAGACTGGAGCTCATCACCGATGTCATCTGCCGCGACGACACACTGTACAGTTGGCGCCACGCCCTGATTGCCGAGGACGCCGGCGGCACTTTGCTGGGCGCTATGGTGGCATATCCGGGTGATGGATACGTGGCTATGCGGGAACGTACCTTTTCCCTGCTCCGGGAGCTCATAACGTTCGACCAGGCCTCTATGGATGCCGAGACGGTGCCAGGCGAGTACTACCTCGACAGTCTGGCCGTATCGCCCATGGCGCGTGGCAAGGGAGTGGGCAGGCAACTGCTCTGCGCAGCCCGCGACGAAGCCTTCTTACAGTCGCGCCCTGCCATCCTGGCCTGCGCCCCCGAGAATACCAATGCCAAGGCTCTGTACGAGGCCATGGGCTTCAGAGAAGAGGGTGAGCTTTTCATTTTCGGGCACAAATACCTGCGTATGGTGGCCAGGGCGGAGTGATCTCCTCCTGGCTGTCCTGCCGGGGGTACCTGATAAACACACAAGAACTACTCTGCATGGATCTCAACTCCCAGTTGACTGACGGCAAAGATGCTTGCCGGACAATGATGCAAATCCGCCGCCTCTTCAACAAAGCCTGCACCAGGTATGGCCTACTCGCCGACGGCGACCGCATTCTGCTTGCCTTATCCGGTGGCAAGGACTCCATGCTGATGGCCCGCCTGATGGCCGAACGGGCACGTATCTTCCGCCCGTCCATCCGCGTGGAAGCCGCACATGTGGTGATGGAGAACATCCCCTATGAGACCGACAGGCCGCACATGCAGGCGTTCTGCCACGACCTTGGCCTGCCGTTGCACATCCTGCATACCGGGTTCGACGAAAGCACGGACACGCGCCGTACCCGCTGTGTCCTCTGTGCCCGCTACCGCCGTATGGCGCTGATGGAGTTTGCTCGCGACCATGGTTTCAACAAGGTGGCCCTCGGTCACCACATGGACGACTTCCTCTCCACCATGCTCATGAATATGCTCTACGAGGGCTCCTTGCATTCCATGTCGCCCTCCATGTCCATGCGCCACTATCCCCTGACGCTTATCCGCCCCCTGTGCCTGGTTCCGGAGCAGATCATCGCTCCGCTGGCTGCCGAACTCTCCTTGGTGAGGCAGTCGCGTTCCTGTCCATACGAGGATCGGACGCGCCGCACCGATATGGAGGCTTTGGCGCGGCATCTCTGCTCCCTCCACCCCGAGGCGCGTCAGAGCATGTGGCATGCATTGGAAAAAGGATTTTGTGCAGGCTGAGGGGTCATTCCCGTGGTATTGTCTCCCCGTTGCCATGACAGTGGGGCCGGGTTGCCACAGGCGATGCCATGTGGCGCGGTGGCCCTGCGGTAATGATAAAAAGCGTGAAAACCTTGGATAAATCTGTCATTCTTGCTACCTTTGTATGTCAAAACAACAAGAAACCAATGGAAAAGATAGATTCTCTTGACAAAAAGATACTGGAGATAATATCCAACAACGCCCGCATACCGTTTAAGGACGTCGCTGCCAGGTGCGGCGTCAGTCGTGCTGCCATACATCAGCGCGTGCAGAGACTGATAGATATGAACGTCATTGTGGGCAGCGGTTACCACGTGCTGCCTGCCAGCCTGGGCTACAACACCTGTACTTACATAGGCATCACCCTGGAGAGGGGCAGCATGTACAGCAATGTGGTGGAGGAGTTCATGAAGATACCGGAGATAGTGGAGTGCCACTATACCACCGGCCCCTACACCATGCTCATCAAGCTCTATGCCAAGGACAACGCACACCTGATGGAGTTGCTCAACGGGCGCCTGCAGCAGATAGACGGCGTCATGAGCACAGAGACGCTCATCTCCCTGACCCAAAGCATTAAGAAGGAGTTGCCCATAGGCGGCATGCAGGAGGAGGCAAAGCCTCAGATGGAAGAAGACTGGAAGAAGATCAGCGACTGAGACTGCAGTCGGACTTGTCTGACACGTCCGACCAACTATAAAGCGTAAGATAATGAGACCACTCATAGGCATAACCGGCAACTATGGTGAGAAAGGGTGTGAACTGGCACCGGGGTACTATCGCAGCATCCTGCAGGCCGGAGGTAGCCCGGTGGTGATACCGCCCTACATGGACGACGAAGCCATGGAGGCCTTGCTGGACAGCCTGGATGCCGTGGTGCTGAGCGGCGGAGCTGACATGAACCCGTTGCTGGTGGGCGAGGAGCCCATACCGCAGTTGCATGGCATCAATCCCGAGCGCGATGTGCCCGAGTTCCGGCTGATACGGCGTGCCCTGGAGCGACAGTTGCCCCTGCTGGGCATCTGCCGTGGCATACAGATGTTGGCGACTGCCATGGGAGGGAGCATCTACCAGGACCTGGGGGTGCAGTACACCGAGGCCCCGCTCATCAAGCATTGTCAGGACTTGGTCCGCGAGCAGGTATCGCACACCGTAAGGATAGAGCAGGGTACCATCCTGGAGGCAATTTTCGCCCCCTCACACCTTCCTGTGGACGGGGATGGATGCCCGTTGTTGCAGGTCAACAGTTTCCACCATCAGGCTGTCCGCACCACTGGCTCTCGCTTGCGCGTGTCGGCACGTTCCATGGACGGGGTGATAGAGGCCGTGGAGAGTACCGAATACAAGAGCATCCTGGGCGTGCAATGGCACCCCGAGTGTTTCGTCATGGCCGGGGACCGGCGCATGATGCCCATATTCGAGTGGCTGGTGGGCGAGGCCGGGAACTATGCCGAGGCACGCCGTGTGCACAGCCGTGTACTGTCGCTGGACTCGCATTGCGACACGCCCATGAAGTTCGATACAGCCGAGGAACGCCTCGTTACGCTTCCGCGCATGAGGGACGGCATGCTGGATGCCACCATTATGGTGGCCTACCTGCCGCAGGGCGAACGTACTCCCGAGGCATATCTGGCAGCAACGGCGCAGGCCGACGCCACTCTTTCCCGCATAGAGGAGATGGTGGCCGCAGAGCAGACTCAAGTGGCCATAGCCCGCACTCCCGATGACCTCTACGGCCTGAAACGCGAGGGTCGCAAGGCCATCATGCTGGGCATAGAGAACGGTTATGCCATAGGACGTGACCTCACACGCATAGAGCACTTCCGTCGGCGCGGCGTTGTCTACATGACCCTGTGCCACAATGGCGACAACGATCTGTGCGACTCTGCCCGCAAGAGCAATAAGGAGCACGGGGGAGTCAGCCACCTTGGTGCCGAGGCCATACGCGAGATGAACCGTGTGGGCATGATGGTGGATATGAGCCATGCGGCCGAGAGCAGTTTCTATGATGCCTTGGACATTTCCGGGGTGCCAATCGTCTGTAGCCATTCGTGTTGCCGAAGCCTGTGCGACCATCCGCGCAACCTCACCGATGAACAGATGCGCCGTCTGGCCATGTCGGGTGGCGTGATGCAGGTGACGCTATACCATGGCTTCCTGAGTTCCGCTTCCGAGGCTTCCGTCCTCGATGCCATGGAGCACATACGTCATGCCGTGGACATCATGGGCATAGAGCATGTGGGCATAGGCTCCGATTTCGACGGCGACGGCGGAGTGCCCGGTGTGGCACATGCCGGCGAACTGCTCAACCTGACGCGCCGTCTGCTGCGTGAACGCTTCTCCGAGGCCGACCTGCACCTGCTCTGGGGAGATAACTTCCTGCGCGTTATGCGCATGGCTCAAGCCATGGGACAGGCATAGCTGCGCGATGAGACTCACTACACGATATACCTTATTATATTATTATAGAGACAAGAGAATGAACAGACATATCTCCTTATGCACGATGGTGCTGATGGCGGCGATAGGCATACTGGCCTTTGCCTGTACATCGCCCTCGTCCAAGAAGCAAGGCAAGGCCGGGAAGGCGGCCAACAAGCCATGTCCGGCTTTTGTGGCCGACAGTGCCATGACCTATGTCCGCATGCAATGCGATTTTGGCCCGCGTACCGTTGGCAGTGCCGAGGCAGACAAATGTGCCGGATGGATAAAGATGCAGTTTGCGGGCATGGGTTGCGATGTGGCCGAGCATAGCGCACAGGTCACTGCGTGGGACGGTTCAAAGGTGCCGTGCCGTAATATCATCGCTTCCTGCAATCCGCAGGCCGGGAAGCGCATACTGCTGTGTGCCCACTGGGACACTCGTCCTTGGGCAGACAACGACCCGGACGAAGCTAACCACCGGACCCCCATACTCGGTGCCAATGACGGTGCCAGCGGAGTGGCCGTGATGATAGAGATAGCCCGCCAGTTGCAGCAACAACCCTTGCAGGGGGTGGGCGTGGACTTCGTGTGCTTCGATGCCGAGGACATGGGCACGCCGCAGTGGGCCGAGACTGTTGGCGAGGAGACGCGCGACACGTGGTGCCTTGGCAGCAAGGCGTGGGCCGAACAGGCAGCCGCCAATGGCTTTAAGCCCTGCTACGGCATCCTCCTGGATATGGTGGGCGGACGCGGGGCATCCTTTGCCAAGGAGCAGGTGAGTATGCACTTCGCGTCGCATGTGATGAACAAGGTGTGGGCCTTGGCTTCGGAACTGGGCTACGGCCAGTTCTTCACATCACGTGAAGGCGGAGCGCTTGTGGACGACCATGTGAATGTGAACACCGTGGCCGGCATTCCGTGCATAGACATAGTGCCGCACTTCGAGAACGGACCCAGCAGTTTCGGACCCACATGGCACACCGTAGACGACACTCCGGAGAACATAGACCCCAACGTGCTGGAGGCCGTGGGGCAGACAGTGCTGCAGTTGCTTTACAACGAGCAGTAGGGCATTTTAGGAAATCAAACTACATACGTCATGACGATAAACGAGATACAAGACGAGATAATAGAGGAGTTCAATGACTTCGATGACTGGATGGACCGCTACCAGATGCTCATAGACATGGGTGGGGAACAGGAACCTCTGCCCGAACAGTACAAGACACCACAGAACCTTATAGACGGGTGCCAAAGCCGTGTGTGGCTGCAGGCCGATCTGGTGGACGGCAGGATACGGTTCCGCGCCGAGAGCGATGCGCTGATAGTGAAGGGCATCGTGGCTCTGCTGGTGCGCGTGCTCGACAACCAGACACCACAGGACATACTGGATGCCGACCTCTACTTCATCAAGGAGATAGGTCTGACAGAGCACCTTTCGCCCACACGTTCCAACGGCCTTTTGGCCATGCTCAAGCAGATGAAGGTATATGCACTCGTGTTCAGCCAGACGGCAAAGGCCTGAGGAATACACGCACAAGAGATATGAAGATAGGTAGCATCGACCTGGGACACGAGCCTATATTGTTGGCACCCATGGAGGACGTCACGGACATAGGCTTCCGACTGTTGTGCAAACAGATGGGCGCGGCCATGGTGTACTCCGAGTTTGTAAGTTCGGACGCTCTCATACGCATGGTGAACAAGAGCCTGGCCAAGTTGCAGGTGTGCGATGACGAGCGCCCCGTGGCCATACAGATCTACGGCAAGGACATAGACGCCATGCGCGAGTCGGCACGCATCGTGGTGGACCAGGCACATCCCGATGTGCTTGATCTCAACTTCGGATGTCCGGTGAGGAAGGTGGCGGGCAAGGGAGCCGGTAGCGGAATGCTGCAGAATGTGCCCCTGCTCCTGGACATAGTGCGTGCCGTGGTGGATGCCGTACCAGGAACCCCGGTGACGGTGAAAACGCGTCTCGGTTGGGACGAGAAAAGCCTCAGGCTGCCGGACGGCACGCCGTTCATAGTGGACTTGGCCGAGAGGTTGCAGGATGCGGGTATACAGGCTCTCACCATACACGGCCGCACAAGGGCACAGATGTACCAGGGCGAGGCCGACTGGACATTGATAGGTGAGGTGAAGGACAATCCGCGCATGCGCATACCCGTCATAGGCAACGGCGACATAGCCACTGCGGAGCGTGTGCGTGAATGCTTCGACCGCTACGGAGTGGATGCCGTGATGGTGGGTCGCGCCACTTTCGGCCGCCCGTGGATCTTCCGCGAACTGCAGGGAGGCACGCTCACCACGGACGAAAAGGTGGACATCCTCAAGCAGCAGGTACTCACTTCCGTGGAAAGGATAGACGAATATCGCGGCATACTCCACGTTAGACGCCACCTGGCAGCATCGCCCGTTTTCAAAGGCATACCCAATTTTCGCGAGACGCGCATAAGGATGCTGCGTGCCGCAACCGTGGAGGAGCTCTTCGCCATCATCGAAGAGACACGGACACTGCTGCACACGCTTTCCGCATCACCGGCCCACACTTCGACCACACCTAACGATAACGACAATGAACCGACAGGATTTTGAGATAATGGCTCCCGTAGGCTCGCAAGAGTCCTTTGCGGCAGCATTGCGCGCAGGAGCCGACAGCATATACTTTGGCATAGAGAATCTGAACATGAGGGCGCATTCGGCCTCCACCTTCACCATAGACGACCTCCAGCGCATAGCGCACGAGTGCAGGATATGCGGGGTGAAGAGCTATCTTACGGTCAACACCATTATCTATGGCGAGGACCTGCCCCTCATGCGCCGGATACTGGACGCTGCCAAGGAGGCAGGCATCAGTGCCGTGATAGCCAGCGACATTGCCGTAATGACATATTGCAACGCCATAGGGCAGGAGGTGCACTTGTCCACGCAGTTGAACATCTCCAACATAGAGGCCTTGCGTTTCTATGCCCGATTTGCCGATGTGGTGGTGCTGGCACGTGAGCTGAACATGGACCAAGTGGCGGAAATATACCGCCACATCGTGGAGGAGGGCATTTGCGGGCCGTCGGGACAGCTCATTCGCATAGAGATGTTCTGCCACGGGGCGCTGTGCATGGCCGTCAGCGGCAAATGCTACCTGTCACTGGACAACGTGGGACGCTCGGCCAACCGTGGCGAGTGCATGCAGTTGTGCCGACGCAGCTACACGGTGCGCGACCGCGAGACGGGGACGGAACTGGATATCGACAACAAGTATATCATGTCGCCCAAGGACCTGAAGACCTTGCGCTTCATGGACAGGATGATGCAAGCCGGGGTGCGTGTGTTCAAAATCGAAGGCCGTGCACGTGGCCCGGAGTATGTAGGCACGGTGGTCGCCTGCTACGACGAGGCCATACGTGCAGTGCTGGACGGGACGTTCACCGAGGACAGGAAGGACGCCTTGGACGCCCGCCTGGCAACCGTGTTCAATCGCGGCTTCTGGGACGGCTACTATCAGGGTCAGACACTGGGTGAATGGAACGATGTTCCAGGCAGTGCCGCCACGGAGAAGAAGGTGTACTGCGGCAAGGTGGTGCGCTATTATTCCAAGTTGGGCGTGGCTGAGTTCAAGGTGGAGGCATGCCAACTGTCTGTCGGAGCCAAAATTCTCGTCACGGGTCCCACCACGGGGGCACTTTATGCCACGGCAGACGAGATACGCTACGACCTGAAGCCCGTACCCGTGGCCGAGAAGGGTTGGCACATAAGCATAGCCATGCCGCGCAAGGTGCGTCGTAATGACAAACTCTTCGTAATAGTGGATAATAAGTGACCGGTCTCTTGCCCATGTGGCCGTTTGTTTGTATCTTTGGGCGTCAAATGACATATTCACCCCATATCATTATGAAAAAGGCCTCCCTCTTCTTCTTATTATTCTTCGTGTCATGCGTCTTGCAGGCACAGGTGGTAGACAATTCCATGCCTAAGGCATCGCCATTGGAGTCCGTGCACGGCAACTGGTTCGACATCAAACGCGGAGGATGGACAATGGGCATCTACGACTCCGTGGCCATTGTGGATAATCGTATCTGTGATGTCAGACAGGTGCGAAGTAAAGGCAAGGACATCGAACTGACTCTTCAGGACCGGGAGAATGGCGGGACGCAAATGGTGGCTCTGATCCTGCAACGCAACGGAACCTGCCTGATGAAGCAAGGCAAAAGCAAACGCATGTTGACGCACTCCCTGCAGCAGCCCACGGTGACACCCGACAACGGATATGTCAACTTCTTCAATCCCGATACGGCCACCATACAAGGCTACATTGCCGGATACAATACACGCCTGGGCTTTGAAACTGGTCTGATATACCTGAAGGACATTGTCACCGGCACGGATGTTCCCATGGCAGTGCCCATTGCCCCTGATGGTACGTTTGCATGCAAACTGCCAATGAAACATCCCGCTGTGCTGGCCATCCTGCTCAACGACAGGTGGCTCTTCTTCTTTGCCGAGCCGGGTAAAACGCAGACAATGTACGTCAATGCTGAAGACATTATGGCACAACGGTCGTCTGACCGTGAGATTCCATTGCTGTTCATGGGCGAGGACGCACGCCTATCTTGTTTGGCAAACGAATTGAGCAAAAGATGGTCATACCCCTATGCCAAATTGAATGAAGCACTATTGAAGCTGACACCGGCTCAGTTCCGGGAGAGCCTACGTCCTATGGTGGCGCAGTGGCAGCATGTGGGCGATTCTTTGGCTTCAGTGTATGGCGCTTCGCAAAAGGCGGTAAGCCTGATACGGCACACCATGTCGTTGAATGAGGCCGATGTGTCCTTTTCTTTCCTAAGACCGCGCAGCTATCTGTCCGAACAATATCCGGATAATGAGGCGTTGAAGGCAAAAGTCGAAGACGACTACTACGACTTCTTGCGCCGCATGCCACTGGATATCCCCGAGATGTTGGCATGCTATGATGCGAACAGCTTTACCAACAGTTTCAAGTTCATACGCCCTATTTGGAATATCACGAGGCGGGGCTTTAGCTGGTCTTCTTCAATGACTAAAGAAGAGAGGGACGAGAAGCATCTTGCCCATGAGGCGGTTAAACAGTCCCGGATGGACTCCGTAGTGGCATGCATCTCCGGCAAGGAGCGCCCGTTCCTGTGGCAAATGATAGGCGTACAAGATGTAAAGAGTAATTTGGCATATTTTGACACCTATGATGGAAAACGCAAGTATGCCGACATGGTGAAGGAGATGGTCAAGGACTATCCTTTCCTGGCCGGGCAGGTGGAGCAGGTTTATGCGGCACGCATGGTCGAGGAACGTTCCAGGTCATACGCCCTGCCCGAGGGGAAGGCAACCGACATCTTCCGCAACATCATTAAGGAACATGCCGGCAAGGTGCTCTTCGTGGACTTCTGGGCCACCACCTGCGGTCCGTGCCGTGCAGGCATAGAGGCCACGGCAGATTTGCGTCGGAAGTACAAGGACCATCCCGACTTCAAGTTTATCTACATCACTGCGGCCAACGAGTCGCCGCGTGCCGATTACGACCGCTATGTTGAGAAGAACATCAAGGGCGAGGCCAGCTACTATGTCAGCAGCACCGAGTTTGCCTACCTGCGGCAGCTCTTCAAGTTCAACGGCATCCCTCATTATGAGGTAGTAGAGAAGGACGGCACTATTTCCATTGACAACATCGGCACATGGAACCTGCGCAACTTTCTGCAGGAGCGCTTCCCGATGAAGGACAATTGAGTTTCCATGTCTGATGGATGGAACCAACGTGTCTGATGCCAATCATCATATAAATACGCGCACAACGCACCCGTTATTGCCGAAAATGCCGTATCTTTGCACATCGAAACGCAAACTGTTTCCTTTTGTACATAAATCGAGAAGGCAAATGAAGATACAAGGCTCTAACGTGCTGATTACCGGGGGCGCCTCCGGCATAGGCAAACTGATGGGACAGATAGCACTGGAGAAAGGTGCCAACGCCCTTATCATCTGGGACATCAACGAGAAGAACATAGAGGCTACCGTGCAGGAACTCTCCTCCAAGGGGAAGGTCTTTGCCCAGCGTGTGGACGTGGGCGACATGGACAGTGTGCACGCGGCCTACGGTATAGCCCGCCAACAATGCGGAGACGTGGACGTGCTGATAAACTGTGCAGGCATAGTGACGAGCAACCGCACCTTTGACAAGGTGGAGGTGTCCGAGATAGACCGCACCATACGCATCAATACCATCGCCCCAATGTACGTGGCACGCGAGATACTGCCCGACATGGTGGTACGTGGACGCGGCCACATCTGCACCATAGCCTCCGCCGCAGGCATGCTGGGCAATCCGCGCATGGCCGTGTATGCAGCCAGCAAGTGGGCTACCATAGGATGGTCGGAGTCGCTCCGCATAGAAATGGACGAGCGTGGGAGCGACATACACGTCACCACCGTTGCACCTTACTATATCAATACGGGCATGTTCGACGGTGTGCGCTCCAGTATCATACCCATCCTCGACCCGGCCAAGACAGCACGCAAGATAATCCGCGCCATAGAGAGGAACAAGAACTTCTGCGGACTGCCCTTCCCCTTCCATCTGATACGCCTGTGCCAGGGTATACTGCCTACGTGCGTCTTCGACTTCTTCTTTGGCAGGCTTTTCGGTGTGTATCACACCATGGACCACTTCACTGGACGTAGCAAGTGACACCCGCCAACGACATCACACATCCACAATACATCATGCACACAACGGTTATGCAAAACACACCCGTAGAACAGATTGCCGCCATGCTGGAGGCCCAGCGTGCCTTCTTCCGCAGCGGCACCACACTGGACCTGAAGTTCCGGCGCAGGATGCTGGAGAAGATGCTTGCCGCCATGGACAAGTGGGAAAAGCCCCTGGCCGAAGCCTTGTGGACCGACCTGCACAAGTCCTACGAGGAGGCCTACCTCACTGAGCTGAGCATTGTCAAGGGTGAGATAAGGAACCACCTCGGCCACCTCGGCCGATGGGCGCGCCCCAAGCTCAAGGCCACACCACTGAAGATGTTCCCGTCAGTCAGCCGCATAGTCAGCGAACCGTTGGGCAACACGCTCATCATAGCCCCATGGAACTACCCCGTACAACTGCTCCTCAATCCTCTTGTGGGTGCCATCTCGGCAGGATGCACCGCCATACTGAAACCATCGCCATACGTCCCCAACGTCTCCCTCGTGCTGGAGCAGATGATTGCGAACACCTTCCCCAAGGAATACATCTGTGTGGCGCAGGGTAACAGAGACGTCAACCGGGCCTTGCTGGAGCACCGTTTCGACCTCATCTTCTTCACGGGAAGCCCGGCACTTGGCCGCAAGGTTATGGAGGCTGCCTCCAGGCACCTCACACCTGTGGTGCTGGAGCTGGGAGGCAAGAGTCCATGCATAGTAGACCGCGATGCCAATATCACCGTGGCTGCCAAACGCATAGCATGGGGCAAGACACTCAATGCCGGACAAACCTGCATTGCCCCCGACTACCTGCTCATACACGAGTCTGTCAAGGACAGGTTCGTACAGGCCTTCGCACGTGCCGTCAGCGAACTGCACGGCAATGACATAGCCCGGAGCCGCCACTATGTGCGCATGGTCAACGACCGTGCCTTTGCCCGTGTCAGTGGTTACATGGCCGACGGCACCGTACTGTACGGCGGGCGCACCGATGCCGCGGAACGCTTCATAGAACCGACACTCCTGGACGTAAATATGCACTTGCCTTCCATGTCCGGGCGTACGGTCGGCAAGCCCGTGCTGGAAGAGGAGATATTCGGTCCCGTCCTGCCCGTAATCACCTTTGACAAGCGGGAAGACATGCTGCAATACATAGCATCCGGCGAGAAGCCTCTTGCATTGTATTACTTCGGTTCCGGGGCCGCTGGTCGTGACATAATCCGCCATACTTCATCCGGCGGTGCCTGTATCAACGACACCATCATGCACATAGCCAACGAGAACATACCGTTTGGCGGCGTGGGCAACTCAGGTATGGGACGTTATCATGGCGAGGAGAGTTTTTGTGCCTTCTCCCACCGCCGTTCGGTGGTGTCCACGGCAACATGGATAGACCTTCCCTTCCGATACATGCCATACAGGATGTTCGGTCTGGTGAAGAAGATTATATGATGCAATGCAGGTGCTGAGTGTCCACGCATTCAGCACCTGCATTGTGGCTACATGATGATGTTCCCACCTCAGGACTGCACCAGTCGCAGGCCGTCTTCGGCGATGGTTATCTGCCTTTGGCGGTAGAGGTCGCCTACGGCTTTCTTGAATACCTTCTTGCTGACGTTGAACGTCGCGGCAATTTCTTCGGCCGGACTCTTGTCGCCCAGTGGGCAGTAGCCCGCGTGGTCGCGGATGTAGTCCAGCAGGACGCTGCTGAAGTCATGCACCCCCTCCTGTCCTTGGCGCGAGAGCATCACGTCTATCTTGCCGTCTTCCCTCACCTTATTTATATACGCGTGTACGCGGTCGCCGGTACGGAGTTCACGGAAGACCTGTGAATCATAGAGCAGGCCGCCCCAGCGGTTGTCCACAATCACTTTGAAGCCCAGGTTGGTCTTCTGCCATATCAGTACATCCACCTCGTCACCGTGTTGGTAGGGTGGGAACCCGGGATCCAGGTAGCGTTCCACTTTGGCACTGGCCATGATGCGGTTGCTGGCCTCGTCCAGATGGACATGGACTATGTAGCCCTGCCCTTTGACCATCTTCATCTTTTGTTCGCGGAAAGGCACAAACAGGTCCTTGAGAAGCCCCCAGTCGAGGAAGGCTCCGAAGTTGTTGACCCACGCCACATGCAGGAAGGCAAAGTCATCCACCTGTGCCAGCGGTGTGCGCATGGTTGCTATGAGGCGTTCCTCCTGATCCAGGTAGAGGAAGACGTCCACATCGCTGTCCGGCGACACATCGCCCTCTACCTCGTTCTGCGGCAACAGTATCTCGCCGTGTATGGGGCCGCCGTCCAGGTAATACCCGAAGGGCACCTGCTTTACCACCCGCAGGCGGTTCATCTCTCCTAATTTTATTTGTCTGGTGTCTGTCATGTAGTCGTGTTAGGTGTTTGTTGTGTGAGAGACATGCTTGTCATGTGTGCCATGACGTATGTTGTGGTCTTGTGCTGCAGGACACCGCACAAGGACTGTCATTGCTCCACTATCATGCCGTCCTGCATGCGTATGGTACGGTCGGTCATGGTGGCCAGCCGCTCGTCGTGGGTTACGATGACGAAGGTTTGCCCGAAGCGGTCGCGAAGGTCGAAGAAGAGGCGGTGCAGTTCCTCCTTGTTGTGTGTGTCCAGACTGCCTGAAGGCTCGTCGGCCAACACCAGTTCCGGATTGTTCATCAGTGCCCGTGCCACGGCCACACGCTGTTTCTCGCCGCCCGACAGTTCGGCAGGCTTGTGCCCGGCTCTCTCCGTCAGTCCCATGAAGTCCAGCAGTTCCATGGCGCGTGCCTGGGCCTCGCGTGGCGGTGTGCCTGCGATGTAGGCCGGCATCATTACGTTCTCCAGGGCGGTGAACTCGGGCAGCAGCTGATGGAATTGGAACACGAAGCCTATGTGGCGGTTGCGGAAGCGTGCCATGGCATCCGTCCCAAGGCCTGTCACCTCCCGGCCCGCCAGTGTCACAGTGCCCGTGTCGGGGATGTCCAGCGTGCCTATGATCTGTAGCAATGTGGTTTTGCCGGCACCGCTGGCTCCCACGATGCTGACTACCTCGCTCTTGTGCACGTCCAGGCTGATGCCTTTAAGCACCTGCAGGTTGCCGAAGCTCTTAGTTATGTTCTCTATGTGTATCATGACCACTGGTCGGGGTATAGCAGCATTACGCTGGTGTGACTGAAGTAACGATGTATCTGTAAGGGCAGCCCTGCAAAGGCGCCCTTGTAGGAGATGAAGCCGGGACGCGCCGTGACGAACACCACCATGTCATCCGACCCCACGTTTTGTGCCAGTGACAAGACCTTGGTCCACAACGCCATCTCCACGTAGTCTATGCGCAGGAAAGCATGGTGCTTGGCCATGTACTTGCGTATGTAGGGCATGGTGTCGGCATGGGAATGGAACTCTATGCGGCATTCCAGTTGCTCGGCCATACGGCAGACGTGTTCCACCCACTTGTAGAAGCCGGCCTCGTACTCGGCCTTGTGGGGGCAGGCCACCACAAGGCGGCGCAATGTGCCCGGTGGAACTATCAGCCGCACAGCCATCACCTCAAGGCTGGAAGCCTCTATCACGTGGTCGATGATCGGGCCCAGGCTGGACTTGGGCATGCCTGTGGTGCGGTCGGTGAGACACACCATCACCTCGCCGCAGTCGTATTCGCGTATCGTATGCAGTATGCCGCCTGCCACGTTGGTGCTGAGGCGTGATAGCGTCTTCATGTCCACCTGTGCCGCCGAAGCCACGGCAGCAGCTTCCTCCAGCATGCGTTGTGCATCGCGATAGCCCTCGGCCTCGCCGTCGTTGTCGTTGAATGTGACGGTCAGTCCCATCAGGCTGTCAGGGATGCGGGCGTTGCGTATGGCCAGGGCCAGCTGGGTCAGCAGCGCCACGCTGTCGGGTTGGCTGTAGGTCACCAGACACTTGCCGTGCCATGTACCCTGGTTCTCCTCCGTGTCCATGTCCGTGAGAGCCAGGCGCCGTGCCCCTTCGTTTGTGGCAAAACTGCTTATGATGCAGGAGAATAGGATCAGCATGACCGTGCCGTTGAGCATCGAAGTGTCCATGAGGTTCACCTCGGGGTCTGTGCCTATCATCACTATGGCCAAGGCTCCGGCGGCATGGGCGTTGGTCAGGCCGAACATCAGCAGCGAGCTGCCTTTCAGTTCGGGTGAGGTGCGGCACATGATGCGGGCCGCCACCCACTTTGCCGCGGTGCCCACGGCTACCATCACCAGCACTATCCATATCGTATGCATGTCGCTCAGCAACACCTTCATGTCTATGAGCATCCCAACCCCTATCAGGAAGTAAGGAATGAAGAGGGCGTTGCCCACGAACTGTATGTAGGACATCAGTGGGGAGGTACGGGGAATGAGCCTGTTGACCGTCAGACCTGCCAGGAATGCTCCCAGCAATCCCTCCAGACCGGCCAGCT
The DNA here is from genome assembly GCA_002297545.1 of Prevotellaceae bacterium UBA711. GTDB lineage: Bacteria > Bacteroidota > Bacteroidia > Bacteroidales > Bacteroidaceae > Physcousia. Next base: position 2,204 of record DBLZ01000087.1, on the reverse strand, counting down.
CTGCCAGGGCGGCGCTCATGAAGACCATGGCCAGGATGAAGATGAACTGCATGTTGGTGTCGCCGAAGCGGCGCAGGAACCATCTGCCCATCATGGGGTAGGCATAGATGATGAAAGCTCCGTAGACCATGCACTTGAAGGCGAAAAACACCCAGTACATCCATGTGGTCTCCTGCAGTGTGCTCACTGTGATGGCCAGAACCAGCAGGGCGACAAACAGGGCCACGGCCGTGGCCACTACGGAGACGACCACCACGGGATGCTTGGTCAGACCGAAACGTCCCACGATGGGGTAGGTGATGAGCGTATGCGAGGCCAGTATGCAACTGAATAGCAGCGATGTGGCCATGCCGAAATTCAAAAGGTATCGTGCCGCCACAAAGCCAGCCACGAACGGTACGGCATAAGTGACAAAGCCGAAAAGCATACCCTTGCGGCCATACTGCTGCACGCTGCTCATGTTCATTTCCAGGGCGGCCATGAACATAATGAAGTATATCCCCACCTGCCCGAAGATCTCGAAACTGCGGTCGCGCTCGATGATGTTGAATCCGTGCTGACCTATGAACACGCCGGCCAGGATGAGGCCTATGATATGCGGCGTGCGCAACTTGCGCAGCAGGATGGGCGACATGAGGATAATGACCAGCACAACAAAGAATATCCACGTGGGGTCTGTTATCAAGGCCATCGGCACGTGTGTTGCGGTCAATATATGGTACATCTCGGCTGGGTTTTGGTGCAAAGGTACGGCAAATTGCGCTATTTATCCCACATGGCACACCTTATTTATAATAAATTCCGTAATTTTGCACCCGATTAAAGCAATTAACCATATTCCACAGCCCCTTGCCGCGTCCGTCGCCGACATCGGCGGCATATACCGGGGGAGGGCAAGTAACCCATTAAAGAGAAAACGATGAGAGTAGCTATTGTAGGTGCCAGTGGTGCTGTAGGCCAGGAGTTCTTGCGTGTATTGGCCGAGAGGAACTTTCCCATGGATGATCTGTTGTTGTTCGGCAGCCAGCGTAGTGCCGGCACCAAGTACACCTTCCGTGGCAAGGAGATAGAGGTGAAGCTCCTGCAGCACAACGATGATTTCCGTGGTGTGGACATTGCCTTCGTGAGTGCCGGAGGCGGCACCAGCAAGGAATATGCCGGGACCATCACCAAGCATGGCGCCGTGATGATAGACAACTCCAGCGCCTTCCGCATGGACGAGGATGTGCCCTTGGTGGTGCCCGAGTGCAACGCCCAGGATGCCTTGGACCGTCCGCGTGGCATCATCGCCAACCCCAACTGCACCACCATAATGATGGTCGTGGCACTGCAGGCTCTGGAGAACCTCAGCCACATACGCCGCATCCATGTTGCCAGCTACCAGGCTGCCAGTGGTGCCGGTGCATCGGCCATGGCCGAACTGTATGAGCAGTACCGCCAGGTGCTGGCAGGGGAGAAGCCCACTGTGGAGAAGTTTGCATACCAGCTGGCCTTCAATGTCATTCCCCAGATAGATGTCTTCACGGACAACGGCTACACCAAGGAGGAGATGAAGATGTACAACGAGACGAAGAAGATAATGCACACCGACGCCGACTGCTCTGCCATGTGTGTCCGCGTGCCTTCGCTGCGCTGTCACTCCGAGGCCATCTGGGCCGAGACGGAGCGTCCTGTCAGTGTGGAGGAGTTCAGAGAGGCAGTACGCAACGGCAACGGCCTGCAACTTCAGGACGATCCCGAGTCCAAGTCATATCCCATGCCCCTCTTCCTCGAAGGTTGCGATGATGTCTACGTAGGCCGTATCCGCAAGGATCTCTGCAATCCCAACGGCCTCACCTTCTGGCTCGTCAGCGACCAAATCAAGAAGGGTGCTGCCCTCAATGCCGTGCAGATAGCCGAATGGCTGCTCCTCAACGACCCTCGTTTCAAGGCATAAGTGATTCGCAACTGCGTTGGCGTGTCACAATTGCGATACATGCTGACGGTATATCATCCTGTACGGTACAGGGTGGAAGCCTAACCGGCCCATAGCCCATGGCGTAGCTACGCTTGCCCATGGACCAGGGGGCGGTTGCGCATTTTGCGCGTCCTCCACCCATAGATGCCGTCAGCGTGCCAATTGCGGGTCAGCGAATATTTTCGGTTGGTAAGGCCTCCGATAAATTAGCCGCCATTGGCGCCCCGGAGGGGCAACAAGACGTCAG
>DBLZ01000123.1 GCA_002297545.1 Prevotellaceae bacterium UBA711 | reverse complement strand
TCAGTAGACTCTCGTCCGCGTTTCTACTGGACTTTCGGAGGCGTACAAACTTTATTGCCCAATCAAGAAGCTCCCTCTGATTTATTGGCTGAGTATATTCTGCGTGCATCACCTTGCTCGGATGCATGTTATCATACAGCATGATAACGCTATACAGCTCGCCCATTGCCGACATCACTCCATATTTCGGATGGTTCATTCAATATGCAAGACGAAGGCCGTACCGTTGAGTGTACGGCCTTCGCGTAATGTTTGAATTTTGATGCCGTTTTCCTGTCTCAAGTATTGAAAAGCTTTATTTGCAGGTAGGAATTTACGTGAGGGCTAATGGATTTGAAGATAATTTGTTATCTTTGCAGTGCCTAAAAATACGCAATGCACTGCGTAAAATGTAAAGCGATGTACCAAAGAGCAGAATATAAGGTGATTAGAGGTAGACTTGAAGAGCCAAGAAAGTTCATTCAGGTCGTTATGGGGGCGCGTCAGATTGGTAAATCGACGGTTGTGAAACAAGTGCTGAAAGACCTGGATGCACCGTTCCAATTCTATTCTGCGGATAATGTCCCGGCCACAAATAGCGCGTGGATTTCGGACTGTTGGTCAGCAGTCCGTAGTCTAAAGGAAAGTAACGGATGGGAAAGTGCTGTTCTCGTGATAGACGAGATTCAGAAAATTGCCAATTGGAGTGAGGCCGTAAAGAAGGAATGGGATAGCGACTCTTTCAACGACATCAACATTAAAGTGCTGTTGCTTGGCAGTAGTCGCGTCTTACTCGAAAAGGGGTTGTCGGAATCTTTGGCCGGACGTTTTGAGGAAATACGAATGAGCCACTGGGGCTACACTGAAATGAGCGAAGCCTTTGGCTTCTCGCTTGAACAGTATATCTTTTTCGGAGGTTACCCTGGTGCCGCTTCACTTATTGGAGATGAAGAGCGTTTTCAGCAATATATACAGTCGGCAATAATAGAGGCCACAATCAATAAGGACATCCTGATGGATACGCCTATCAGCAAGCCTGCACTATTGAAACAGACATTTGAACTTGGAGCCGCATATTCCGGAGAGTTGCTATCCCTCAATAAGATGCTCGGCTCGTTGCAGGATGCGGGAAATACGGCTACTCTTGCCGGATATATCAATCTGCTCAGTGAAAGTGGTATGCTATGTGGTTTACAGAAGTATAGTATAGATGCTGCAAGGCGTAAGGCGAGTATTCCTAAATTGCAGGTGTACAACAACGCCCTGAAGATGATTTATAGTGGGTTGACTTTCGAACAAGCCATTACCAATAGGAAAGCATGGGGGCATATCTTTGAGTCCGGAATTGGCGCCTATCTTGTAAGCCAGGCATTTGTCCATCGCTTAGAGGTGTTCTATTGGCGGGAACGCAATGACGAGGTGGATTTCATTCTTCGCAAGAACAGGTCTGTGCTTGCTATAGAGATTAAGAGCAATGCAGAAAAGAACACTGCTGGATTGGAGAAATTCAAGGAGCTTTTCCATCCCACCACATCGTTTATTGTAGGCGACGGGGGCATCCCTGCAAGGGACTTCCTCAATATAGATTTAACAAAATTGTTTTGACTTGTCTCTGTCCTAATGCAGAGAGAGGAGGGCTGAACCATTTCTTGAGGAATCGCGTATTTGGGGGCAGCGGGTATTTCCGGTTGGTGAGGCCAGGCAACGCCCCCCTTGGACGGCCGACACCAACTTTCTATGAAAGTCCGACGCCCCATCAGACAAACGGGACGGGCCCAACAAGCGGCCAGCCCGGTGCAAGCGAAGCGGCGCACCGGAGATATAGTTAGCGAGAGGATGTGCACCATGAAAAAGGCAAAAGCATTGATATTCAACGTTCTGCCATTGCTGTATTACCGCTTATGCCCCTTCAGGGCGTAAGAATGTAGGTGGACAGAATACCCAGGGCGCCGCTTCGCTTGCCCCGGGCTGACGTCTTGCTGCCCCTCTGGGGCGTCTCCGTGGTGGCTGATTTCTCGGAGGCCTCACCAACCGGAAATATCCACAGACCCCGTATTTGTGCCGATGGGGTTTGTGCCCGGAAATATGGCGTTTTTGCAACTGTTTGGTATAGAGTGGGGTGGGAGATGATATGCTCTGCGGCTATTGCGGGAAGGGGTATCGGGGGAAGGCGGCGTGTGCCTTTTTGGGCGTTTGTTGAGGGTAAAAACAGGCACCTCTGTGTGAGGGCTGGTTATGGTGATGATGGGAGAAGAATGCCGGTATTGCATGTTTTTGCGCATAACAGCCTAATGATCGATTTGGGATAATTGGTGGCGGCCAGGGTATTGCTGCCATAAAAGGGACGATGGCGGAAGGGGGGCGTGAGGCAGGAAAAAGGCACGGCACACATGCATGCCAGGGTGAGCAAAGAGGTGCGCCATGGCGAATTGTGTCCGGTCGGAGAATGGAAAGCACGGCCAGCAGGCCGATATTAGGAAATAATTGTGTAATTTTGCGCGCGGAACAATCAAACCAAGGAGGCAAAGAGACGTGATTTCTATAGACCATCTGTCAGTGGAGTTCAGTGCCCGCCCACTGTTCAGCGACATATCATACGTCATCAACGACCGCGACCGCATAGCCCTCGTGGGCAAGAACGGGGCCGGCAAGAGCACGATGCTCAAGATTATAGCAGGCGTGGAGCAGCCCACGGAGGGCAGCGTGTCCATACCCAAGGGCCTGACCGTGGGCTACCTGCCCCAGGTGATGGTGCTGTCCGACACGTGCACCGTGAGGGATGAGGCCGAGAAGGCCTTTGCCCACCTGCACGAGATGGAGGAGGGCATACGCCTCATGGAGCAGGAGATGGCAGAGAGGGAGGACTACGAAAGCGAGGACTATATGCAGCTGTGCGAGCGCTTCACCCACGAGAGCGAGCGACTGGCCATGATGGGAGGCGGCGAATACATGGGCCGGCTGGAACGCACGCTCCAGGGGCTGGGCTTCCGCCAGGCAGACCTTGACAGGCCCACGAGCGAGTTCTCGGGCGGATGGCGCATGCGAATAGAGCTGGCCAAGATACTCCTGCTGCAGCCCGACGTGCTGCTTCTGGACGAGCCAACGAACCATCTCGACATCGAGTCCATACAATGGCTGGAGCAGTTCCTCGGCACCTACGCCGGTGCCGTGGTGCTGGTGAGCCACGACCGCGCCTTCATCAACAACGTCACCAACCGCACGCTGGAAATCTCCTGCGGGCGCATCTACGACTACCGCGTGCCCTACGACCAGTACGTGGTCCTGCGTGCCGAGCGCCGCGAGCAGCAGCTCCGTGCCTGGGAGAACCAGCAGAAGGAGATTGCCGACACGCAGGCCTTCATCGACCGTTTCCGCTACCAGGCCACCAAGGCCATACAGGTGCAGCAGCGCATACGCCAGCTGGAGAAGATGGTGCCCATAGAGGTGGACGAGGTCGACACGTCGGCACTGCACCTCAAGTTCACCTGTTCGCAGCGCAGCGGCGACTATCCCGTCATCTGCAACGAGGCGCGCAAGGAGTACGACCATGTGGTCTTCGACCATGTGAACCTCACCATACGCCGGGGCGAGAAGGTGGCCTTCGTGGGCAAGAACGGCGAAGGCAAGTCAACGATGGTCAAGTGCATCATGGGCGAGATACCCTTCGAGGGCGAGGTCCGTGTGGGCCACAACGTGCAGATAGGCTACTTTGCCCAGAACCAGGCACAGATGCTCGACGGCGAGCTCACCGTCTTCGACACCATCGACCGCGTGG
>DBLZ01000121.1 GCA_002297545.1 Prevotellaceae bacterium UBA711 | reverse complement strand
CGCTTGCAAACTTAGTGCTGACGTCTTGTTGCCCCTCCGGGGCGCCAATGGCGGCTAATTTCTCGGAGACATTACCAACCGAAAATATCCGCTGCCCCGTTAAACCCGGCGTTGCCCCGGGCTTTGTGCTTGTTGGTTTTTTAGCCCGTATAATGGTAAGAGTGGACTGTTTGCGTATAAGATGCCATTCGGTGCCACCATGCCCTCGTCTCCCGCCTTATAAGTCGTGGGTATAGTCTGCGGGCTAAAAGCCCAACAAGCGATCATGAGGGTGTGTCAAAATGCGATTTAAGGCCGCAATGTCCCCCGTAGCCCACCTTATAAGTCGTGGGTATAGTCTACGGGCTGAAAGCCCAAGGAGCACAAAGCCCAGGGCAGCGCCCTGGGTATGATGTATTCCTCTCAGCCATGCGCCCTGAAAGGGCATAAGCGGTAATGTGGTGGTGTCCGAGTGTTGAATATCAGCGCTTTTGCCCTTTCAGGGCGCATGGCTGAGAGGAATACATCATACCCGGGGCGCTGCCCCGGGCTGACCGCTGTTGGGCCTTCAGCCCGTAGCCTATACCTACGACTTATAAGGCGGGCGACGGGGGGGCATTGCGGTCTTAAATCACATTTCGACACAGCCTCTCCTGCATGCCATTCCCTTCCTTGCGATGTCCTCTCCGGCCTGCCACATAGAGCATTTTTACTAAAAAGCACAGTCTTTATGATAAATTTTAGTCTAAACATTTGGTGGATAGCTTAAAAGAGCGTAACTTTGCACCGCTAAAACCATAATGCACGCCGTGCGGTGTGCGCCCGTGGCGGTGCCTTGGACATAAGATGCCGGCCATACAGTCCCGCCGGACACCAATCCATACAACTGACATTTAACATAATTCTGAATATAATGAAAAAACAAATTTTATTTACGATGTTGCTTGCCATGTTTGCGGTGGCATCGTGGGGACAAGAGACGATAACTGTACCAGTGGGTGTAGGTTATCAAGTATCTACGAATGTAGAAAATCCGGAATACGTATATACGCTTAAGAACGGCTGGTTTCGCCGCATGACTCCGTACACAAGCCCCACTGAGACTCTTGCTAATGCAGGTCTGTTCGCTTTTTTCTGTCCTGACTCCGATCCAGCCAAACCTGCGGCTAAGGCTGTGCAAATTTATTCTGTGATAGCTAAAAAATGGCTTTCATATGAGCCTGCTGCTTCTTATAGTGATTGCTTAAACTTCGTGCAGTTAGTTGATGATAGATCACAAGCAAAATATTGGGCGCTTAGCCAATCCACCGCAGCTGAGACTCCATCATTTGATATTGCTTATAAAATTAGACCATATACTACTTCATATAAAGCGGCTGGTCTATATCTAAATTGGCTGGATGGTAAGGTGAACTATCCTAATGATGATCATAGTAAGACGGCTGGTCTGACTTCTGATAAGAGCGAAGATCCTATAGGTGCTTTTTGGCTATTTCGGTTGGTAGGTAGTACTGTCCAGGGCGCAGACGTTGATAGTTCTTTTTTTGTAGATGTTCGCGATGAAACTGAAAAATGGCTGCGATCTTTGTCTTATGGAGAAGCTTTTGGCCAGTATAAGATTAATGACCGAACAGGATTGGATAACGCTTGGAATAAACTGGCAACAACAACAGACGTTAATACCCTTTTAGAAACGGCACAGGACTGCAGAGCGTTTGCGGTTATAACTGGTATGAAAGGGGGGGGGGTTTATCGTTTTAAGAATGTTGCAAATGGCTCTTACTGGGGAATGACTGGTGCTGATTGTAGACAATATGGTATCATGCCTGGAGAGGATACTGATTGCGAAAATAATCCTATGATTATGTGGAAGTATGAAATAGGAGAGGACGGTAGTGTGTATTTGAGAAATTTCTATTCTGGTTTATATTCGGTTGCGCTTACTTCATTTCCTGTTGGTAGAGAGCCTGCGGCAACGCGTTTGTCACAGGCAAAAACACAGCCATTTAGATGTACGTTAGTGAAACCGGCAGTAAAAGATACTCTTCCCATAGTGACTGCGTATTTGAACTCCACTCGTGTTGCTGCTGTGAAGACAGCAAAGGGTGAAATCCGTATATCGCATGCTTTGACTGACGAATCATATTTCTATGTCGAGGAGATAGGTGGGGAGGAGATAGAGAGTAGCTTAGATGAGAAATGTGTTGATTGGTATGTCAAACATGGTGGTCCTGAAAATATTCCAGACATATATATAGATTTACCCAAACTACCATACAAGTCTGAGACAGCAGATACTATATTTTATGGTTTGACTACTTCTTTATCCGCTGAGCAGATAAATCAATATATTGATGATGTTAACATTGAAGGTGACGTAACTCATGATAAAATCATCAAGAAGTATAATGCTATTGTAATGGGAGAAACAGAAATGGGATACTATTACGAAGATGTAAAAGGCGAAGATGGCTTTGGCGCACCTATTAGTGAAGAAGTATTCTATGATATTCCAAATGCCGAGTATGCTACTATCTGTGTTCCTGCCAAGTGGGATTGTCCTTCAGGAGTAGAACGTTTTTATTGTACAGGAATAGACAATGAAACCGCTCAATTTAAACTTGATACCATGCAATACGATAAGCAACAGGCAGGAATACCTTATTTAATTAAGATATCCCCGGAATGCAGAGGCAAGCGGTGGCAGTTTGTCAAATATGAAAACGATTGGATGTATCCTACAATTACACAGGGCAGTGCTGTGCTTGCCCAGGGAAGTCAAAATTGGCTAACTGGTATCTTAGAATGTAATGATAAGCTTATAGAGAATGGCGAGATTAAAAAGGAAGGATACAATGTTCCTGCTGGCCAAGGTATCTATGTCTTGGCCAGGAGAACAGGAACTGACAAGATAGGCTTCTCTCTTGTGACAGAGAGTGCAACCAAAGTTTATTTGGATCAGTACAAGTGTTATCTTAAAATTGCAGATGGATCTGGCACTGCCGGCTCCCGCCAGTCATTCTTGTCCATTTCGCTAAGTGATGTTGAGACCGGCATCGACGATGTGCTTGATATCACGCAAGACGATGTGCTTGATGAAAATCAGGATAACGGTAAGATCTACAATATGTCCGGCCAGCGCTTGAACAGGATGCAGAAGGGACTCAATATCGTAAACGGTAAAATAGTAATCAAAAATTAGTGCGACAACATTACCCTGCTTGGCGTAATGTGCTTCCCGGGCTTCCCTGCTGCCCTTCCGGCTTGGTTGGTGGATGGGGCGGGCAGGAAAGCAAGCCTGGACAATATAACAACGAAAACAATCAGACAAAGATGAAAAGAGAATACATCAAGCCGTCAATGATTTGTATCAAAATCAACAGTGAGTCATTAATTGCTCTCTCAAAAGGAGAGAACATTGTCGGGGGAGAAGAAGATCAATTTGAATACTTGAGCCGTGACGACGATGAATCCTCTTCCTCCAAGAACATGTGGGAGTGGGATTGGTAATCCTGTGTGTGCCTATCCTGTGCGGCTTGGTAGGGCTGTGCCCGTGAGGTGGGTGTAGTCTATAATGACTTAAATCTGATAATATGAAAAGGGAGTATATCAAGCCCGAGGTAGCTTGCATCGATATAGACACGGAGTTGATAATGCAACCATCGTCTGTGGATATGGGCGATCATGCCGATGGCGACTTTGAGGAACTCAGTCGTGGACATCATGGTCAGTCTGCCACTTCCAACGAATCCGTTTGGGACAAGGAGTGGTAGTAACCTCCACCTCCATGCAAGTCCGGACGGCAGAACGTTGCATATCAGCCCTTATGGGGATTACCCAATAGTAGTATAACCCAAACCGATGGGGACGGAAGTTGAGGCGTTGCCTCTTCTTCGCGTCCCCATTGCTTTTTCCTACAGGCAGAAAGCCTGATACCCCAATGCTCCGGACCTGCGTATAGTTCCGGTTGGTGAAGCCTCCGAGAAATCAGCCACCACGGAGACGCCCCGGAGGGGCAACAAGACATTAGCCCGGGGCAAGCGAAGCGGTGCCCTGGGTATTATGTCCACCCACAATCTTACGCCCTCTCGCTAACTATATCCCCGGTGCGCCGCTTCGCTTGCCCCGGGCTGACAGCTTTTGGGCCTTCAGCCCGCAACATGCCCTCACTTGGCTGATTGAGTGTTTGCGCATGTTTTGCGGCATCCTGCATCAACATTCTACCGCTATTGTCGCGCTTTTTGCAGGAAAATGTGTACATTTGCATTGAAACTCGCCCTGAAAATGTGTGCGGGGCTAAAAGATGATACTAACACGAACGATTATGGAATACAACAAGACAGAAAAGAACGGCTCTTATGTGCAGAGCAATGTAGCAACGGAGAGCAGTGCGTTTGCAGTGCTCATGCGCAACGTGTACACGTGGATGACCTGTGGACTGTTGATGACGGCCCTCACGGCCATGATAGTGGGGCGCAATGAGAATTGGCTCTATGCCCTTGCCACGAGTGGCATGTACTGGGGACTGCTGATTGCCGAGCTTGTGCTGGTGATCTTCCTGTCCGCCCGTCTGCACAAGATGTCTTTTGCTACGGCCGGCCTGATGTTTGCCGCCTATGCCATACTGAACGGTGCCACGCTCTCCCTCATAATGGCCATATACACGGCCGAGAGCATTTCGCAGGCTTTCTTTGTAACGGCCGGAACCTTTGGTGCCATGTCGCTGGTAGGCTTCTTCATAAAGAAGGATCTTTCCGCCATCGGACGGGTGCTGCTGATGGGACTTATCGGACTGATCATAGCCACTGTGGTCAATATCTTCTGGCATAACACCGGCCTGGCTTTGGTGCTCAATTACGTGGGTGTAATTGTGTTTGTCGGCCTCACCGCCTATGATACGCAGAAGATCAAGCGCATGCTCGCCATGGCACAGCATGCGGGTGTCAACGACGACACCAACAAGCTGGCTCTCATGGGCAGCCTGGAACTCTACCTGGACTTCGTCAACCTCTTCCTCTACATCCTGCGCCTCTTTGGCAACAGAAAGTAAGGCGACCGTTATTGTATGTATTACCGCTTATGCCCCTTCAGGGCGTAAGATTGTGGGTAGACATAATACCCAGGGCGCCGCTTCGCTTGCCCTGGGCTAATGTCTTGTTGGCCCCTCCGGGGCGTCTCTGTGGTGGCTGATTTCTCGGAGGCCTCACCAACCGGAAATATCCTTTAGCCCCATGATTGGGGCTAAAGGAGTAGGCTTGCTCTTATACCGGGTCGTCATCATTCTGGGGGTTGCGATGGATGGGTTCGTAGTGGTCTTGGCTATCAAAGCATGAGATGGCAGTGCCCGGAAACGCCTGTATGAGTGCCTGCCTCACCTCATCGTGCCCCTTGAACACGGTGAACCAAATGGACCAGCATCCACGGGCTTGGACCAAATCGACTATGGTTTCAAGTTGGACGTTATGGGCCTTGTACATGTTCAAGTATCTGACGGCCATATCCCAACTTGTTGAACGTATCTGCCATCTTTTGTCGCCGGAACACGAACTGCTCGGGCTTTTGTCCAGCCCTACAAGTTCAAGCAGTGTACGGGCGTTGGCGGCAGATCTTCCCGTCAGCGCAGGGTTTACCTCCACTACACCGCCTGCTTTGTAGCAAAGGCTGAGAAACGTGTTGTTGATATGTGGCAGATGGCACTTCCCATACTCGACATTCTTTGTGTCCTTGTTGTCCCGGCCGTTGCATGTGGAGCAGGAAAGAAGGAAATTGCTCCATGCGGTTTCCAGCGAAGCGTATATATAGTTGCCATTGGCATCCTTGTATTTCTTCGGCTGGATATGCTCCACTTGCAGGTCGCGTTCATCGGCATACGCCTTTTCGCAATAGGAGCACATTGTGCCCAGGTTCCGGCACAGGTCGGGTTTGGCTTCCTGGTAACGTGGATATATCGCTTTTATATCGGGATGGTCTGCAGGCTCCCATTTCTCTACGGGTCTCATAGCGATGCCCTTTCCGCTTTGAGCAGTGCCACGTATGCAGGGTCGTCCGAGAAGTCTTCTTCTATTCTATCCAGTTCTTGCTTGATACGCAAGGCTTCAGGCGTGTCATCCCTACCGGCCTTTACAAGTTGATAGTATGCTTCGGCCTTTTCTACCATCATCTTGTATCTGGCGCTTCTTACTGTGTCCATATTCATCTCGCTGACCACAATCTCCTCGATGCTACGCATGTTGGGGTCGTTGTTGCCTTTGGTGCCATCCAGCGTGATTATGTTCCGGCCCGTTACGCTTTGCACTATGAAAGGTGAGTGGGTGGTCACGATAAATTGTATCAGGGGGAAAGCGGCCTGCAAATCGGCAAGTATGTGACGTTGCCAGCGTGGGTGGAGGTACAGGTCCACCTCGTCTATCATCACTATGCCAGGCGTCTGCTTTACCGCATCCCTGCCAAGGAAACCGTTCAGTTCGATACAACGGTATGCTATCTCCGCCACTATGTTTATCATGGCACGGAAACCGTCGCTCATCATGTCGTACGTCAGCCAGTAAGGTTCCGGGTCTTTGGCCATCTTGACTTTGGCTGCCAACTCATTGTTCTTCCGGTCGATGTCAATCTCTTTCAAGGCCGGGATGGCTTCTTTCAGTGCCGCCAGGAAGGCGGTGTCCGTTCCCTCGAATTCGCGGCCTTTGCTCAGTTCCTTGTCGAACGTGTATATCCAGTTGAAGGCGCTTTTGAAGTCCACTTTCTCGTCCAAGGCGCATTTGTATGCCTTCTCCTCTCTGGAGGCTCGCGCCTTGGTCTTTTCGGCACCATTGTAGTTGTTCTCCAAGCGCACGGCGCCGAATGACAGTACCAGAGGCAGTACGGACGTTGTCTTTGTGGCATCGGCATTGCGGCGTTTCTGTTCCATGTCTGCCACGGCGTCCATCAGTTCCCCGGCATTCTTGCGGGAGTTCTTCGGCCCTGTCCTAAGCCATTTGACATCCACCTCCCGGCTTGTATATGTCTGTGCCATGGAATCGAATTCTCCATCCGTGATGCAGGCACTTACTGCAAAGCTGGGCTTGGTCGGTTGTTTATGAAAGCTCTTGGTCAGTTCGCTGTATATCCTGACCGTGTCGCTGTCCTTTGCATTCCTGGCGCAGCCGGAGGCGAGGGAGAGCTCCTGCAGGAATGCGCCCAACGCAATCTGTACGGCATGCAGCAGGGTGGTCTTGCCTGTGGTGTTGTTGCCCAATACGACATTCATCTTGGCATCGAATTCGAAGTGCTCGTCTGCAAAGCCACGGAAGTTCTTTATGGTTATGTCTTTTATCCTCATAGGTCTGATATTGGTTTGCCGGTAGGCAAAGGACATTTGTCTGCCGCGTTGTTATTCCTTTCTGATGAAGACCAGGCCGCTGGTGTCGTTGCCGCCGTCGCCACAGGCGTCGACTTGGATGAAGAAGGGCGTGCCGGCCTCGAAGGCGTCCAGATTGAAACGATAGGTGACGGTGGGGGAGGCTGAGTCAATGGTGGCGGACTGCTGCACCTCGGCCAGGAGCTCGTCGCGCTTGAAGAGACGGAG
>DBLZ01000090.1 GCA_002297545.1 Prevotellaceae bacterium UBA711 | reverse complement strand
TCAGGAAATGCACAAAGTAGCGAACTTCCTTGAGCCTTGGCGACTGGTCGGTGATGAAACCTATAACGCAGACTTTGCCTGTAGCAGATACTTCGTTGACATAACGGGCAGTCTTGCGCATCTCCACACACACAGCTCCCATACGTTCACGGTTGTGCAGGATAATCTTATCTACATCCTTGTTGTGCAATGAATGGTATATCTGTGCCCCTATGATGCCCTTCTCCAGACACAAGGGCATGGATGAGCACCATTCCCAGTTGGCATAGTGCCCGAGGTACAGGGCTATGGACTTGCCCTCGCGCAGGGAAGCATTGACCATCTCCACGTTGGTGAACACCATGCGGCGGCTCATTTCCTCCTTGGAGATGGAAGCCAGTTTGCCGCTTTCCAGGATATTGTCGACAAAGAAGCGGTAGAAGCCCTTCTCTATTTCTATAATCTCGAGCCTGCTCTTCTCTGGAAAGGCCGTAGTAAGGTTGCCACGCACTACGACACGCCTATAACGCACTACATAGTACACCACATAGTAGAGACAATCCGATAATACGTACATCATCCTGAAAGGTATGCAGGACAACAACCATAGGGCAAATTTGAGCAGGTAGTAAGTCATATATGATGCTCGGAGGATTGCGCAGGAAGATGGGCATGCATCCTCCCGCGCTTCCTGTATGTTAGCGGAGTATCAATTGTCCGTCGCTGATGAACACGCCATGCCTGGATGCAGACGTCACTTTGCGGCCGCTGAGGTCGTAACATGCACCGTGCAGATTGTCATCAGCAGCCGGGTCGGAAAGCACATCGTCTATGCCTACTGTCTCCGGCCTCTGATAGACGCGGACCCAGTCGAACAGAGTCTCGTATGTAAATGAAGTATCGGCAGGCTTCGCCCACGCACCGTTGCCCACACTCTGGTTGAGAATGATGTAGAAAGGTGCATCGAAGGGCCATTGGCCATTGTCAAGGGCGTTTTGGTCGGTACTCTTGCTGTAAGTCCACATCTTCTGGTTGTCCACGTACCATGTGATGGACGTGGCATCCCACTCCACTGCATATACGTGCCACAGGTCGTAGTCTATACCGGGCATGTTGCTGCCGTTCCCGCCTTTGCCAAGATTATGTGTCCAATTGGTATGTATGGTACCATAGGCCCTTGTATCGTCGTCTATGGCCTCCCAAATGTCTATCTCACCGTTCTTGGGCCAGCCCAGACTGTTGTCCGCCGGCATCATCCAGAATGCGGGGAAATTGCCGGTGTGGAGTATCGTCTTGATACGTGCCTCTACCCTGCCCCATTGGAAGGCGAACTTGCCTTGCGTCTTCACGCCGCCGGTAATCATGGGAACATTATCCGAAGCTGTGTCGGGATTGGGAATGGCACGGCAATGCAGCACTCCACCCTCGCGATATACCACCAGCGGAGAATCTGAACACCAACGGTTCCATGTGGCACCCTGACGGACGGTACGTGACCAATAATCGGAAGTAGGTTCACCCGTGCCATCGAATTCATCGGAGAATGTCAGAAGCTGTGCCTTCTCCGTATTATCGTCACGTTCCCACACGCCGGATATGGTGATGTCGCCATCGACCATTTCCGCCGGAATGGTGATCTCTGTGGCGTATGCTCCCTTTTCTATATCCGTTACCACATATTCATCCTCGCCATGGCGTATGGTAAGGCCGGCAGTACAATTCCATCCGTTGCGTGCACGGGTATAGAAAGTGAAGTCACGTCCCTTGGGAATACTGTTGGGCACGGCGCCACCGGTCTTTGTTCTCCAGACATATCCGTGACGTGTGTCTATGTTCAAGGCAACCCTCTCCACAAAGGCCTCTCTCAGTTTGGCCACACAACCCTCATAGTCGGCCTCCACTTCGGGGTTCTCCGTTATTTGCCAAGTAGAACCATTGTCGGTATTAGTCCAGATGCTGATGGGGTATGCCAACTGGGGAGCGGCACACAGGTAATTCTTTGTACCATCGTAGCTGAGCAAATGAAATCCGCCGGCTGCATTGGCGGTGAACTTTACAGCCACGGGCGTGTCCTGCAGTTTGGCAGAAGCCGTGGCAGCCTTTTCTGCATCGTAACCTACGGCCAGGAACTTTTCTGCGCCAAGATTGTATACATACCATTCTTCATTGTACTTGACAATCATCCATGACGAGGATGGAGCCGAGGCATCGAAGGCTGCCTTGTAGCTCTCGTCCGCAATGTTCTTGTCCGATGCGGTCATACCTGCCGCCCATACCAACGAAGTGCTCTTCTCGGCATTGTACACGGCATAGGTGGTGTAATATGGGTTGTAGATGGTGTAGGCGCAATCAGTCCTGATTTCGTCCATGGACGTAACCTGTGCGGATGCCGCCAACCCCATGGATGCGGCACAAAGGAGGGTAAAGAGTCTTTTCATAATTGATTGTTTTTGGTGTCTTGCGACATGGTATTAGATTATAGATATTCAAGGTATCGGGAGACGTGGCACGGGTTTGCTGCAACCGGCATTACGGAATATGGCCGCCGGGTCAGCCCGCCTTGGGCCTCACCCGCGCCACAATGGCAGTAGGGATACTGAGGATGATGGCAAAGAAGGCATTCACTACCATAAAATTCAATGCAAGTTCATTCAACGTTATGTGCGAGAACACCTCCAGTACCTCCTTTGGATTGGTTTCTTGCATCAGCTTACTCATCATGTCGCTGTACTGCGGATCAGTGTACATATCGGCCAATGCTGACAGGAAGTGGCCGTTGTCCACATAGCGGAAGTACACGTACTGCACAAACAGGCAAAGCACTGCCGCCAGCAACTGCACGCGCAACGACATGCGCCAGCGCCGATGCACGCCCCATGGCTGTGCACCGGCACCGGCCGCCATCTGCATGGCACGCAACATCCATCCCGCCACCACAATGGAGGCTACGCCCACGAGGTTGCCCGTCAGCCCAAACACAGGTTGTGTGAGGCTGAGCATTGCCAACAGGAAAGAAGCACTCCAACAGAGGCCTGTATAGAAACCTATCTTATACATCATGTTCAGTGTCTGTAATAGCTCCGTTCTCCCATCTCTATCCCACTATCCCAAGAACGAGATGAGAACACCTGCGGCCACGGCCGAACCTATCACGCCGGAGATGTTGGACGACATGCAGTAGTTGAGCACGTGGTTCTTTGGATCGTACTTGGTGGATATCAGGTTACACACGCGGCTGGCCATGGGCACAGCGCTCAGTCCAGTGGCACCAACCAACGGGTTGATCTTCTTCTTGGCAAAGAGATTCCATATCTTCACCATCATTATACCAGAGGCGATGCTGAGAGCAAAGGCGCAGAAACCACCGGCCACGATACCGAGCGTCTGCATGTTGATGAAAGCTTCCACCGTCATGGTGGCGCCCACACAGAGGCCAAGGAATATGGTGGCAGCGTTCATTATGCCGTTGGATGCGGCATCGAACAGACGCGATGTGTCGTTGCCTATCTCCTTGATCAGGTTACCGAACATCAGCATACCCACCAGGCTCACTGCCGTAGGCACGAATATGGCCACGATGGTGGTGACAGCTATGGGGAAGATGATCTTCAGCACACGCATATTCTTGATCTGTGTGCTGTCGGGATACAGGCGGTCCTGCTCTTTCATATTGATGCGCAACTCCTTCTCGGTACAGGTGAAGCGCACCACCAGAGGTATGATCACGGGCACCAGCGCCATATAGCTGTATGCAGCGATGGCAATGGGACCCAACAGATGTGGAGCCAGTTTGATGGTAGTGAATATGGCCGTGGGGCCGTCAGCACCTCCTATGATGCCCAACGAGGCGGCCTCCTGGGGAGTGAAACCCAGCAGCAGAGCCACCAGCAGCACGGCAAAGATACCCGTCTGTGCGGCGGCGCCGAAGATGGCCAGCTTAAGGTTGCGCAACATGGGACCGAAGTCGGTCAGTGCACCCA
>DBLZ01000006.1 GCA_002297545.1 Prevotellaceae bacterium UBA711 | reverse complement strand
GTAGGCATAGAGTTCGTCTATGCGTTCGGGCGTATATGGCTGATAAGTCTCCTTATGCACAAAGGCGGCGGTGGACAGACGGTCCGACGGAGCCGGTTTCTCGGCAGGCCACCCCAGGGTGACAGTTGCCACGGGGAAGACCAGTTGCGGCAGGCGCAATATATCTATGATGAGTTGCGGATTGTAGACCGTGGTGCCCAGGAAGCAGAGTCCCAGCCCCTTGCCCTCGGCCAGATCACAGAAACGCTGACAAAAGAGCAGTGCATCGGTCATGGCATTCTGATAGGACAGCAGATTGTTGTATCCCGGATGTCCCTGCCTGTTCAGCGCCCAGTCCGTGGTGCGGCGAAAGTCGGCACAGAATGTCAGCACGACAGGTGCCTCGGTTACCATGGGTTGCGAGAAATGTGCAGGAGCCAGACGCTCCTTCATGGCGGCATCGCGAGTGACGATCACGCTGTATAGTTGCAGATTGCCCATGGTCTGGGTGTGCGATGCCTCCGCCAGCAGAGAGTCCAGCAGTTCTTCGCTGACCGTCTCGGCCGTGTATTTGCGTACAGATGCTCTTGTCATAGTGTCTCCGTTGCTATAGTTGTTCCTACATTTTGCGCTCCAGTTCGCGCAGCTCCTTGCGGAAGTCCACATCCTTCTTTACCTTGCCCTCTATGGCATGGATGCCGTGCAGCACGGTGGCATGGGTACGGCGTCCGAGGACGTAACCTATGTGCTTGGCCGTATCGCCCGTATGCTTCTGAGCCAGATACATGGTCACCTGACGCGCCAGGACAAACTCGGCCTTGCGGGACTGTCCGCAGAGTTCCTCGTAGGTCACCTTGTAGTGACGGCATACGGTCTCCATGATGTCCTCTATGGTCAGCGTACGACGGCGTACACAGGTATTGGCCTTCAGTATCTTGCGGGCGAAGTCCAGATTGATGTTGGCTCCATGAACCACGCTGTATGCCAGCATGGAGTGCACTATGCCCTCCAGTTCGCGCACATTGTCCTGCAGGTTCTCGGCCACATAGTTTATGACGTCCTCCGGAATGTCCAGGCCGTCCTTGCGCACCAAACGTTTGAGGATGTCGTAACGTAACTGTGCGTCCGGTGCCTCCAGCTCTGCCAGCATGCCCCACTTGAAACGGGTAAGCATGCGCTCCTCCATATCCTTCAGTTCTATGGGCGGGCGATCGCTGGTCATGATTATCTGACGTCCGTTCAGATGCAGGTGGTTGAAGATGTGAAAAAACGTCTCCAGGGTCTTCTCCTTGCCCGAGAACTCCTGCACGTCGTCCACTATCAGGCAGTCGATGCTCTGGTAGAAGTGGATAAAGTCGTTGGTCTTGTTGTTGATGCGTGCATCGGTATACTGCACCTGAAACAGGTGGGCCGACACGTAGAGCACACGCTTCTCGGGGTGCTTCAGCCGAAGGCGGCCGCCAATGGCATTCACGAGGTGGGTCTTGCCGCAGCCGCTCGGTCCGAAAATGAACAGAGGGTTGAAGGTCTTGCTGGCGGGATTGTCGGCCACGCTCTGCCCCACGCTGCGGGGCAGACGGTTGGAGACACCCTCAATGAAGTTGTCGAAGGTCTGCTCGGCATTCAGATAGGATTCAAAGTCCGACACTGGAACCTCGACGTGCATGGCACCGGGAGCACGGTTGAGCATCCTGCTGGAGGACGGCTCGCGCAACATGGCGGTACGGTTACCCTCCTCGCGTACCACTTCGTTCTCGATGACAGCCACCTGATACACCAGGCGCGTGTCAGTGCCGAAGACATGATACAACGACAGGTATATGAGTTGCCTGTAGTTCTCCTCCAGATACTCGTAGAAGAACTGGCTGGGTACGTATATGGTGACCTCCTTGGTATCGAAGTCGTAGGACTTGAAGCCTACGGGTTCGAACCAGGTGGCAAATTGCTGAGGGTTCAGCCTAGAGCGTATCAACTCCAGGCATCGCTGCCATTGGGCTTGCGGCGTATTCATCACACGTTGTGGTTTTGCATCAATCTATATTGTCGTAATTCTGTTCCCGTGCCTTGCCCCGATAGGTGGCACACACGACAGGCAGGGCGGATCACTTGTCCTTGCGTCCGAAGACAGAGAAGTGAACATAGCGCTTGGGACGTGCCTTGATATCCGTCATCAGCGAGTCCACGCTGGCGATGGTGCTGTCCAAGCTGTTATACAGGCTGCGATCGGCCATCAGGGCACCCAACGAGCCCTTGGGGCTACGCATCTGATCCACCATGGCATTGACATTGGCTATGGTGGAATTGACACCGGCTATTGTGGGATTCAGGTCCACTGTCTTGAAGTTCTCCGTTATGGCCAGCACGTTCTCCCCTACCTTATTATATGTACGCGCGAGTTGAGGCAAATCTTTCCCCACCACGGTGTTCAGGTATTGGGTGGTGCGTGTCAGGTCGGCCGTCACGTGTTCCACATTGTCCAGGATCATGGGCAAACGCGGATCATTGGTCAGGCGGTTCAGGGATGTCACCAAGGTGTCCACCTTATTGACTATCTCGGTAAGCTGAGGGATCATGCCGGCAGCCTGCCCCATCAGCCCGCTCATGTCGTTGCCTATGATGGTATCGCCCATGACATACACCTTGTCGCTCTCGCTTTCCTTGGCAGGCGCTATGTTCACTGTGCTACCACCCATCAAGCTGGCCTCGATGGTGATGTTGGTTCCATGACGGAGCACGAGACGAGGGTCCACACTGATCTCCACAAGTACATTGCCTGGATGCACATAGTCATACTTGATGTCGGACACGATGCCTACGTCGAAGCCGTCGACATACACGGGGCTGCTCTTGCCCAGACCTTTGGCGTTGGTAAAGCGGACATAGTATTCAGTGTCGGTATTGAGCAAGGCCTTCCCCTTGAGGAAATTGATGCCTAAAAACAACGCCAACAGCGCGGCGATGCCGACAAGCCCTATCTTGAATTCCTTCTTCATAGTGTTCTCTCGTATTATGGTTTATCACTTCTTGCTGTAGTAGGCCTTGAAAGCATTGTAGATGCTCTGTGCCAACTGGGTCTGCCCATGAGAGGAGGCCAGATAGCGTTCCTCCTGCCTGTTGTTGATGAAGCCTAATTCTATCAGCACGCTGGGCATGCTCACCTCTCTCAGTACCAGAAATCCTGCCTGATGCACTCCCTTGTCCACACGCTTGGCTGTGGATACGAACTGCCGTTGTATAAGGCGGGCAAACTTGACACTGGCCTCCATGTTGCGATCCTGCATAAACTCGAAGATGATGTAAGACTCGCTACTGCAGGGGTCAAAGCCCTCATAGGTCTGCTTGTAGTTCGACTCGAGCGTTATGACGGAGTTCTCTCGTTTTGCCACCGCCAGATTGTCGGCCGCACGATGCATACCCAGAGTAAAGGTCTCCGTTCCGTGCGCCGCAGTGCCTTTGCGCCCGGCCGCAGTGCTGTTGGTGTGTATGGATATGAACAGATCCGCCTTGGCCTTCACGGCGATACGGGCTCTGCGCTCCAACTCCACAAAGACATCGGTGCTACGGGTGTATACCACCTTGACTTCGGGGTGATACTTGCGTATCATATTCCCAAGAGCCAAGGCGACTTTCAGGTTGATATCCTTTTCCTTTGCCGTCAGTCCCAATGCTCCGGCATCCCTGCCGCCATGTCCCGCATCTATCACTACGGTAAATGCCAATACCCGTGCAACGCACAGCAACGATAGTACAGCTACAGACAACAGGCGTTTCATAATTCGTGTCGTTCAAGTATCATACGTGGGCAAAGGTAATCATTTTTGGCGAAAACGGCATTGAGACGTCATATCTTTTCGCCTTTGATAACAAATAATGACAAGCGGTGCACCAGGTTTTGCATTTTTTTTGTACATTTGTCAAACCGAACATGTCTATAAAATACAATACGTAACATCTTGCTATCATGAAACACCTTTTACCACTTGCCATGAGCCTTATGCTGCCTTTTGCACCGGCATACGCCCAGAGCACGCAAGGCACTTCGGATGCCACACGGTACATCATCATGAAGGACGGTCAGGTTGTGGCCATCCCGGAGAAGTTCATCCTTTCCGAACAAGAGGACAACGGCGTATGCACCATATTCCTGGAGGGTGACACGACGTTCGCTTTCGTCCGCAGCAATGTGTCGGAGATCACAGACTCCTATACCCCGGCCAAGGCAAATGTGCTCTCTTTCAGTTTTACCCACGATGCCAACGACCAAGTGTACAAGGATGTGGAAGCCACGGTCACCGAAAAAGGAGACAGCATCCTCATCAATGCCGAGGTGCCGGTACTGGGCAAACGCCTGCGTCCCAGCTTCACCCTGACGGAGGGAGCGTCCCTGTGGGCGGGCGACAAGCAGCAGGTGAGCGGCCAAAGCAGCCACCGCTATACGGAACCAGTCGACTACACCTTGGCCATGCCCAAGCACTGGATATATGACTGTCAGGTGGTGGCACAGGACATCACCAAGGAATGGAACCTGACCCAGCTGGACATCTCTGCCAATGCCCACACCAATGCCCCCAGCAACTATGATGAAGGTATCGAGAACCTGTGGGACGGAAACACATCCACTTTCTTCCACTCCACCTGGGGTTATGGTGAGCACGAGAAGCTCACCTGGGTAGACGGCGGCACATGGGGAGACGGCATCACCGAATGGCCGTACATCGAAATAGAGTTGTCCGAGGACATGGAGGCCATGTGCTTCGACTACACTACCTCCGACCAGGCCAACCGCTTCCCGCTGGGCTGGATAATCACAGCCAAGAACAGCAAGACAGGTGTTTGGGAAACCTTGGGTACGCTGAGCGTGGCGGAAGACAACCTGCCGGTCGCCAATCTGGAAGAGTTCCAGTCGCCCGTGTATGAGTTTGGCGACAAGCGCTACAGTGCAGCGCGTATAGAGTTGACCAACGCATCGCACAAAAACTACATGGTGATCTCTGAGCTCAAGGTGTATAAGTGCGTGGCCAAGTCCATCGAAGTGGACGAGACCGTAATCAAGGGCTTCAAGCCATTCGGCCGCCCCTGCCGGGTAAACGTGAAATACCTCACGGAACACTCTACGAGTGACTATCAGGTACCATCCATATACCTCACCTTCGGCAACGGCACCTCATGGGACTATTCGAACTGGATAGGCCAAACTCTGCCCGACGGCACCAATACCAAAGAGAACTGGATAGACGACTGCACCTTTCGCCTGGACGGTGCGGGCATTTGGCCCGACATCGAAACCGTGGAAGGCTGTCAGATACGTGGACGCGGCAACAGCTCATGGTCATGGTCGTACCGCAGCAAGAATCCTTACCGCATCAAATTTCCAAAGAAGCAGAAGCAGGCTCCGTTCAATCTGGCCAAGGGACGTCAGTGGGTGTTCATAGCAAACAAGCAGGGCGGTTCCATGACCACCAATGCCATAGCGCAGAAGATAGCAGCCATGGTTGATGCCGAAGCCCTGTGCCACATGATACCCATAGACCTGTATATCAACGGGCACTACCGCGGCTCTTATTGCTTCACGGAGAAGATAGGCATAGCAGAAAACAGCGTGGACATAGACGAGACAACGGGCGCCCTGCTGGAATTGGACGACTATTTCGACGAGGACTTCCGATTTCACGACAACACCTACCAGTTGCCAGTGAACGTCAAGGATCCCGACTTCACCGAAGAGGATCCAGAGCGTCTGGTGACATTCAACGACATACAGAACTCCTTCAACAGCTTCACCGCAACGCTGGAGGCCGGAGGCAACATTGCGGGTGTCCTCGACATGGAGTCCTGGGCCAAATTCTGGCTGGTCAACGATCTTGTACGCAACGTGGAGACCTACCATCCCAAGAGTTGCTACATATTCAACCCCGACCCTACCAACCAGGAGGAGCGTAGCCTGTGGAAGATGGGACCTGTATGGGACTTCGACTGGGCTTTCGGGTACGAAGAGACCAAAAACTACTTCATCTACGGCGCCGACATGGATATCTACAGCGACATCTCTTCGCACAAGGCCGGCTCAATCTTCTATGACGCCATCCGCAACAGCAGGGCAGGAAAACGTGCTTACTACAAGGAATGGGTCAACTTCATGGCAGAGGATCGCTTGCAGGAGCTTTTGGAATACATCGACGACTACACCGAGTTCGCCATGCCAAGCATAGAGCACAATAACGAGGCCTCCATATCCGAACATGATTATCAGGACTATCAGAACTTGGCCGAACTGAGCAAACAATGGCTGACATCCCGTGCCAACTACATCTTCAACAACCTGGAGAAGTTCGACATGGAACCGGACATCATCATCCCAGAAGAATATGGTCAGCCCAACAACATCGAAGACGCAACAGCAGACGCCGAAGACATTAACCGCCCGGTAAACGTGTACACCATCGGCGGCATATTGCTCCGCCGTCAGGTTCCATATTTGCAAAGCACCAACGGCCTGGCTCCAGGTATGTACATTATAGGCGGCAAGACCACCATCATCAGATAAACCCCTCCCGAACATAGTGCCATCCTGCCAACCGGATGGCACATTTCATATCATCATGAAGACATCCAGCCTTGCATTCCTCACTCTTTTTATGTTTTATGTCCACAATACGATGGCCATAGACAATGCCGTGGATTACGTCAACCCGCTGGTGGGAACCCAATCGAGCCATGCCTTGTCTGCCGGCAACACCTACCCCGCCATCGCTACGCCATGGGGCATGAACTTCTGGACGCCACAGACGGGCAAGATGGGAGACGGATGGGCCTACACCTACGATGCCCAAAAGATACGGGGCTTCAAGCAGACACATCAGCCAAGCCCATGGATGAATGACTATGGCACCTTCAGCATCATGCCCGTAAGCGGCAAGCCGGTATTCGACCAGGACGAACGTGCAAGCTGGTTCTCGCACAAGGCCGAGACATCCACACCTTATTATTATAAGGTATATCTGGCCGACCATGATATCACTACCGAGATAGCGCCCACATGCCGCACCGCCATCTTCCGCTTCACTTTCCCGAACAATGAGGGGAGCTACATTGTCGTGGATGCTTTCGACCGTGGCTCTTACGTCAGGATTATACCCGAGGAGCAGAAGATCATCGGCTATACCACCCGCAACAGCGGAGGCGTGCCCGATAACTTCCGCAACTACTTCGTGCTGACCTTCGACAAGCCGTTCACCTACACGGCATCAGTGAGCGAGGGGCGCATCAACACTGATGCACTGGAAAGCAAGTGCACACATGCCGGCGGTATCATTGGCTTCAGCACACAGCGTGGAGAGCAAGTAAACATGCGTGTGGCCTCATCATTCATCAGCCCCGAACAGGCCGAACTGAACCTACGCGAATTGGGACACAAGTCTCTGGAAAAAGTGGCCGACGATGCACGCAAGGAATGGAACACGGTTTTGGGACGCTTCGACGTACAGGACATGAGCAATACCGACCGCGTCCGCACGTTCTATAGCTGTCTGTACCGCTCCCTGCTGTTCCCTCGCAGTTTCTACGAGATTGACGCCGCAGGCAAAACGGTGCACTACAGCCCTTACAACGGCAAGGTGCTTCCCGGGTACATGTTCACGGACACCGGATTTTGGGATACGTTCCGCAGTCTGTTTCCACTGCTCAACCTTGCCTACCCCGACATGGCATGCAAGATGCAGGAGGGATGGGTCAACAGCTATAAGGAAAGCGGTTTCCTGCCGGAATGGTGCTCTCCGGGACATCGCGACTGCATGGTTGGCAACAATTCGGCCAGCGTCATAGCCGATGCCTATCTGAAGGGCATCCGAGGCTACGACATAGAGACACTATGGCAGGCCGTCACACACGGAGCTAACGCCGAACTGCGCGGAACATCCAGCGGCCGTAGATGCTGGGAGGAATACAATCGGCTCGGCTATGTGCCGTATGACAAGGTGCGCGAAAGCGCCGCACGAACCCTGGAATATGCCTATGACGATTGGACGATCTACAGACTGGGAGTGGCTTTGGGCAAGCCCGGATCCGAAATTGACATCTATGCCAAGCGTGCGAAGAATTACCGGAACCTCTTCGATGCAGAGCACAATCTGATGCGGGGGCGCATGGCCAACGGGGCATGGGCACCCGACTTCAATCCCTTCAAATGGGGCGATGCCTTTACGGAAGGCAACAGCCTGCACTACACCTGGAGTGTCTTTCACGACCCACAGGGCCTTATAGACCTGATGGGAGGCCGCGAGATGTTCAATGCCATGCTGGACAGCGTGTTCATACTGCCGCCAGTTTTCGACGACAGCTACTATGGTGGCGTCATACATGAGATACGCGAAATGCAGATAATGAACATGGGCAACTATGCACATGGCAACCAGCCCATCCAACACATGATCTACCTCTACAACTATAGCGGTGCACCGTGGAAGGCACAGTACTGGCTGCGCGAGACCATGAACCGCCTGTACACTCCCGCTCCGGACGGATACTGCGGCGACGAGGACAACGGACAGACCAGCGCATGGTACGTATTCTCGGCTCTGGGCTTCTACCCCGTTTGCCCGGGCTCGAACCAATATGTACTCGGTGCTCCCTATTTCCGCAAGTTGACTCTCCATTTGCCCAATGGACACAAGGTGGAAGTGAACGCACCAGACAACAGCGACGAAAACTTCTACGTGAAAGGTCTGGACATCAACGGCCACGTACACAACCTGACATACATCAACCACGATGACCTTATGAAAGGCATGATCATGGACTACACCATGGATAGCAAGCCCAACCGCAAGCGCGGAACATCGCCACAGGATGTTCCCTACTCGTTCAGCAACGGGCACTGACATTGACATGCTGCCTGAAACAGGCCTTTCCCCAATGGCACGCGCCCTACCTTACCGCAGTTTCTCTGCCAGAAAACGTCCTGTATAGCTGTCTGTACACTGTGCCACTTCCTCCGGAGTGCCACATACTACCAGGTTTCCGCCGGCATCACCTCCATCGGGTCCCATGTCCAGAATATAGTCGGCACACTTGATTACATCCATGTTGTGCTCTATTATGACCAAAGTGTGTCCCTTCTGCAATAGTGCATCAAAGGCAGAGAGTAGTTTCTTTATATCGTGAAAATGCAGGCCTGTAGTGGGTTCGTCGAATATGAACATCGTGGGTTCGTGCTTTTCCATTCCAAGGTAATATGCCAGCTTGACACGCTGATTCTCACCGCCCGACAAGGTGCTGCTGGACTGGCCCAACTTTATATAACCGAGGCCTACGTCCTGAAGCGGCTTCAGCAGCCTTACTATCTTGTTCTCGCCGTGCTCCAGGAAGAACTCTATGGCCTGGTTTATGGTCATCTCCAGTATATCGTAGACGTTCTTGTCGTGGAAGCGCACCTCCAGCACATCCTGCTTGAAACGCTTGCCATGGCACGACTCGCACTGCAACACCAGGTCGGCCATGAACTGCATCTCCACCGTGACAGTGCCCTCTCCGTTGCATTCCTCGCAACGACCACCGTTGGCATTGAAACTGAAATACGCCGCCGTGAAGCCCATCTGCTGTGCCAAAGCCTGCCGCGCAAAGAGTTTGCGTATCTCGTCCCACGCCTTGACATAGGTCACAGGATTGGAACGCGAACTCTTTCCTATCGGGTTCTGATCTACAAACTCTATGGCACGGATGGCCGTGACATCGCCCTTGAGGGCAGCGAATTCTCCGGGCCTCTCCCCCGACTCGCCCAATTGACGCACAATGGCATTGTATAAAATATCCCGGACCAGGCTGGACTTGCCCGAACCGGACACGCCCGTCACACAGGTCATCACATTGAGGGGGAAGCGTACGTTGATGCCCTTGAGGTTATTGGCACGAGCGCCGCACACCTCTATGTATCTGTTCCATTGGCGGCGTCCCTCCGGCACCGGTATAGTGTCCTGACCGGAAAGGAAAGCCAAGGTATGCGACGACACGCCATCCGTGATGCTTCCAGCAGACAACGCCGCTCCGTTGAACACCACCTTGCCTCCCAGCCGACCGGCATCGGGTCCTATATCGATAATCCAGTCGGCCGCACGCATGATCTCCTCATCATGTTCCACCACTATCACGGTGTTGCCAAGATCCCGCAACTGCTTCAGCACCTTTATAAGCCGCTCCGTGTCGCGCGAATGCAGACCTATGGACGGCTCATCCAGAATATACAGGCTGCCTACCAAAGCCGAACCAAGCGATGTGGCAAGATTGATGCGCTGCGACTCACCACCCGACAGTGAGTTGGACAGTCTGTTGAGCGTAAGGTAGGGCAGGCCTACATCCATCAGAAAATGCAGACGCGAACGTATCTCCACCAACAGACGCGCCGCAATACGACGTTCGTTGTCATCCAGCAGCGACTCCATTTCGTCGTCGAACCATGCCGACAACTTAGACACCGGCCACTCCACCAACTCTGTTATGGTCTTTTCCGCCACCCGAACATAGTTGGCCTCGGGCTTGAGCCTGCGTCCCAGACACTTCGGACAAGTGGTTTTGCCACGGTAACGTGCCAGCATCACACGGTTCTGTATCTTGTACTGTCCTGCCTTCAGCATGTCAAAGAAAGCGTCAATCGACAGCAATCCCCATTCCTTCTCCTCCGGTGCAAGTGTCCATCCGGCAGCCGTACGCTCGTCGGGCTTGCCATGCCAGAGCCAGTCCTTTTCGGCCTGTGTCAACTTATAATACGGCTTGTGCACAGGGAAGCCACGCTCCGAATTGAAGCGTATGAACCACGTCTTCCATTCACTCATCTTCTCACCACGCCAGCACTGCACACATCCGTCGTAGAGCGACAGGGAGGTATCCTGTATGACAAGATGCTCGTCAATGCCCATGACCTTGCCAAAGCCCTCGCACTCGGGGCAGGCGCCCACTGGCGAGTTGAAGGCAAAAAGGCGGTCCGTAGGCTCCTGAAACTGCATGCCGTCGGCCTCGAAACGGGAATTGAACCTATGCAATATCCCGGCAGGATAGAACCGGAGCATCATCTCGCCCCCACCTTCGTAGAAGGCCGTCTCGACGCTGTCCGTCAAACGTGATATGCTGTCATTATCGTCTCTCACAGACAGGCGGTCTATCACCAAGGACACCTCGCCGACATCCGTAGGAACGCCAGAAGCCAGGCATTCCTCTATGGCAATGATCCGGCCGTTACATTCTACCCTGACAAAGCCCTGTTGCATGTACTTCTTCAGAAGCTCCTCCACAGACATATCGCCACCGGCATCACGCCTGATGGGTGCCAACACGGCAAAACGAGTACCGGCACTATATGAGGCGGCACATGCAATGACATCGGCCACGCCCTGCTTCTTCACCTCATCGCCACTGATGGGACTGAAGGTGTGGCCCACACGGGCAAAGAGCATGCGCATGTACTCGTATATCTCGGTACTGGTACCCACCGTGGAACGGGGATTACGACTGCTTACCTTCTGCTCTATGGCTATGGCAGGGGGAATGCCCTTGATATAGTCACATTCAGGCTTGACCATGCGGCCAAGAAACTGGCGGGCATAGCTCGAAAGGCTCTCCACATAACGACGCTGCCCCTCGGCATAAAGGGTATCAAAGGCAAGACTCGACTTGCCTGAGCCAGATACTCCGGTGACTACAATCAGTTTGTCACGCGGAATCTCTATATCTATGTTCTTCAGGTTGTTTACCCTGGCTCCCTTAATTTGTATGCTGTCCATGACGCTACCCTTAGGCGGTTGACGTATCGATATGTCTACAACTTCACTTTCTGCCCCTTGCTCTCATTGTGCATGTGATCCAATGCGGTTACCACATACACATGGCCAAGTGCATCGTCCGGCAACACATAGTACGTGTTGCGGGTGACGGCAACCAGACGTGTCGCGTCGTCGAGATCCATCTTCTCCCCCTTGCGGAAACGGTACACGGCATACCACACAGC
>DBLZ01000050.1 GCA_002297545.1 Prevotellaceae bacterium UBA711 | reverse complement strand
ACGAATATAAAGGCAAAACGCCATTTGAAATCTAATGGCCGATTTGGGATTCTGCAACTACCGGTTGATGGTGAGATAATCCTCCAGCAGCCAGCCGCACCTGTTGACAGTGACACGATAGTAGCGGCCTGTCATGATGCGGTAGTCGGTGGTATAATATGGCAGGAAAGCTCCGCCGGGAATAAGCTTCACGAAGGCCTGGAGATTGTCGAACAACCTCATCGTCACCGGATCCGGGTCTTCCGGGAGGAGGAGTTCCAGAGTATAGGAAGTATTGGAGGCCTTGCGGGAGTACCCGACACGTGGAACTTCGTGGAGCAGGACGGAGAAGGTTCTCTCCGGCACATCTATATTGGCGGAAGACTGTATGGAGTGCAGCATGCCCAAAAGTCGGGCTCCGGCACCTATTTTGGAATCCCAACTGCCGTCCAGAACAAAGGTGGTGCAATCGGCGTGTGTAAAGAAATCCGGGGCACAGGAGCTGGCAACACTCATTTTCACCAGGCACTTACCTTTATCATATATGTCCCAATACAGGCGGGGCGATACAACGAAGCCCATGTACCAGCGTGGGTGGACAAGCCTCAGGATGTCGCCATCCATCCACTCCCGCTTCTTGTCGGCATTGACCTGCTTCAGGAGTTTCTCTTGCTTCACGCCATCCTTATCCTGCAGTCCACAAAGACGGTTGAACAATCCCCACACGCCTCGGCATTCCCTAATCTCCCGGCTTGGATGATGCCTCAGCGGTGATACCAGCAGTACACCGTCCTCGGAACCGCCACCTACATACACAGCCGAATCCAGACCCTCGTACGGGGACCGCAGGTAACGGCATTCATGGTTAAGGGCAAAAGCCTCCTTCATCTCTCGGACGCTGACCGTGTCCCTGAAGAACCGATGATAGAGCGCACTGGAGACATTGCCGGCCGTACATTCCTTATACTCTGCCCATTTCCCGGCAAGACGGTCAAACGACATTTGGGCGCATACCCTCGGCACAGGCAGTAAGGCCAGCAAGACAACAAGTCTGCACAATTCTTTCTTCATAGTCATAAGCATATATATTAAGGTTGTCACACACTTGGTTTCGATACTGCAAAGGTACGCGTTTTAGGCTTGAAAGCCATGTTGTAACTATGGAAAAGACGGCATGTCCGCACATACACGCAACGCACTGCAAAACAAGACGTTGCGCATTCTTGCCGAAAATCATTTATTCCCAACGGTGGAAAGCAAGCACCAAACTATGGAAAGAACACGCGCAATGGCCGGTGGTCCCAGCCATTGCGCGTGCAATAATGCCGTCCCAGCGTTACAGGGAGCAGATGAAGTCGTATAGTGTGACCGATGGGTCATCGTTGCCAAAGCACCTTTGCTTCAACGTACGTTTCCGATGCTGTACGGCCGAGGGAGTGATGGCATAGACATCGCCTATGGCGGGGTTGGACATGCCCAGCCTTACCATTATGCACAGGTGGATGTCATCCGTGGACATTCCCTTGTAACGGGCACGTATCTTGGTGAACACCCCGTCGTCTATCTCGTTAAGCAACTGTTCCACATCGTTCCAGTCCTTGACACTCATCTTGACACGCGGAGTATCCTCCTTCAGCTTCAGCGTTATGTCCGTCCTGTCTATGATGAAGTTCTGCAGATGACGGATAATGGCGGACTTCTTCTGATAACTTTCCTCCATGACCTGCTGCTTCTCCTGAAGCAGCTGCATTTCCTTTTGCAGGAAGGCCGCTTCCTGCTCCTTCCGCCTGTGTTGCTCCTGCAGGAACATGGTCTTACTCTTCGCACGACGCCTTTCCTCGATGTATAACAGCAGACCGCCTGCGATGACTATACACATGATACCCGCAAATATCCAGGTCTTCAGCTTGCCATCGTAGACCAGGCGGGCATTCCTTTTCTCCCCTTCCAGAACCTCATGATAGTAGGCGTACTTTGTTTGCAGGACATCCAGATAATTGGCCTCGGCACTCTTGAATGCACTGTCCATATACTGTAGGATGGAGTCGCCTGGCATCCCCTGACGCATGGCAACTTCAGCCAATCCCCTCGCATAAAGATAATTCAACAGCTTGTTGTCTATATGCCCTGGAGCGCGTAACATCTCCTCGGCCCTGTCTATGGAATCACAACTCAGATAATACCGTGCCAGCTTTACGCCCAGTTTTTGCCCGTAGTCCGAATTCGGATCTATCTGTATCTCCCTGACATATTCCAGGGCCTTGGCCAGCTCACCCATAGACCAATAGATCCCGGCCAGGGTGGCCAAAGTGGTATTGTAGTGCTTCTCCCGGCAACTATCCTTAGCCAGATTATAAGCCTTGTAGGCATAGTCCAAGGCACGGCTGTAGGCCGAATCAGTCCGCTCAACGAAAGCTATCTGCGAACAATAATCGGCTGCATGTCCGTACAGCGAGACCAAATTGCTGACGTTGTCATTGCTGCGGCCGTACATCTCTATGGCCCTCTCCGTCAACCTCACGGTCTCGTGTTCGTCCGTCCATTGCATCAGCGAGGCCAAACGGGAACAGGCCCTGTAACACGTGTGCCAGTCCTCTGCCTCCTCGGATTTGGCTATGGCCTCACGATAGCATTGCTCGCCCAGCCGTGTGCTGTCCCGGTCCGAATGCCAATCACCCATATACAGCGCCGCCTGGCCAAAGTGTTTGCCCACAGTATGGTCAAGCGTAGTTCCCTTGCCAGCCTTACGCTTATAATATGTATAGGCCCTTTGGACAAGAGCCCCGTCCAAGGGCGTCTTCCCCTGCATGCCGTCGGTCACCGTCTGTACGAGTGCATAGTATGCCTTCTCCTCCTCTCCGCACAACAGGTCTGTGTGCACACACCTCAGCATTGCCGCCGCACTATCCGGATTGCACGGCAAAAACGTCTCCGCCTCCGCCAGCAGCGCAGTTTGCTCACCATGCCTGCATCCGGCCATAACCACCATGACCATCAAGGCTATCAAGATAGCTTCAATCCTCTTCATACTGCCACATAGATAACAGCCTACTACACAAGCATCTGGATATACAACATGCACATAACTCCGGCAACGAGGGCGTACGTGGCAGGTTTCTCAAAACCATGACTGTGCGTTTCCGGTATCATCTCATCACTGATTACATAAAGCATCGCACCACCGGCTATAGCTGTCATGAGGGGAAGGAACGCCGACGATATGTCGCCAATAAAATATCCCAGCAATACTCCCACTATCTCCATCAGTGCCACCGCTATGCCTACCGCGACCACTCTCGGATAACTTACTCCTATCATCAGCAACGGGGTGACCACGACCATGCCCTCCGGAATGTTCTGCACAGCTATGGTTATGGCCACGGTATAGGCATTGCCCATGTCGCTCCCGTCGAAGACCACACCGGTAGCCAGCCCCTCCGGGAATTTGTGTATGGCAATGGCTATCACAAACAGCAGAACACTGTCAATACTTCTGCTATCGAACCCATGCTGTTCTTCGTCGCAGGTATCGCGGTCAAGGCCGGTAAGATGATGCAAGTGCGGAGTGATTCTGTCGAGCAGGGAAACGAGGAGTACGCCGAGGACCACTCCCAGCAACGGTTGCCACCATCCACCACGCCCTGCCATTTCCACTGCTGGAATTATCAGACACACCAACGAGGCCGTAAGCATCATCCCGGCGCAAAAGCCCAGGAATGTATCGTTCCAACGATGTGGAACCTTTCTCACAATCAGGCCTATCGTAGAACCAAGCAGCGATGCAAGTCCGAGACCGCAGGCACACAGGAGCATTTGTTGAAATATAGTCATATTGGGCATTGATTATAAGGCTATCTACAGGCAGTCCGACATTTGAGACTCGCCATAGCCGACACCATTCATCGGCACACACGGAGGCAGTACGCCTACTATCGTCACCGTATGAATACGCGCCCTCGAATTCACAAATTCAAGGGCGCGTATTCTCTATAACGGTTTACTCTATCAGAGGTTGGGATTCTCCTTGGTCCAGTCCTCTACAGCGGGGATGATACCCAGGGAGATGATCTCGTCGCGCATCTTGCCCAAGTGCTCAACAGAAGCCTGGAGAGCAGCCATTTCCTCGGCGGTACCCTTAGGTGCAACGTAGTGTACGCCACTGGCATCAATGGTGGTGGGCATGGCCATCATAACGTTCTTGTAGCCCAGTTCCTCATTGTTGACATAGCAACCGGCAGGCAAGGTGTAGGGTTCGCCACCCATGGCAGCGGCAATCATCTTGATAGAGCAGTAAGCCGGGCTCTGGAATGAACTGCGGCCACGCAACTTGATGATGTTTGAACCGCCCTGGACTGTCTTGTGCTTGATTTCAGCCCAACGCTCTTCGGAAAGCCCCATCTCTGCCAAGGGCTTGCCGTCTACCTTCACCTGGGATGCGAATACAGCCATCTGTTCGCCGTGACCGCCATAGGTGTGCGCACCGGTAACCTTGTCCTGCTGCACGCCAAACTCGTTGGCCAAAGCCTGCTGCAGACGGGTGGAGTCCAATGCTGCCAAAGAAGTGAGCTGGTTGGGCTTCAGACCTGAGTGGATAAGGGCAGTGAGGGCGGTGACATCAGCGGGGTTGAAGATGACGACAACGTGCTTGACATCCGGGCAGTACTTCTTGATGAAGTCACCAAACTCGGCAGCAATCTTACAGTTGCCTTTGAGCAGATCCTCACGGGTCATGCCCTCCTTACGTGGAGCACCGCCAGAAGACACGATGTACTTGGCACCTGTAAAAGCCTCCTCGGGATTGGTGGTCCAGGTGATGTTGGCACCGGGGAAAGCACAATGAGCCATCTCTTCTGCCACACCGTGCACACCGGGCTCGAAGATGTCGTACAGACAAATGTTGGGGGTGAGGCCGAGCATCAGGGCGCTCTGTACCATGTTGGAGCCGATCATACCACCGGCACCTACAATAAGGAGTTTCTCGTCAGTTAAAAAAGCCATAATTGTATATTTTAAGTGTTTGACTAATTGCCATGCCAACCATGCTCCGGCCAAACCGGAGTATCGGATAGGGAAGAGGACGGCCGCCCCTGCACTCGGCGGGCAGGTTTATGCCATGCCTATGGGCCGGATTACATGTCGCAGCCGATTTCCTCAAAACAAAGTTAATGCTTTTTTACCACTTGTGCCAAGATAATTGGCATTATTTTAGCAGGGTGGCCGCTTTTGACACGTCCGTATTGCAAAAGTCAATTCACAACGGCCGTGTAGCCGCACGGAGCCATGCTTTTTCCGTCTCGTCCGCAAGTAGCGGCATGAGGCGGTCACACACCATCCTGTGATAGGCATTGAGCCAGGACAATTCCTCGGCGGTGAGCATTTCCTGTACTATGAGGGTGCGGTCGTAGGGACACATGGTAAGTGGTTCAAAAGCAAGAAAACGACCGAAATCCGTGGTGCGCGATGGCACGCACAGCAGGCAGTTCTCTATCCGCACGCCGAAACGGCCGGCCACGTATATTCCCGGCTCATCCGTGATAACCTGGCCTGCACACACTGGCAAGACTGTGTCTCCCCGATGGTTCTTGCGTATCTGTACTGGGCCCTCGTGAACACCCAGAATATGCCCCACCCCGTGGCCTGTGCCGTGGCCGAAGTCGTAACCCTCGCGCCACATCGCCATGCGGGCGGCGGTATCCAGTTGCAGCCCCGTAGTCCCCTCGGGGAAGTGCATGGCCTGGAGTTGCAGGTGGCCTTTGAGCACCAAAGTATATACGAACTTTTCCTCTTCGGTTGGAACACCAAGCGCGATGGTGCGGGTGATGTCAGTGGTGCCACAGTCGTAGTGGGCACCGCTGTCAAGCAGCAGGAGCCCATGGGCATGCAACTCGGCATCTGTCCCGGGTGTGGCCTCGTAGTGAACTATTGCGCCATGTTCAGCATAGCCTGCAATGGTCTCGAAACTGAGCGAGAGGAAACCTTCCTGTGCGGCACGCAAGGCTGTGAGTTCGCGGTCCACCCACATCTCCGTGACATGGCTTCCACGTGCCACCTCCTGTTGCAATCGCATTAGGAAGCGCACCATGGCCACACCATCGCGAAGGTGGGCACGACGGAAACCGTCCTGCTCCACGGGGTTCTTCACTGCCTTCCATGCTGCCACAGGAGTACGGTGGCAATACTGCGCCACGCTCTCATCATAAGGCTCCACGGATATACCCAGCGAAGAAAGGTACCCGCGTATGCCCCCGACCTGTTCTTCATTCACATACATGACATGCGCCCCGTCGGCACTGACGTACAGGAAGGAGATGATGAACGGATTATAGGCGATGTCGTTGCCGCGGATGTTCAGAAGCCATGCTATTTCGGCAAGGTCGGAAACAAAGATACCCGACAGATCCTTCTCCATAAGATAAAGGACAAGGCGTTTCAATTTATCCGCTGCACGTTCACCGGCCACCTCATCGGGCATAACCCATGCACGAGTCATCGGCAGGGCAGGACGGTCGCTCCAAATGGTATCGAAGGGTTCGTTGTAGCTCCACAGCACGTTGGCAGCGTTGGCATCCAGCCACGTCTGCACATCCATGTCCTCGCCTTCGCGCATGAGACGGAACTCTGTGCCTGCCAACTGTTCCTCGGCCTGAAGCCAATAACGCGAATCTGTCCAAAGAAATGCCTCTGTGGCCGTTACCACGGCCGTGCCGGCACTACCGGTAAAGCCTGTGAGCCAACGGCGACACTGCCAATGTTCGGCCGGATATTCCGAGCCGTGCGGATCGTCCGTAGGGACAACCAGGGCATCCAGTTGCTTGGCAGAGAGCCATTCGCGCACAAGGCGCAGCTTATCATCTGTTGACATATTCCTCGCCAGTGGTTACGATTTGCGTGTTCGCGGGGTCGGCATCCGCCTGACGGTACCAATCGCTGTATTCTATGTAATGGCTGGCATAGGTCTTGTTCAGGGCCTGTGCCTGCTCGGGGTCCACCTTCTTGATGAACTTGGCAGGAACTCCGGCCCACAGTTCGCCGTCGCCTATGACAGTA
The DNA here is from genome assembly GCA_002297545.1 of Prevotellaceae bacterium UBA711. Lineage (GTDB taxonomy): Bacteria > Bacteroidota > Bacteroidia > Bacteroidales > Bacteroidaceae > Physcousia. The sequence continues at coordinate 1,179 of DBLZ01000050.1, read as the reverse complement.
TTGCTCAGCACCAGGGCACCGGCGGCCACTATGGCACCCTTGCCCACCACGGCATGGTCCAGCACCGTGGCACCCATACCCACCAATGCACCGTCCTGCACCTCGCAGCCGTGCAGCGTGACGCAGTGCCCTATGGTAACGTCATCGCCCAAAATACAGGGAGCCTTGCCGTTGAGTGTGTGCAGGCAGGCATTGTCCTGAATGTTGGTGCGGTTGCCTATGCGGATAAAGTGAACGTCGCCGCGCACCACGGCATTGAACCACACGGTGCAGTCGTCGCCCATCTGCACGTCACCGGCAATTACCGCTCCCTCGGAGAAGTAGCAGTGACGGCCGAAGCGCGGAGCGGGCATGCCCTTGAGAGTTTTTATGATAGCCATGTCTCTATATTATATATAAGGTATAGGGAGGGGGGGCACGGTGTCATGCCCCCATACGTATAATAGTCAAGCCAAAGTCTCTATGGCAAAGCGCATGCGGCGCAGGGTCTCGTCCTTGCCCAAGAAGGCTGCCAGTTCATACATGTCGGGACCTTGTCCCTCGCCCACCAGGCATACGCGCCATGCGTTCCAAGGCTTCAGCTGGTTCTCGGTCACCCATGGATCGCACACGGCCTTGATACCTTCTGCCGTCCAGTCGGTCACGGTTTCCAGGACAGCGGCAAAGCTCTGCATCTCGGAGGCCGTACTGCCCTCCTGCCAGTTCTTGCGTACGAACTTGTCCTCGCGATTGAACCCGGCCGGAGCCACAAAAAAGAACTTGGTCAGAGGCCACAGGTCGGAAGGGAAACTGATGTTGCGCTTCTTCTTGTTGCCCTGTCCGTCGGTGTACTCCACCACCTTCATCTTCATCATGCGCACCACCTCGGCCATCTGCTCCGGTGTAGCGGTAATGCCATGTGCGGCCAAGACCTTGCCAAACTCAGGCGCCCACTCTATGTCCTCGCGGCGTATCATATACTGATGGTTGAACCATGCGGCTTTGACATAGTCGAACTTGGCACCGTTCTTGGAGCACTTGCTCAGGTCGAACAAGCCCACCATCTCGTCCAGGGACATCATCTCAGAGCCCTCCTCACCGGGGTTCCAGCCCAACAGGGCCAGGAAGTTCAGCACGGCCTCCGGCAGGTAGCCCTTCTCACGGTAACCACTGCTCACCTCGCCGCTCTTGGGGTCGTGC
>DBLZ01000020.1:1707-4664 GCA_002297545.1 Prevotellaceae bacterium UBA711 | reverse complement strand
CTAACCTGCTGCACCTCGCCCTCGAAGTTAATGCCTGGGAAAGCATCAACAGTGAAGCTGACGCGCTGGCCCTCACGAACCTCGCCTATGTCGGCCTCGTCCACGTCGGCAATCACACGCATCTGTGTCAGGTCCTGGGCAATGTTGAAGAGTGTGGGGGTGTTGAAACTTGAAGCCACGGTCTGGCCTTCCTCCACCTCCTTGCTCAGCACCACGCCGTCTATGGGGCTGGTGATGGTGGCGTAGCCAAGGTTGGTGCGGGCTTTCTTAACGCTTTCCTTGCGCTGGGCCACGGTCTGTACGGTCTGCAGGTAGGCCAGGCGCGCCTTCTCATAGTCGTCGGCAGACACCAGGCCTTTGTCGTACAGTTTCTTGTATCTTTCGTGATTGGTCTTCTGGTATTCCAGGTCACTTTCAGCGCTACGCAACTGTGCCGTGGCGCTTTCCAGTTCGGAGATCAGGTTGGTGCGGTCCAGTTCGGCAATCACCTGTCCGGCCTTTACCACACTGTTGTAGTCCACATATAACTTGTTCACTATGCCTGACACCTGTGTACCCACCTGTACGCTGGTGACGGGTTCTATCGTACCTGTGGCGGTCACACTGGTGGTAATGTCCTCTTGTGTCACTTCGCTTTCGGTGCATTCAAATTTCGGGCCGCTCTCGCAACCGGCCAATACGGCCATGGCGGCTAATGCCGTTAGAAATGTCTTCTTCATATCTTTGTCTAAATGTTGATGCTATATAAATACAGGGCGTGGACTGTGGAATCAGAGATCCAGCTCCTCACCCTTGTAGAACTTGAGCAGCTGTATGTTCAGCAATGTGGTGTACTTGCTCTGGAGCTTGTCCTGTTCGGCGGAAAGGATATTGTCGCGGCTCTGCAGTACGTCCACAACGTTCTTCAGACCGTTTTGGAACTGTTCGTTCACCAGTTCATAGCTGGCCTTCTGGCTCTTGCTCTTGGCCTCGGCAGAGATAAAACGTTGCTGCCCGCTGCTTGCATCCAGCCACAGACGTTCTACGGTACTGGACAGTTCGTTCTTCTTATCCTGTAGATCCAGTTGTGCCGACGTCTTCTGCAGGCGTGCCTTCTGCTTGTTGGTGCTGGCTCTCTTCTGGTCCCAAATGGGCACGCTCAGACTCACGCCGGCGCTCATGTTTAGGTTATTCTTCATCTGACTGCCTACATTGCTTTTGCTGGCCGTGTTGTGGCTGTCGGAGATGCCGGCATTGATGCCGATGGTGGGGTAGAGTCCGCGTTTGGCTATGCTGTACTGCAGGTTGGCGCTTTCTATGCTTTTCTCGGCGCTCTTTATCTCCGGACGGGTCAGCAGAGCCTGCTGGTATACTTCCTGAGCCTCGGGGATGGTCTCCGTTGCCCTCTCGTCGGCTGGTATGTCACCCGCGATGTCGAAGTCGGTGTTCATGTCCAGCTGTAGGAGGTTCTTAAGCTGGCGTTTGTAGTTGTCCACCTGGCTTTGGCTGTTGACCACGTCATAGCGTGCACTGGCCAACTGTGCCTCCAACTGTATCAGATCGGCCTTGGCCATTTGTCCCTCGCGGAACATTTCTTCGCCCCTTTGATACTGGGCTTCTGCCGTGGTCACCAAGGACTGGTTCACCTTTACGGCCTCGCGCGTGTACATTATCTGTACGTACAGCTGGACGATTTGTTCCTGTATGCTCAGTTCGCTGGTCTCCGTGGTCAGACGACTGATTTCGTTGCTGACCTTCTGTGCCTCCACGTTTTTGTGGTTGATGCCTCCGTTCCATACGGTCCAGTTCATGCTGATACCATAGGAACTGTTCACGGTGGTGTTGCTGGCGGCAACTATTTCCGAGTTCTCCACGCGATTGGTTTCTGTGTCCTGTCCTGGTCGGTAGCTCACTCCGTGTGAGGTGCTGAAGCTTAGCGAGGGCCACAGGGCGTAACGGTTTTGAGTCAAAGTAGCCTCGCCGCTTTCCTCGTTTATGCGGTTCTGGCGGATGGAGATGTTGTTCTGCATGGCATGCTGGATGCAGTCGCGCAGCGTCCATGGCTCTGCCCATGCTCCTGTGGCGCACAGCAGCGTAGCAGCAAATAGAACTTTTCTAATCATGGTTCTGTATGTGATGAAATAATATGTTGGCATATATTACGGATGGCAAAGTTAGTGAATATAATCATAGGTTGATGCGTCCACACTGTGGAAAGATGTCATGTGTTTCATCTTTTTGCTTGCGATTTGCCATTTATAAGATGGGTTGTGCCTACAGTGGTTTAATGCTTTAACATATTTTATGGCCTGAACGTCATGCCGAAGCAGATTCCCGTGCTGTGGATAATGTGCAGGCGGTTTACACTGGATTGGCCCTCGGACGCTGCGAGGCTCAAGGCTGCGCTTGGTGTAGTGCATGTATATGCCATGTATATAGTAAGTTGCATGAATGGGTTTATTCTTTTGCATGAACCGGTTTATCAGCTTCAATAAACCGGTTTGTTAAATTGAATAAACCGGTTCTTTCGCCCACATTACCGTGGGGCGTGTGCGCCATGGCCATGGGAGGGACATCTCCAATCCGTTGTCCGTTGCCTGCGCCAGCTGAGGGTCGGCTGCTTTATGCCGGGGGGCTTGCCTAAATTGTGGCTACATACGGAAAACAGCATCCCCAAGGCTTTTATGCTTGACTTGTGGGATGCTGTTTCCTGTTACTTTGTTCTGCCTGCCAACTTGTGGTATGATCTTATGCCATAGATTGTGATGATACAGAAGCATAGAAGCGGGAGTGCGAAAGATACGTTTACGGCCGGGTGCCCGGCAATTGTCTGCATGTCTATGATTTTGCCTTGTAAGGGAGGCATTATGGCGCCGCCTACGATGGCCATTACCAGAAAAGCTGCACCAAGGGATGTGTCATTGTTGTCCACGTTTTCCAGCGCTATGCCATATATGGTGGGGAACATGAGCGACATG
>DBLZ01000020.1:1163-1394 GCA_002297545.1 Prevotellaceae bacterium UBA711 | reverse complement strand
ACATGAATGCCGATATGGCCACCAGACAGTACAGGCCGTATTCGCCGACGATGCAGATGGCTCCGATGGTGCATATCGCAGCTCCAATGCCAAAGATGGTCAGTAGCAGACGTGAGTTGAGATACTTCATCAGGAAGGTGCTGAGAAATCGTCCGCACAGGAACATAACCATGGCAAAGATGTTGTAGTTCTGCGCCGTGGCCTTGTTGATGCCCAGATTGTCGGCGTACT
>DBLZ01000020.1:493-840 GCA_002297545.1 Prevotellaceae bacterium UBA711 | reverse complement strand
ATGCCCAGATTGTCGGCGTACTGTATGATAAATGTCCATACCATGATCTGTGCGGCCACGTAGAACATCTGTGCCACCACGCCCTCGCGGTATATGCTGTTGCGACAAAGGTGTTGCAGGGTGGTCTTGGCGGAACCCTGATGAGTTTCGGTGGAGACCTGTGGCATTTTCTTCAATGCGATAATCAGGAACATGATCAGCACCACTACACCCAGGATGACGTAGGGGTCGCGGATGACGGCCAGGTCGTGCAGGCGTATGCCGGCTTTTTCTGCCTCGCTGAGTGTGGCGAATATGGTCTTGCCAGTGGCGTCGCGTGCATCGGATTGCAGGGCGGGCAACACTAT
>DBLZ01000020.1:0-151 GCA_002297545.1 Prevotellaceae bacterium UBA711 | reverse complement strand
AGCGAGGCCACTGCCATGCCTGACAGCGAGCCCAGTGGATTGAAGGCCTGGGCCAGGTTGAGGCGACGTGTGGATGTCTCCTTGGAGCCAAGGGAGAGGATGAAAGGGTTGGCCGTGGTTTCCAGGAAAGCGAGGCCGAAGGTCAGGATAT
>DBLZ01000055.1:51281-51851 GCA_002297545.1 Prevotellaceae bacterium UBA711 | reverse complement strand
AGCCCTTCCCTCGTGGTCGAACTCCTTGCGCCCAAGTAACGTCCTGGTATCAAAGACTTCCTGGATAAGTCAAAAGCCTTCATTGATGCGGACAGCATCAGTGGCTCATTACAGTTGCGCCCGCTACGTTCCGGAGACCGTTTCCGGCCCTATGGCATGACCAACGGCACAAAACTGCTGAGCGACTACCTCACAGACCGCAAGGTCAACCTCCTTGCCAAACAGGCCCAACTGGTTGCCTACGACACCGCCACCGATGCCATCGTATGGCTCGTGGGCAGAGAGATAGATCATCGTTACCGCATCACCACGCAAACAACACGCATCCTGCGGCTCCACATAGAACAGTGACCGTTAGGCCACAGCCCATGGCAAACAAAGAATACCGCCACACATGGCACTATAGCGTATCCACACAATAAAAACTCCCGCCCGGCAAAACGTAGACTCATAATCAACATCTTGCCGGGCGGGTATCTTAGAAAAATATCTGTTAACTGATGTTCCAAAAGGACATCACAGCCCGAGTGCCTTGGCCAGACCTGCATCTACGCCGGAGAATCCCATGAA
>DBLZ01000055.1:0-50948 GCA_002297545.1 Prevotellaceae bacterium UBA711 | reverse complement strand
ACGCCGGAGAATCCCATGAAGGCCATGGCAAGGAGGCCGGCGGTAACCAAAGCAATGGACATACCCTGCATGCCGCGGGGAATGTTCATCATTGAGAGGTGTTCGCGGATGCCGGCAAAGATTACCATGGCGAGTGCAAAGCCAAGGGCTGTAGCGATGGCGAAAACAACACCTGTGAGGAGGTTAGGCTCCAAGCCTTGCGTGTTGTAGGTTCCATTTGCCACGAGGATGGCCACGCCAAGTATACAGCAGTTGGTGGTAATCAAGGGCAGGAAGACACCCAAAGCCTGATACAGGGAGGGTGAAACCTTCTTCAGAACAATCTCCACCATCTGCACCAAAGCGGCAATCACCAAGATAAAGGCTATGGTCTGCAGATACTCCAAACCGTAGGCATTGAGCACATAGACTTGGATCAGATAAGTAACGATGGTGGCCAGCGTGAGTACAAAGGCCACTGCGGCGCCCATGCCCAGGGCAGTCTCCACCTTCTTGCTGACACCCAAGAAAGGACAGATGCCCAGGAACTGACTCAGCACGATATTGTTGACGAATATCGCCGTGATGAATATAAGTATGTATGCCATAAGACTCTGTAGTGTTATTAGTTCTTGAGTTTGTTAACTATCGCAATAAGGTAGCCCAAGGCGATGAACGCACCGGGGGCCAGTACGAAGACCAAGGCACCATAGCTGTCTGGGAAGATGGTCAGCGAGAAGATTTTGCCGGTGCCCAATATCTCGCGCACTGCACCAAGGAGCGTAAGACCGAGGGTGAAACCAAGACCCATGCCAATGCCATCGAAGATGGAGCTGATGGGATTGTTCTTGGCTGCGAATGCCTCGGCACGTCCCAGTATGATGCAGTTGACCACAATCAGGGGGATGAACAGGCCGAGTGAGGCATCTATCTCGGGAGCGAATGCCTTAATTACCATCTGCAATACGGTCACCAGCGAGGCAATCACGACGATAAACGACGGGATGCGCACCATGTCGGGAACAAGGTTCTTGATGAGCGAGATGATGAAGTTTGAGAAGATGAGCACGGCCGTCGTGGCCAAACCCATGGACATGCCGTTCAAGGCAGAGCTGGTGGTGCCCAGCGTTGGACACATGCCCAAAAGGAGAACAAAGGTGGGATTCTCCTTGATAATACCGTTCCAAAGTACTTTCAGTTGATTCATATCGTTGTCCTCCTTATGTTATTTCATCTTGATTGCCGTTGCAACGGTGTGCACATCCGTGCCATCGCCCTCGTCCAAGGCCTTGGAATACTCGGCATAGGCATTGTTCACTGCACGCAGGAAAGCACGTGACGTAATGGTGCTGGCCGTGATGGCATCTATCTCACCATTGTCCTTGGTGGTAGCCAACTGACCGGCCTTCTTGCCGATAATCTCACCACGACCGCCTTTCTGGAACCACTCGCCGGCCTTGGCACCAAGCCCTGGAGTCTCATTGGAAAGCAATACGGTGTAGCCCAGCACCTGGAATTTGCGGTCCAGGCCAACCATAATGGTGAGACCGCCGCCGAAGCTGCCGTTCAGAGGGTCGGTGGTCTTGACAGCAGCACCATTCTCGGTCATATACACGACCACATCACCGTTGGTTATGGTGTCCGTAATGACGGCATTGTCGTCGCAAAGCACGGTCTTGATTGCCTGAGCCTCATTGCGTTGCTGTATCTCGGCTATGGGCCCCTTGGTCAGTTCGTTGACATAGGCCAAAGCGGCACCCGCAATTACTGATATCAATGTCAGCACGATGGCCATGTTGTACCATGTAGATTCTATCTTCTTCATTTCTTGGCCTCCTTTCCGGCAACCTCGCCAAAGCGACGGGGCTTGCAATATGTATTGATGAGGGGAGTGAATGCATTCATGATGAGGATGGCAAAGGACATGCCCTCGGGATATGAGCCCCAGTTACGGATAATCACGGTAAGGGCACCGATGGCCACGCCGTAGATAATCTGGCCCTTGGGAGCCATGGGAGATGTGACATAGTCCGTAGCCATGAAGCATGCGCCCAACATCAGACCGCCGCCACAGAGTACGGCCACGGGATTGGCATAGACGGGATTGGCCACAGGCAGGATAGCACTGAGTATGGCCACGGTGCCAAGTATGCTGACAGGAATATGCCACGTGATAATCTTACGGACTATCATGAAGACGCAACCAAGCAACAACAACAGGGCAGACACCTCGCCCAGTGCACCGCCGTGCATGCCAAGGAACATGTCCATGGAGGAAGGCAGGTCCTTCAGTGCCGATGCATCACCCGACTGTATGGCCCACTTCATGATGGACAGCGGAGTGGCACCAGTCTGCGCGTCGAGGTATTCCACACTGCCGCTCACAGGCCACGTGGTCATCTGTGCCGGAAATGATATAAGCAGGAACACACGGCCCACCAAGGCGGGATTGAAAGGATTCTGCCCCAGGCCGCCGAAGGTCATCTTGCCCACGCCAATGGCCACCAAAGCACCTATGACGATAATCCAGATGGGCAGATTGGAGGGCATGTTGAAGCCCAGCAGGATGCCGGTGAGAATGGCCGAGCCGTCCATGACGGTGCTCCTCTCACGTTTGAGTATGAACTTGGTGATAGACCACTCGAAAAACACACATGCGATGATGCTTGACAGCATGACCACGGCGGCGCCCAAGCCAAAGAAGTAGAGACTGGCAATCATGGCTGGCGCCAAGGCCAGGCACACGCCGTACATGTTCTTCCGCACACTGTCGCCGGAATGCACATGTGGTGAAAGTGAAACAACTAATCTATTTGACATTGTCTTGTATATTCAAAGGTTCATAGATGTAAGCTTTATTTCTTGGCAGCCCTGGCGCGTATGATTCCCATGACCGTTGTCTTGCCCAAACGAATGTGGTCCAACAGAGGACGGTGACTGGGACAGGTGAACGCACATGAGCCACACTCTATGCAGGATACGATAGCCTCGTGCTCAGCCTCGTCCCACATGTGCTGTGAACTGAGCTGTGCCAACAGGAAGGGTTCCAGCCCCATGGGACAGGCTCCCACGCACTTGGCGCAGCGTATACAGGGATCGGGCTCGGCACGACGTGCCTCCTTTTCGGTCATCACCAGCAGGCCGCTGGAGCCCTTGGTCATGGGAATGTCCAAGGAGATCAAGGCCTTGCCCATCATGGGACCGCCGCCGATAATCTTGCCCGTATCAGCAGGCAGGCCACCGCACTCGTCGATGAGCTGGGAAAGCGGTGTGCCAAGACGTGCCAACAGATTGGAAGGCTTCTGCACACTCTTGCCGGTGACGGTGATGACGCGTGAGATAAGTGGCTTGTTCTTCATCACGGCCTCGTAAATGGCAAAGGCCGTACCCACGTTCTGCACAACGGCACCTACGTTGATGGGGATGGCAGGAGGTGCAGGAACCTGACGGCCTATGACAGCGTCTATCAACTGTTTCTCGCCACCCTGAGGATAGCGTACCTTCAGAGGCACAACCTCTATGCCACGATGATACTTGCCGGCCTTTTCCTGCATCAGGCGAATGGCATCCGGCTTGTTGTTCTCTATACCTATGTAGCCGCGCTCAACGCCTACTGCCTTCATTATGAGGGTGACGCCAACGAGAATTTCATCGGCCTTCTCCAGCATCAGGCTGTGGTCGGCGGTGAGGTACGGCTCACACTCCACGGCATTGATAATGACGCACTCGGCCTTCTGACCCGGGGGCGGACACAACTTGACGTGGCAGGGGAAGGTTGCACCGCCCATGCCAACTATGCCGGCCTGCTTTATTTTCTCCACAATGGTCTTGGCATCCAGGTCGGGACGGTCCTCCAGGCGCACCAAATCGGTGCTACGGTCTATGGATTCCTCCCACTCATCACCTTCTACGTCCACATAGACGGCCATGCGGCGTGTGTCGCTGGAATCCAAGGCAACGTCCACCTTGCTGACCTTGCCGCTGACGCTGGAGTATATGGGCGCGCTGACAAAGCCGCCGGCCTCGCCCAAAAGGGTGCCCACCTTAACCACGTCGCCCTTCTTCACCACGGGCTTGGCTGGAGCGCCAATGTGCTGGAACATGCTGAAGACAGCCTGCTTGGGCAGAGCTGCCTCGCGTATGTGGCTGCCAGCACTCAGTTTGTTTTCGGCGGGATGCACACCGCCTATTCTAAATGTCTTCATTCTGCAGTCTCGTTTTGTTTGGTGTTATCCATTGGCTTTTCTGCCGCAGGAACGACAGTCTCCTTGGGAGCGGCAGCCGATGCCGGCTTGGGTGCAGCAGTAACAGCGGCCGGAGCTTCGGCCTTAGGCTTGCGCGGAGGGAAGTTGAAAGCCTTGATGGCGCCACGCGGACAGACCTCCTCGCACTTACGGCACATCTTACACTTGTCAGGGTCGATGTGAGCCAAGTTGGTGCCCAAAGTGATGGCCTCGAACTTGTCGCACACCTTCACACACTTGCCACAGCCTATGCAGCTGACCTTGCACTCCTTGGTGGCCAGAGCGCCCTTGTCCTGGTTGTTGCAGAGGACCACCACCTTGCGGTTCTTAGGCCCCTGAGGGATTAGCTCGATAACGTTGCGCGGACAGGCCTTGGCACAAGCGCCGCAACCGGTACACTTGCTTTCGTCCACCTCGGCGATACGAGTGGCGGGATTGACGCTGATGGCCCCGAAGAGACATGCGCTGGCACAGTCGCCTTCGCCCAAACAACCGTACTGGCACTGGGTCTCACCCATGCCGGTCATGTTCTGGATGCGGCAAGAGTGTGCACCGTCGAACTCCACTCCGTGGGGACGCACGTCACAGGTACCCTGACAACGCACCACTGCAACCTTGGGGGCAGCAGCCGAGACGGCCAGTCCCAGGATGTCGGCGACCTTCTCCATGACAGCCTGACCGCCTGGTGCGCAGTTCAGTCCGCTGAGATCTCCGCCCTCGGCCGCCTTGACACATGCCGAAGCGAAGCCGGAGCAGCCGGGATAGCCGCAACCGCCACAGTTGGCCTGGGGCAGGACTTCGGAAACCTGCTTGATACGGGGATCCTCCCACACAGCAAACTTCTTGGAGGCCAGGAACAATACCACTGCCGATACCAGTCCTACCACGCCAAGCACGATTACTGCAATTAAAATTACGTTCATAGGTCTATAATTGTTTTAATGATTTACCTTTTTGCCATTGACGGGCACCCCTGCCCCCCATATATATAATGTATGGCCGGGGGATGTGCCCTGTGTCCTCACTTGCCCCCGCCGCTGAAATCGGGCTTCCACAGCCAGATGCCGAGGAAATACAACGCCAACATGCCCAGGACAACCAACGCCGTCCAGCCCTCGCCCATCCTGCCGTGGGCCAGTGCAAGCACCAAGACGATGCACACCAGCGGGATAACAAAAGCCACCCCCACGGCGCGCAGATTGGTGTCGCAAGGCTGGGATGTCTCCTTGTTCTTGCGGCTGCAAAACATGGATATCTTGCAACCGCTACATTCTATATCGGTCGGTTTTGCCATGTGGACTTTACATTTTCACTGCAAAGATACTGCTTTTTGGGTACTATTGTCATTGGGGCAAGCAAGTGTTAACCTTTATTAACAAGAAGTATGCACCATACCTACGCCAACAGGTCATTTTGCTTCGATGGCACCGTTCCGTCACACTGTCCGGCGCAACATTTCAACCCAAATCGGGAAAAGACTTTGAAGCCTCTAAACAACAGGTTGCTTATTCACGAATATCGACCTGTGACAACACGAATTCACAGGTAAATATTCACGAATTCACAACTGCAAATACAGGAAATACCGAAAGCAACTCATTCCGGCGCAGAGCACGGAGGTGGACGTAACCAACTTTGAGCCCAAGCAAGAAAGCCTCACGAACAAGTTCGGTCTCCCTTACAAGCCGGCATCAAAGAAGTTAGCAGATGCCAGCAAGAACATTGACACAACCATAGCACGACAGTCATCGCGTAGGAATGTAGAATACACGTATTTGCAGCAAAGCCTATAAAAAAGCCGAATTCATTATACGAATAACATTTATATTTTTGCGCCATCGTAACCACTGTTACGGTAATGGACATTACGATATAACCTATAGATATGAGTTTTTTTGATTGAGAACGTTACTTTAATGAAGTGCTGAAAGAATCTGGAAGCTACACCCACCTCGGATATTGGCATGACCGAAAAGGCGAACACGAGATTGATATTGTTGCCGAGGATGAGCTGGATAACAGGATTGAATTTATTGAGGTTAAACGACAAGCGAAAAACTTTGATGCAAGCATCTTAAAGGCCAAAGCAGAATTGTTCTTCAAAACCGTCTGTTCCTTTAAGGGGTACGATATTACTTATAGAGGACTATCTGTAGAAGATATGTAACTCAATAGCATGTTCACGAACAAGCCGTGTATCAGTGTACAACGCACATTGGATACACAGCTCGTTTAATTTTGAATTCGTCGAATTTACGTTAAATATGGGTTCATCCGACATTTGATGTGACACCCCAAATCCCCAAAGAGCAAAAATGAGATCGAAGGCAGGCCGTTGCGAGACACGTATTTCTGACTCTACTGGAGTCGGGGGCTTGACTCTATTAGACTCTCGCCCGTGACTCTATTAGACTCTCGTCCGCGTTTCTACTGGACTTTCGGAGGCGTACAAACTTTATGGCTCAATCAAGAAGCTCCATCTGATGTTATTGGCTGAGTCTATTCTGTGTGCATCACCTCACACGGATGCATGTTATCATACAGCATGATAACGCTATACAGCTCGCCCATTGCCGGCATCACTCCATATTTCGGATGGTCCTAAATATGTTAGTTCGTGCGAAGCAATAAGTCCTAAAAGTTGATAATCATGGGGCACTGTGTAACTTTAACCAATTACTATACGATAACCTACTTACCGGTAATAAATTCAGTTATTGTTTCCGCAGTGTAAGAATTGCATAATACTTGGTATTATCTTCATAACTGTCGTTGACGTCTTCCCCATAACAGTGCCATGTTGCAGTATTCCCATCAAATATGATTTTACCTACGAGAATTTCATCAGGAATTTCTTCTCCAAATGTGATTTTCAAGACACCTTCATTCAATGACCATGTTGCGTAGCTCCAGTCATCGTCTGGACCTAATACTACAGAACCGTCGCTTTTGAAAGTAACAAAAGAGCCCTCGAAGCCTCCCCACCACCCATTGTCTTGAGCGGCAACGGATACAATTTTCCACGTAGTTCCAGCCAGCGAGGAACCATTACCAGGTCCGTCATCGTCTGAACATGCTATAAAATTTAAGCTCAACAGTATGGCAACCACTACCATACCAAAAAATCTAAATGTTTTCATTGTCTTTCTTTAATAGTTCATGATAAAGGCGTGCAACCATTCTTCTGCTTGCCTTCATTCCAGGTTACCGCCAAGTGACCTACACGTACAACAAGCATAGAATAGTCCACGCCCTATCAGCGTGAACTTCCAGTCTGCTTGTTCTCGTACGTTTTGAATATTGGCGGTATTCGGAATGAAGAGAACAAGAGCTAAAAGCTCAATATGTTTATTTGTTCATTTCAAGTTTTCTGAATGGAGACACTCTTTCGGTTTGTTATTTTACCGCACATGTCTGAGCGGAGTTTTCTATTCTCAACCTGTGGGATGCCACTCTCTTCCGGGTGCCTGTTCCCTTTTGCGCTCCTTTCGTTGTCTGTCTGTTTCTTGACCTCCTTTTTTACGTGTTATTAGCTGCATCGAAATACAGGGTTGTGTTTCACCAAACATATGCTTTGGTTGAGCTTGCGCAAGCCTGTAATCTCGATTACGATGGTGCAAATATAGTTTATTTTGCTGATTTATCCGACTATTTGAGCGATAAAATCGGCATAATAGAATATAGAATAAAAGATAAGCTTTGGACAAGGTGTATAGCCCCGAGTTAGACAGTACCGATTGATGCACGATTGTGCATGTTTACAATAACGGGCTATAACATTTGAACCAACAAAGTCAACCAGTCAGCCTTGTCCTACAAAGGAGAAATGCCAATAACCATTCAAAATGAGGCGGCTTGCTTAGAATGGCTACATGGAAATAATAACATAGCCTACAGACCCGACGTTTTGTCGGGTCTGTAGGCTTATCTCACAATAAGGGATATAGGCAAGACTTACTTAACCAAATACTTGTCGCCGGATTCCTCCACCATCTTGCGGGCATAAGGCTCGGGATAGCCGGGACGCAGGGGTGAGACAGGCTCGCCACCGGGGGTGAGGATATAGTCGCCGTTCTCGTCCACCTTCTTGACACACATGTCATTGTATTTGACTATGAGCTTCTGAGCCAGTTGCATCCACTCGTCCATCATCATGCCGGCCATGCGGAGGCTGTAGTCGCTGAGGAACTTCTTGCCCTCGGCCTCAGACATCTCACCTGCCTTCTTCTCCATGTAGTCCTGCACACTGTTGAAGTCCTTTTCCAGTTTGTCGCGAACGGCCTTCAACTCGGGGAAAAGCAGGTCGTAGCGGTAGTAGACCATGTTGCTCACCCAGTTGCACATCCAATAGGCGTTGCGGAAGCTGAATGTAGTGGCATTGGCCAACTTGGAACTGTAGCACTCGGGTACGGACTCCAGGCATGAGTAAACCGGAGTGAGGGCCACCATATTGGCATCATCATTGCCAAACCAAAGGAGGCCGCCAATGTAGTCCGGCAACCAGTCGCGCATCTGTGCCACATATATGGCGCTGGACTGTACGGTGCTGATGGGGCGCTCGTTGAAATACTCCTTACCGTCCACCTTGTATGACAGCGGGGTCACGCGGTAAGGCATGTTCCATGGCAGACCGCCCAATCCCGTGGAGATGTCCATGGGAGTACCCTCGTAGTGGTCGCGCATCATATCCTTGACATCCTGGACGCTGAGAAGCTGCTTGGGCTTCACCCACAGGGGCATCTCGTGAGGCATACCGTCCACAGGCTGTTTGGTCTCGGGATTGATGTCCTCGCCCATGGCATAAGGGAGATATGGCTTCATATCCTCGGCAGCCCACTTGTTGAAGAAACTCCATACACGCGCCTCGCAATAGCGCTGTGCGCCAAAATCTGTGGGGGCATAGGCAGCGGAAAAAGAGAAGTCCTTGTCCTTGCCGTCGAAGTAGCCCTTCTTACGGGCAAAAGAGATGACGTCCTTGGAGTAGAGGCAGTTCTCCTTATCCTTCAGAGGGAACTGACGTATGCGGCTATGGTTGGCATGACCGCATATCATGTCGTCGGGCACACGGCGTGCCACCCACACTGCACCAATCTCTTCCTTGCCCTTACCTATCAGCTCCATAATCCACACTTCGTTCTTGTCGGCGATGGAGAAGCTCTCGCCGCTGGAACGGTAGCCATACTTCTGGCAAAGCTCGTCAATGAGGAGAATGGCCTCTCGCGCTGTCTTGCAACGTTCCAGGGCAACATACATCAGCGAACCGTAGTCCATTATGCCAAGCCCGCCCTCCAACTCGGAGCGTCCGCCAAAGGTTGTCTCCATGATGCTGAGCTGATGCTCGTTGAGGAAGCCGGTAACCCGGTATGTCTCCTCGGCCTCGGGTATTTCGCCCAAATAGTTGCTGCTCTCATAGTCGTACAACTGTCTCATGGTTCCTTTGACATGCTTGCCCGCGGGCTTGTAGTAGAGCGAGGAGAACATGCCATAGCTGTCGCTGCTGTAACTGATGATGACGCTGCCGTCCTTGGATGCCTTCTTGCCAACGATCAGATTGGTGCAAGGCATGGCCGCCACAGCGGCAAGGAACAGACAAAGGGTTGTTAAAATCTTTCGCATAGGTGTGTTGTTGTTATATTATATATGTGCCACCCCGAGATGCCACATCCCGGGAGAGAGATGCGCCCATGTGTTTCGTAATGTTTCTGTAGCATAAGGCACATGGAGGCGCGGCGGCCTACTTGACGATCAGTTTGTCGGAACCGGCGGCCTTGAAGCTCATGTCCAGTCCCTTGACACTGTGAGTGAGGGCACCGAAGCTGATGAAGTCCACGCCGGCCTTGGCATAGGGAATCATTGTCTCGAAGGTGATGCCACCGCTTGACTCGGTCTCGGCACGGCCCGCCACCAGCTCCACGGCCTTGCGCGTGTCCTCGGGGGTGAAGTTGTCGAACATTATTCGGTCGCATCCCTCGGCCAAAGCCTCCTCCAGTTCCCTCCAGTTGCGCACCTCGCACTCGATCTTCAGATCCTTGCCATGCTCCTTGCAGTACTGCTTGGCACGGCTGATGGCATTGTGCACGCCGCCACAGAAGTCGATGTGATTGTCCTTCAGCAGGATCATGTCAAAGAGTCCTATGCGGTGGTTCATACCTCCGCCTATCTTCACGGCCTCCTTCTCCAGCATGCGCATGCCGGGTGTGGTCTTGCGGGTGTCCAGGACGCGCGTCTTGGTGCCGGCATCTATCAGGGCCTGCTGGTACTTGTGCGTCATGGTGGCTATGCCGGACATGCGCTGCAGGATGTTGAGCATCAGGCGCTCGGTCTGCAACAGACTCTGTTCCTTGCCCTTGACACTCATGACGATGTCGCCGGGCTTCACGTGGGTACCGTCCTGAATGTACACTTCCACCTCCAGTGTGGGGTCGAAGCGATGGAATACCTGCTTGGCTATCTCCACTCCGGCAAAGATACCCTCCTCTTTGATCAGGAGCTTGCTCTCGCCCATGTTGTCCGCCGGTATGCAGCAGAGGGTAGTGTGGTCTCCGTCACCGATATCCTCGCTGAAAGCCAGGTCGATGAGCTTGTCGTTCAATTCTTGTACGCTTAACATGCTTGTATCTGTATTATTTGTTCTTGGTAATTCATTCGTGATGATACGGCTCGCCGCTCAATATGGTCATGGCACGATACACCTGTTCCACAAAGAGAAGGCGTATCATCTGGTGCGACAGGGTCATCTGGGACAGGGATATCTTCTCGTCCGCCCTGTCGTAGACGGGCCGGGCAAAGCCATAGGGGCCTCCCACTATACAGAGCAGGCGCTTGGTGCCGCCCAGCATCTTCTTCTGCATCCACGAGGCGAAATCCACACTTCGCCTCTCCACTCCGTGTTCGTCCAGAAGGACCACCCTGTCGCCCGGACGTATGCGCCCCAGTATCAAGGAGGCCTCCTGCTCCTTCTGCTGCTGTTCGGACAAGGCTGAGGTTTGACGCAGCTCCGGTATCACCTCCACATCCACCGGCAGGTAGTGCTTCAGTCGTGCCAGATACTCGTCAATCAGGGCTATGATGTGCTTGTCGGTGGTCTTGCCCACGACCAACAGGGTTACCTTCATCTATTCTTTTTTGCTTGTGGCCGGCGTTGGTCATTCTCGTATGCGCCTATGTCGGCGCCGTCCTCCGTGCGGCGGCTCCGGCCCAGACGGTCTACAGGATAGAGGTCTGTCCACTGCACATCGGCACTGTCGCAGAAGTGTGCCAAAGTATCGGGCGTAAAGTCGTAAAGGCGTGCCCACGTGTCGAACAGCAGGAACTGGCGACCATAGGACATGGTGTCCTTCGGGTCTTCGTAGATGTTGCGTATGAAGCGGGCCGAATCACCGTCGCTGTAGACGGTGTTCAGAAAGCATCGCTCGAAGCGATAACGCACGGAGTCGCCGAAGTTCTTCTCCTTGATGAAGCTGCCGGATATGACATCCTCGCCATAACCATTGATGACACAGTTGCGGAAATCCGCCCTCGTGATATCATAGAACATGGTGTCCTCATACTCCACATCGTAATCGCGCAGGCACAGTGCAAAGCCCCTGGCAGCATCGAAGTTGTAGAACTGTGCCAGGGTGCAGAAGGTCAGTTCGGCATCGCCGCCTATCATATGGAACAAGTCACCGAAGGCGTTGCTTATCTGGGTATTATATGCCTTCACTCGGCAATTCTTGACCCACAGGGCATTGCCTCCGGTATTGTGTATCACACAGTTGGCCAGTTCCATATCAGTATCCTCGGCCACTATGCCGAAGGTGCTGCTGTGCAGGTCCAGATAGTTGAGCTTGTGTCCCGAGCCATGAAGATACACCCCACCCCACTGCTGCGGAGTGTTGTCGTAGGGAAGATAATAGAACAGGTTGCCCGTCCTGTCGCCGCGAAACACCACAGGGGCGTCCAGCGTGCCGTTGACACGGAGCGTGCCATCCACACACATGGAGGCATGCTGATGGAAATACAGTTGCGTGCCGGCTTCCACCGTCAGGGTGGTACCGGCCGACACATACAGGCTGTCGTATATGATCACAGGCCTGCGGCTCTGCAGCGCAGTATCACGCTCTATCACCTTTACGCCATGCCAATGCAGGGCATCACGGCCTCCGGCATGCAGCACCACATATTGCACCCGGCCGCTCTCCAGCTGGAAGCACAGGCTGTCGGTATACTGCGTGACAGTGTCGGCATCGGAATCGGGCAGTGTCACCTCGATGTGGACAAAGATGCTGTCGTCGCCCGGCACCTCGAAGTCATGGCCTACCCCACCCTGCAGGAACTGTCCGTCCACGTTGGCACGGAACAGACTGCCGGAGGCATGCTTCAGGCGGACCTCGCTGATACGAAGCCCGTCCTTGTTGCGATTATAGACCAGCAGGCGTTGGGTGCTGCTGCTGACGGTAGTGACCAAAGTATCGAAACTGACCGTATCGCGCCCGAAGGTCAGGCGTGCATTGGTATCTGTCGTCCACGTGCCGAAGTCATCGCAAGCGGCCAGCAACGTCAGCACCATACCTATTATATATATACAGGCTCTCTTCAAAGTCTTGTCCTCTTGTTTAGATGTTTGCCAGGATTGCAAGTAAGTGGTCCCATACCAACTGCACACTGGGAATGTACATACGCTCCTCGGGGCTGTGCACTCCACGCATCGTGGGGCCAAGGCTGACCATATCCATGCCTGGGAACTTCTCGCTGAAGAGTCCGCACTCGAGACCGGCATGGATGCCGCCCACGAAGGGTTCCTTGCCAAAGAGAGTCTTGTACTGCTCCACTGTCACCTCCAGCAACTTGCTGTTGTGGTTCATCTGCCATCCGGGATAGCCATCGCCGGTCTGTACCTCGGCTCCGGCCAGTTCAAAGGCGGCACGCACGGCGGCAGCAACGTTGTGACGTGCGCTGAGGATGCTGCTACGCTGGCTGGAATTGATGACTATGGTGTGGTCGGCCTCGCGCTTGTTGATGCTGGCCAGATTGCTGCTGGTCTCCACCAGGGCTATGTCCTGGCACATGGCAAAGACTCCATTGAAAACGGCCTGGAGGGCAAGAATGAGGTTGCGGCCGGTCTGCCTGTCGATAACGCTGCCGGGAGCCTCGGTGCTCTCCAGCAGGAACTGCATGGACTGCTCCGTGCTATGGTATTCCTCCTCCACATTGGCCTGGAAGATGTTCCAGTCCACACGTATCTGTTCCTTGTAGGCATAGGGAACTGCCACCACACAGGAGGCTTCGCGAGGAATGGCATTGTGCAGGCCGCCGGCCTGTATGTCGGCCAGGCGTAGGTCGGTCTTCTCCTGCTGTTGATAGAGGAAACGCGCCAGCAGCTTGTTTGCATTGGCCCGTTTCTGGTCTATGTCCGCACCGGAATGGCCACCGGTCAGATTCTTGATGGTGAGACTGACGAAGAACATATCCTCCTCCGCCGGCTCGTCCTGATAATGGAACGTGGCCGTGGTGCGGCAACCGCCGGCACAACTGACGAAGATGTAGCCCTCGTCCTCGTTGTCGAGATTTACCATCAAGCGGCTTTTTATGAAGTCCGGAGCCATCCTCTCGGCACCGGTCAGGCCGGTCTCCTCATCACGTGTGAAAACACATTCCAGGGGGCCATGGGGAATGTCCGTTGACCTCAACAGCGCAATCTCCATGGCACAACCTATGCCGTCGTCGGCACCCAAAGTGGTGTCCTTGGCCTTCAGCCAGTCGCCATCCACGTATGCCCGTATGGCATCCTTCTCAAAATCAAAATCCACACCCTTGTTCTTTTCGCATACCATATCCATATGGCTCTGCAAAGCCAGCATGGGTTTGTCCTCCATGCCGGGAGTGGCAGGCTTGCGGATCACCACATTACCTATCTCGTCACGTACAGTCTCCAGTCCCAGACTACGGCCCACCTCCAGAAGGTATTCCATCATCCTGTCCTCTTTCTTGGAAGGACGGGGCACACGTGTTATCTCACTAAAGGCCTCAAAAACAGAAGCGGGTTTCAAGTTCTCCATGTCTTACGTATGTATTTGTGCATTAACATTGAAATAACGCACTGGCGTCTGATATTATTTGGTGGATTAGCAAATAATCACTACCTTTGTCATCAGAAACCATGCCGTTACGCATGCAAATATACGAAATTAAATGTTAAAACTCCTTCTACTGACACTTGGAATTTGTGCAGTGAGCATCTTATTGCTCTCCGTGCGGATTATTCTGCAGAAAGGTGGCAAGTTCCGCAGCCTGCATGTGGGCCAAAGCCCGGACATGCGCAAGAAAGGCATCCACTGTGTGCAGAGCATGGACCGCATGATGAGGCAGCAAAGCCCCTACCGAGTGAAGGAGAGCGCCGGTGACGACCGATAACAGAGCCAAGAACAACAAAACATCATACTACATCGACAATGAAAAAGTATCTCATCCTTGCCATGGTTGCAGCCTTGGGCTTAACTTCCTGTGGCAATAGCAAAGAGAGCGACGAGGCACCAACCTCCGAAAGCGCCGGCGCCGACGCAACTGGACTGCGCATAGCTTACGTGGAACTGGACAGCCTCATGGGCCAGTACCAGCTCTACAAGGACTATGAGGCCGTGCTCACACGCAAGGGCACAGACATCCAGAACACCCTGGCGCAGAAGCAGCGCAAGCTGGAGTCCAACGCCGCAACCATGCAGCGCAAATACGAGAACAACGGCTTCCAGACCCGCGACGAACTGGAGCGTGCGCAGCAGAGCATACAGCAACAGGAGATGGAACTCCAACAATTGGCAGCCAAACTCAACAACGAATTCAACGAAGAGCAGGCACGCATCAACGAGGAGGCACGCGACAGCATACAGGCTTTCCTGAAGATATACAACAAAACCAAGAAGTACGACTACGTGATGATCAAGGCAGGAGACAATCTGCTCATCGCCAACCCCCGCTACAACATCACAAAGGACATCGTAAACGGTCTGAACAAGCGTTATAACGCCAAAAAGTAGATATTTCGTCGGGCTATGCTTGCATAACTCGCAGAAATACATTACCTTTGCACTCGATTTATGCCGTTTAGGCCAAAACAAGAGGGTCACGAGTTGGCTCCGCCTGGCGGTCAAACCCGTTATAATTATATAAACAATGTACGCAATCGTAGAGATTAACGGTCAGCAGTTCAAGGCAGAAGCCGGAAAGAAACTGTTCGTGCACCACATCGTAGGTGCAGAGGCAGGCCAGACTGCTGAGTTTGAGAAGGTGTTGTTGGTAGACAACAATGGTGCTGTCACCGTAGGTGCTCCCACCGTGGAGGGTGCCAAGGTGATATGCGAGGTAGTTTCTCCCCTGGTAAAGGGCGACAAGGTGCTGGTCTTCCACAAGAAGCGCCGCAAGGGCTACCGCAAACTGAACGGCCATCGCCAGCAGTTCACAGAGTTGACTATCAAGGATGTTATTGCTTAATCACTAAAAATCACAGGAGGAACAAAGAATGGCACATAAAAAAGGTGTTGGTAGTTCAAAGAACGGCCGTGAGTCAGCAGCACAGCGACTCGGTATCAAGATTTTCGGTGGTGAGAAGTGCGTAGCCGGTAACATTATTGTCCGTCAGCGTGGCACACGCCACTATCCCGGCAAGAATGTTGGCATCGGCAAGGATGACACCCTGTATGCTCTGACAGACGGTATCGTAACTTTCCGCAAGGGCCGTCTGGATCGCTCAACCGTAAGTGTAGAGCCCATCACAGAAGCATAAGTCGGACACACCGAATCCAAACTACACATAGGAGGCAAAGGCCCTTGGGCGTTTGCCTCCTGTTTTTGTATGCAAGCTATCTGTTACATGGACACAGAGTCTTCTGCCCATTTACATCCACTCCTACCCTCTTAATCTTCACGGCCAATGCCGGCAGCAACCTAACCATAATGACGCATGGCTCCGGACTACTTCATCGCCTCAGTTCGTTCCACAATTTCCCGGATGCCCGGATGAAGCGCAGGAGCCTCCGCCGGTGCCTTGACATCTGCCTCAGATACGGCCGGGGGCGTTTGACGAAGCTGCTCGGCCTCATCTTCAGTAAGGTATTCACGACCGGTAACGAACAGCTCGACATAGGCTTTGCAGTCCAAAGGCTCTGTACTGCCGAACTTCTTCCTTGCAAACCGGCTTCTCACCAATGCACTGACTGACATCGAGAGCTGTTGCAGGTCCGTAAACAATATCTCGCTACCGCCATCCGTCTGGAACAGGCCATTGAGGTGCATATCAGTAAACTCGGTAGTAAAGCCCAGAAGTTTCAGTTGCCACGGCGAAAACCTATGTTCCTTGCGGTCGGCCAGCCCGTCGGCAAAGATGTGAACACTATTGCCATTCCGTCGGACGATGACCTTGGGAGCATACTTGCCCATAACCGTGCCACCATCCAAAGTCTTAGCTTCTATGTTGAAAGCCTTTGCTATATTATTGTTCTTTTGCGGAAAATATATTCCGGCGGACAGCAAGAAAGCCAGATCCTTGTCGTAACCTATGCTGTCCAAACCGTCGGCCCCCGTCTTGCGCATGTAACGCTTGGACGCAAGTTCCCTGGGATGGTTCCACCCCTTTTTCTTTGTCTTCTTTTCTATCGGCAACATGAAGTCCACGATACTCTCCATGAATGCTGTGACCGAGTTAGGAGAACCCTGCACGGAAGTCGTCACACGCAAATAACCTGTCAGGTGCAGGAAAGGACGTCCCGTGGGTGAAATAAGGACTTCGGGCAGTTCGCTGACCGAGAGTTCCATACCAATATCATTGCCTGACAGACGTTCTACGGTCAACGGTTCATATCCTATACATACAAATGTCACCGGAAATAAGCAGGAATCTATTTCTGGAATCAATCCCTCCTGATTGGTTCTTCCGATGACATTACCATCGCGATCGGTAATGGTGGCCCATGGCAGAGGTGTCTGCGTCTCGACATCTACGAGACGTTGTGCATACCCCATCATGGACATCATCGTCCACAACACTACAAACAAAAAGCATCTTTTCATATCAATAGTCCTCCATATCCATTCCATATCGGCCTATCACGTCGCAACACTTGCCTCCGAACCAATAGAACGTACGCAAGGGCCGCCTTCCTTAATACACAAATCCCCAACCTTGTTCAAGGGCTGGGGATTGATTCTTTATTGGTAAAGTACAAGGAGCAAGGGATTAGTTCTTGAAGAAATCCTTCACGGCCTCGTTGGGAACCATGCGCTCGTCAAAAGAATAGGTACCAGATGCATTCTTTACCATCTTGATAACCTTTGTGTAGGAACGGCCATCTGTCTTACCTGACTGCAGAGTAGCCACTGTTTTCTTTGCCATATCTTATTCCAAATGGTTGGTAAGGGGTGATTACTTGATCTCCTTGTGTACGGTCATTCTCTTGAGAATGGGGTTGTACTTCTTGAGCTCCATACGCTCGGGAGTGTTCTTGCGGTTCTTGGTGGTCACGTAACGTGATGTTCCGGGCAGACCGCTCTCCTTCATCTCGGTGCACTCCAGGATAACCTGGACGCGATTGCCTTTAGCTTTCTTTGCCATGTTTCTGTTCCTCCTGAAATTAGCCGATTACACGAATAGTTTTCCAATCACAATAGCCCTTGGCCACGGCAGTCTTCAATGCTGCGTCCAGGCCTACCTTGTTGATGTAGCGCAGACCATTGGCGCTGATGCGCAAAGAAATCCAGCAATCCTCCTCAACGTAGTAGAACTTCTTGTGGAACAGGTTCACGTCGAAAGTGCGCTTTGTGCGACGCTTTGAGTGAGACACGTTGTTACCAACCATGGCTCTCTTACCGGTAATTTGACAAATCTTAGACATTTCTAATCTTCCTTTCTTTTGTTACTTTCCAATAACATCTTCCAAACAGAGTGCAAAGGTAGTACCTTTTCGCGAATAATGCAAATAAATCGCAGACAAATGTCGCATGGGCATAGAATAAAAGGTTGTAAGTAAAAGCCTTTTAGCTTCGGAGCACATGAGAAGGAGCCATCGGCACACCATTAGCATGGTACAGAGCCACGCGCTGAACTGATAGCCCCGGTAGAAGCTACCCTCCTGGAAAATCTAGAATATATGTATTTTCCCGTACTCGCCCGGACTATGGCAGTCTCGCTCGATTTCCAATATGTCTTTTATTCCTGCCATGGGATACTTGGGATATTGATAAGGTGTGGGACTACAATCCTATTTCCATTCTTTTGTTCTTTGTTTGTTCTTGCGTTAGGATGCAAATTCTTGGACTACGGGCAGACTGCACGGACAGAGAGACCGTAGCCGCGGTTGCGGCCCCCAGCCCCAGTAGCCGAAGTCGCAGTCGGGGTAGATCTGATATATACTGTCGGCAATGTAGATGAGCCGGGTAATCCATTCACTGTGATACAGACTGTCTGCATCATAATGTGAATAGGCAATGCTGTCCACATCCTGCTTAAGGAAGGCGTTAAACGTCACATCATTCTTATATATATTATATCATGGCATCGTTCTGTGCCACGGCATCACAGAACAATGTTGCAAGAAGCGTAAGAATGAATAGTATCCTTTTCCTGGCTTGGTGATTTTGAAGATTTGGAGTGACATTCAAAATCCCCCCCAAGAGCACAAAAATGAAATCGAAGACAGGCCGTCGCGAGACACGTATTTTTGACTCTATTAGAGTCGGGGGCTTGACTCTATTAGACTCTCGCCCCTGACATCAGTAGACTCTCGTCCGCGTTTCTACTGGACTTTCGGATGCGTACAAACCAAAGGGTTGGAAGCAGGTATACTTGCATTTCAACCCTGTTTGATATGATTTGCACAACATTCTTTCAATTTTTGCAGTCTTCCGGTGTATTTTTGGCACTTCTGATTTTGTAATGTGCCGGAATTTGTATAAATTTGCATACACTCATTTGTTTGTCAGGCACGTAAAGATGGTAAGAACGGAACAATACATACAGCGTGAGACGGTCTGCGGGAACGGAAAATTTGCCGCAGGCATAAATTATGCCGCTGAAAATTTGGCAGTTCCGGAAATTTGTGTAAACACACACACACACACACACACACACACACACACACACACACACACATCGGCCTCGCGCGATAAGGTACAAAATATCTTCTGAAAAACAATGGGTTATACAGAAGTTTATTCCGGCTGTTAGCTACTTTTTCTCTCAATACATATTTTATCATGGAGCAGCCTCTTTCGGCAAGGAAGCGGTCTGCCATGCCATATATGCGGCGTTACCGTCATGCGGCACATATCCTGTGCCCCCGAACGGCAACGAGATCTTGTTATGTCATTACCTAAACACTAAGGAGTATAATCATGGAGAAACAAATGGATAAGAAACTTGAATTTGTGCGCAGGGCGTAAAGGCACGGAGGTACGCCTATATAATATATATAAGGTGTAATTGCACGTTTCGCAGCGTGTGGTGGCACACGGAGAAGACAAATGCCACGGGGCAGGGCGAATCGCTATCGCCGGGCATGTACCCGTTGGAACAGCGTCACTTAACGAACGTCAACGGAACCGAGATAACAGAATAAAAGAAAGCAATGATAAAACGCATCCTGACATACTACGCCGAGCGGTTGGACGAATACCTCTCCCGCACCCGCCACCAGCCCGAAGGATTGGCTACGGTGGGGCAGATAGGCGGTGGTACGGAAGAGCGTCCCAACAAAATGGTGGTGAGCCTGCTGAACGTGGAACATGAGACCTCCGGCGGCCGCTCCGCCCCCTTGCACCGTACCTCAGGGGGAGGGTTTGCCCGGATGCAGCCACCCTTGCGGCTCAATCTGAACGTGATGCTGGCAGCCGTGTTTGACGAGCGGCAATATGCCGCTTCGCTCTCGGTACTGACTGACACCTTGCGCTTCATCCAGTCCATGCCGAAATTCACGGTGGACGGAACGGACTATACGATAGAAATCGTAAGCCTGTCACCGCAAGACCAGAACAACGTGTGGACGCTGTTCGGCGGACAATACCATCCGTCGGTCGTGTGCAAGATACGCAGGCTGACCCTCGATGCCGGGATAATCAGCACGGCAGGAAAGACGGCGGGCAGGCCGGTCGTGGAAATGTAAGAAGGAGAAAAAGATATGGGAGACTACCACATACTATACCGCATCAAGGTTGTGCACGACTATTTTGGAAAGAGGTCATGCACGGCATTGCAGTGCCGCCCCACGCCACAGGGCTGGGCACTGGCAAGGCGGCGCGGGCTGCTCTTCCTGCAGACGGCGGAGGACGAATGGACGCTGTTTTCCCATGCCGCCCCGGCGGAAGGCGACGTGCTGACAATGGACCTGTCGCTGGCAGACCCCGCTTTCCCGCTCTATACCGCATGGGAGGGTTTCCGCCCCTCTGCGGCCTACGTGCTGGAACTACCGGCTTCGGCAGGGACCATAGAGGCGGCCGTCGCCATACGCCCGGCAGACAGGAAGCGGGGCATCGGCTCGGGGTTCTGCACCGTGGCATTGCGGCTGACGAAGGAGATGCAGGAGCTGGCGGAAGCCGGCATGCCGCAGCAGGCGCTGCTCCATTTCCCCGCCCCGTCGGCACGTTGGGAATACCTGTTAGTCCCGCGCCCGGCATCGGGCATGGACGCGAGCCGCCTGGTGCTTGAGGACACGGCCGGGACGGTGGAGTTCTCCGCCTTCACGGTGCAGTCCGCATACGGACGCGAGGCGTACCGCACCGTTTCGGAGTCGCCGGTGCCTATGCGCGAGACCTACGGCTGCTGCTTGCGGCTGGCGGAACGGGGAGAGGGCAAACGCAGGCGCGTGTTTCTCCCATACGTGGATCCTCCACAGCCGGGACGCTTGCTCAGCGAAGAAAAAGGCATTCTCCGGCAGGTATGCTACTATTGAGAGATGTGACTGTTAATGATATGTCTAATTAAAAAAAACATGAGACTATGGGCGAATACAAGACCCCCGGTGTTTACATCAAAGAGAAAAACGCATTCGGAACTTCCGTAGTGGAAGTGGAAACCGCAGTCCCCGCCTTCATCGGCTACACCGAGAAGGCATTGAACGGGACGGAGGATCTGACAGGCAAGCCGTGGAAAATAACTTCGATGGCCGAGTACATCCAGTATTTCGGCGGAATGCACACCCCGAAGTACTTTATCAGCAAGAGCGAGGCTCCCGCCCCGGCCCCCGCCGAGGAAGGTGACGAGCCTAAACCAGCACCGGCCAATGCGGAGAACACCTTCAGGCTGAAGACGGCAGCCGGCGAATATGCCATTCGTGTGGAGAATCCTTACACGCTCTACCTGCACATGATGCTGTTCTTCGCCAATGGCGGCGGCCCGTGCTATATCGTTTCGGTGGGTGGCTACGACGGCGGACTCAAGAAAGACCTGCTCGCAAACGCCATCGGCACGTTGAAGAAGGAGAGCGAACCGACAATGGTCGTCATCCCCGAAGCCACCAGCCTGCCGGCGGAAGACTGTTACGCCCTGCAACAGGCGATGGCAAGCCACTGCGGCGACGGGATGCAGAAGAACCGCGTCGCCATCCTCGACGTGTTCATAGACCGCTATTCTGCCGACCCGGGCACAAAAGTGGACTATGCGGACAAATTCCGCAACGGTTTCAGCACGAACTTTTCCTCCTACGTGGCGGCCTATTATCCCTACCTCGCCACCTCCCTCCTTTCGGACGGCGACGTGCCCCCCGACATGATTGTACCCGGTGACAGCATGGACACGTTCCTCTCCTCGCTGGGACTGGACGAAGCCCAACTGAATGGTCTGGAAAGCGTCTTCCCGAAAGACGCCGGCGGAGCCGTCCTGAAAGAACTGGACAAGAACGTGCACCAGGCCCTGCTGCACAGTTCCGTCACCTACCAGCAGCTTGTCAAGGCAGTCAGGGAGGACATCAACCTGCTTCCGCCTTCGGCAGCCATCGCCGGCGTATATAGCACGGTGGACAGCTCTCGCGGCGTATGGAAAGCGCCCGCAAACGTCACCATCAACTCGGTTGTCAAGCCGTCCATAGCCATCAGCGACTACGATCAGCAGGAACTGAACATGCCGATGAGCGGCAAGGCGATCAACGCCATCCGCACCTTCCCCGGCGAGGGCCTCAAGATATGGGGGGCGCGCACGATGGACGGCAACTCGCAGGACTGGCGATATATCAACGTGCGCCGCACCATGATCTACCTGGAACAATCGGTGAAGAACGCCGCCCGCGCCTACGTGTTCGAGCCGAACGACGCGGGCACGTGGATCAACATGAAGTGCATGATAGAGAACTTCCTGCGCAGCGTGTGGAAGCGCGGCGGCCTTGCCGGGGCAACCCCCGAGGACGCTTTCGAGGTGCATGTGGGACTGGGCGACACGATGACCGGCGACGACATACTGGAAGGCATCCTGCGCATTACGGTGCTGGTGGCCATCAGCCGCCCGGCGGAGTTCATCGAGATCACGTTCCAGCAGCAGATGCAGAAGAGCTGAGGATAATTGAGAATTGACAATGACAACAATGTAGAACGATTAAAAGCAAGATATTATGGCAGACAATGGAGCAGCACAGAGTGCAAGCACGCAGGCATGGCCGTTGCCGAGTTTTTATTTCAAGATTTCGGTCAGCAACGTAGGCGACCTTTCATGCAGTGAGGTGTCGGGACTGGAAATGGAGTACGACATGATAGAGTACCGCGCCGGCGACAGTCCGGTGTTTACCAAGCAGAAGATGCCCGGGTTGAGGAAGGCGGGCGACGTGACGCTGAAGAAGGCCATCTTCAAGGACGACAAGGCGATGTGGGACTGGATCAACCAGGTGAAGCTGAACACCATCCAGCGCGAGACGGTGACGGTGAACCTTCTGGACGAGTCCGGCAGCCCCGTGAAGACATGGGAGGTGGCGAATGCCTGGCCGAAGAAGATAACCGTGGAAGGCTTCAAGTCGGACGGGAACACCGCCGCCATCGAGACACTTGTGCTGGCACACGAAGGCGTGAACCTAAAGTAAGCTGGCATGGCAAAGTCCACCGCGCCTCAATCCGGCCAGAAATGGTTGCCGCCCGTAGTGTTCTACTTTCAGGTATGCTTCCAGCGTGCCGGCGGCCCCAACTTCCGGGCATCGTTCCTGGAGGTTGGCGGACTGGCGTGGGACTTGGGGAAAAGGACCTACGACGGGAACGACGGCCCGCGCCCCGTGCCTTCGGGCGTGTCCTACCCGAACGTGACGCTGAAGCGCCCCGTCGGTCCATTGGACGGCTCCCTGGCCCGGTGGGTGGAGAACTGCCGCCGCTTCATGGACACCTCCGCGAAGCAGAAGGACATGAAGAAGATCATGGCCTACGATGTGGTCATCCACCTGCTGGACAAGGAGGGCAAGCCCCAGGCATCGTGGCAGTGTACAAACGCGTACCCCGTGAAGTGGAGCTTGGGCAATTTCGATTCCGGCGACAGCAAGGTGGCGACAGAGACCGTCGAGCTGGTATACGACCGGTTGGAACGTGTAAACTGACAGTACCATGCCGATAGTCATCAAGGAGATACGGGTCCGCACGCAGGTGGAGCGGCGCATCGTTGCGGAGGCGGACATCCCGGACGAAGTCGTCCGACAGATAGAGCAGCGCGTGTGGGAGAGGCTGGCGGCGCACGGGGACGGAAGCGGCCGCGATACTGCCCACGGTCAGCGGCAGAGGAGGAAAAACGAAAGGTAGCACATTATGGGAAAGCTGACGATAACAGCCTACACGGACGGGGATTTCAGCAGCGAGTGCAAGCCCGCGCTGGAACTGCCCGTCAATCCGGCAAAGCTGAAGCTCGGCAAAGGCATCCGTTATGCGGAGGACCGGCAGCTGGGCAGCCTGAACGGGTCGAACGCCTACGTGCGCTACCGCCCCGAGACGCTCAGCTTCGAGTGTCTGCTCGACATGACGCACCCGACGGAGGAGAACGGGGAGCAGCGCCCCGTGCGCGACATGGTGAACGCCGTCGAGGAACGACTATATGATTACAATACGGAGAGCCACCGTCCCTCGTTCGTCAAGGTGGAGCATGGCGACATCACCTTCTTCGGGCAGTTGAAGACGCTGGAAACGGAATATGCGCAGTTTGACCCGGACGGCGTCCCGCTCCGCGCCGAACTGAAAGTGACGCTGACGGGCTATTGCAGCCGGAAGGAGGAGAAGAGGCACTTCTCCAAACGTTCGCCCGACGTGTCGCGGCTGGTCACGCTGAAAGAGGGGCAGACGCTTGCCGCCCTCTGCCACGAGATATACGGCGACGCGCTCCTGGTGGGGCAAGTCGCCCGGTTTAATAACCTGAACGGTTACAGGAACATCCCGGCAGGGACGGAAATCCTGCTGCCGATGCTGAGAAAGAGTTAACAAGATAAGGGACGCGAGCTAACGAGAAGATGGGTGAGTAAGTCCTTGTCAACTCGTACCTCGTCAACTAAAAGAAAAACCGGATATGGCCGATTCGCCCTCGAAGGATAAAGACCGCGTGCTTGCCTGCACCGTTTATGTAGGCGGCAGCAAGCTGAAAGACACCTTCTCCCTGGTGTCCGCCTCGGTGCGCCTTGCGCTGAACCGCATCGGCAAGGCTACATTGAAATTCAACGCGGGCGACATGGACAGGCAGGCCTTCGACGAGAGCGATGACAGCCTTTTCAAGCCCGGCAATGCCATCCGCCTCGATGCTGGCGGCGTGGACAGGCAGGAGACGCTCTTCGAGGGGAGCATCATTGGCCTGCGTATCCTCACGGGCAGGGACTTCCGCTCCTACATGGTGGTGGAGTGCCGCGACTGCGCCTATCCCGCCACTCAGGGACGGAAGAACCGCATCTTCGAGAAGAAGAAGGACAGTGACATCATCAAGGAGGTGCTGGAAGAGTACGGCAGCGTGGATGTAGATGCCACGCAGTACCAACATCCCACGTTCGTGCAGTACTATTGCTCCGACTGGGACTTCGCCCTCTCCCGCGCCGATGCCTGCGGCCTTTTTGTTTTCGCCGAGGGAGGAAAGATAAAAGCAAAGAAGCCTGAGGTTGGCGCATCGCCCGTGCTGACAGTGACATACGGCGAGGACATCACTGCTTTCGACCTCGAACTGACTGCCGATGACCAGTTCACGAAGTATGAGGCGGTGTCGTGGTCGCCCAAAGAGCAGAAAACAATAAAAGTGTCCGCATCTCCGCCCGCGATAAACAAGCAAGGCGATCTCCAGCCGAAAAGTATTGCCTCGGGCGGCAGTCTGTTGCTCCAGACAGACGCGCCCACGGAGGAGAAAGCCCTCAAGCAATGGGCGGACGGCATGGCGTTGAAGGCGGCGTTGGCTCGCTATCAGGGCTCGGTCAGCTTCTACGGCTCGGCAAAGGCGAAGCCGGGCTGTCTGATAGAGCTGAAAGGATTGGGCAAGCGGTTCAACGGTAACCTGTTCGTAGGTTCGGTGACGCACACCATTGAGGACAACGAGTGGATTACCGAGGCCGGAGCTGGCGTGTCGCCCCTGAACATCACCGATGAGCCGGACGTGGTGTCCCCCACGGCATCGGGCTACCTGCCCGGGTTGCAGGGGCTGCACGCGGCGGTGGTGAAGAAATTGGACGGCGACCCGCAGAAGGAGTACCGCATACAGGTGGAACTGCCGTGGTTGGACGGCAAAAGCAAGCTGCTTTGGGCACGCCTCGCCACCCTGTACGCCACCGGCGGTATGGGCACGTTTTTCCTGCCCGAATCCGGCGACGAGGTGCTGGTGGGCTTCATGAATCAGGACCCCGGCCATCCCGTCATCCTCGGCTCGCTCTACGGCGTGAAGCACAAGCCGCCGTTCGAGTACGAGGCGAAGAACAACACGAAGGCGATTGTCACCCGTGAGAAGCTGCGCATAGGGTTTGACGAGGATAAGAAGGTGATAACCGTCGTCACGCCGGGCAAGAACACGCTGGAGATAAGCGACGACGGCAAGCACATCCGTCTCGCAGACCAGCACAAGAACGAAATAAAGATGGACAGCGGGGGCATTACCCTCACGTCCGCCAAGGACATAATGTTGAAGGCGAAGGGCAATATCACGATGGATGCCACGATGAAACTCAGCGGAACCGCCAAGCAGGACATCAGTCTGGAAGGGCTGAATGTCAAGGTGCAGGCAAAAATAGGAGCCTCGGTGAAGGGCAACGCTACGGCGGAACTTTCCGCCTCCGGGCAGACCACCGTCAAGGGGGCTATGGTAATGATCAATTAAATGAAGAATTTTCGTGCAAACCGATAGGAGAGCCAAGCTTGCTTGAGCTATCCCGAGGTGCAGCCGAGAATCAACGAGTTAATGAAGAACGAAGAATTGAATACGGAAAGGAGGAGCTTATGCCACCGGCAGCAAGAATAACCGACATGCACACCTGTCCCATGCAGACCCCGGCGTTTCCCTCACCGATACCGCACGTGGGCGGCCCCGTGGTGGGTCCGGGCGTGCCCAACGTATTGATAGGCAAGATGCCTGCCGCCGTGGTGGGCGACCTGTGCGTCTGTGTCGGGCCGCCGGACACCATCGTGAAAGGCTCGGCAACGGTGATGATCGGCGGCAAGCCCGCCGCCCGCATGGGCGACACCACGGCGCACGGTGGCTCGGTGGCCATCGGGTGCCCTACGGTAATGATAGGAGGATAAGCGCATGGACGAACTGGAAACTTTGTTGGGCAACAATGCCTTCCTCGGCAGGGGCTGGAGCTTCCCGCCAGTGCTGACGGAGGACGGCGTAAGGATGTCCTCCTACGAGCAGGACATCGAGGAGAGCCTGCGCATACTCTTCAGCACCTCGCCCGGAGAGCGCGTGAATCGCTATGACTACGGCTGTCCTCTGCGCCGCTATGCTTTCGAGCCGATCACCACGCAGACCATCACCCGTATGCGCAACGACATCACCCGCGCGGTGATACTCTTAGAGCCGTGTATCACGTTGGAGGAGGTGTCGTTCGAGGAACAGCCGGAGAAGGGGCTGCTGCTGATATGCCTCACCTACACCGTGGTGCGTACCAACAACCGGTGCAACATGGTCTATCCGTTTTATTTGAATGAAGGAACGAATGTATAAAAAATAATGTATAGCAATAAGAACAGATTTTTAAGAATACTCCCTGCAATGGCAGCGGCACTCTTGCTCGCCGCCTGCACGCAGGACGAACTGGCGGACAGCAACGGGACATCGCTGCCCGAGGGTAAGTACCCGTTGGAGATAGGCGGCGTCAGCCTTGTCGTCCCCTCCAAGATGATGGACTCGGCGGCAGAGGTCACCGTGGCAAACGCCCTTAAAACTCCGAAAATCGTCTTCACCCCCAAGCAGAAGATGCGTGACGCCGCCAATAAGGTGGAGCTGAGCATCGACCGCAGCAAGGCCACTCCGGCTGGCAGCAACGAATCGGCAGGCAGCAACGACAACCGCCCGGAGGTAGAGGACGAATCTCCCAACCCATTAGTTGAAGCAAGCGATAATCAGGCGGCCGCCCCCGCATGCGGCTGCCCCCAATAGTCTTTATTATAGTAATAATTTTAAAATTTGATGGATATGTACGAAGTAAGACAGAATAAGGAGAAGGTTAGTAGGAGGATTGATGGAGGTGGTGGTATGACGAGGCAGAGGATGAGTATAAATGATATTCGAATTATGCAAAAATTTAATGCTGTTCATTTGTCTAAATATCCTGAAAAAGCTCAAAATTTTCAGAAACAAAATCCACGAGGAGGAAATATCGCTTATTTTTGTGATAATCCACAAGATAATTATCGCGGCAATGCTTCTATACATAGTGAAGAAAAAATGCTGGATGAAATACATGGAACAAGTATATCTGGTACCACTACAGAGAAATATGGTTCAGTAGTTAATGATAAACTATCTAAACTGGATGGGAAGCCACCTCAAAGCAAAAATATTTTTACGGTTAACTATCCATGCAAAGGAAACTGGGGGAAAAATTTTAATTGTGATAGCCTACTAAATAAAGGACTGACATCTGATAGTGTTGTATATTATGTATATAATACAAGCGGACAGAATAAGGAAGAATGAAAGAAATTCAATCGGATTGCAAATCCGATTGAACTAAATAAAGAAAAAGCAGAACCAGCTTGCGCGTTCTTTGACATACTGGAAAAAGGAATAATGGAGAACTAATCACAGATGGAAGCGAGACAAAAGGCATGATTTCATGCCAAACTCGCACTCTTCTCGCGAAAAGTTTGGTGGGTTCAAGACAAAGCCGTACCTTTACGGCACGAGTCCCCCAAGCCTCTCAACGATGCTCAAATCGGGGGGCGTTTTATTTTTATACCAACGATTGAAGAAAGGAAAGAGATATGGCAAGACCGATAAAGGAAACCCCGATACTGTTTGGTGAGGATGCACGGCGGTTCGAGGCGATGATGCAGCAAGTACGCAAGGAAACACCCGAAGAAAAACGGGTGCGGATGGAAGCATATAATATGGTAATGAAATGGTTCGAGAACGGAAAAAGTACGAGGATGTACAGCTGGCAATTCAGAATTATGAAGTTGCTTTGTGCTTGTAAATCAAAAACAATACATTTATGCCGCAAATAAGCACCTTTTATGGAATTATCATCCTGATGAACTTTACGGACCATGCGCCTGCCCACTTCCATGCGTGGTACAATGAATACAAAGCGATTATCAGTATCAAGGACGGAGTTGTGAAAGGCGAGATGCCGGGCAGGGCACTGAAGATGATACTGGAATAGCTGGAACAGCACAAGGAAGAGTTGATGGACAACTGGGAGAAAGCCCAGAAAGGCGACCCGTTGGAAAAGATAGAACCTTTAAAATAAGATACGGATATGTTTACAGAAGTAGTGAGAGCCGAGTATGTGGACGGCTTCCGCATTCGGCTATGGTTCAACAACCAAGTGACAAAAGTGGTGGACTTGCGTGCCTCGTTGAAAGGCAAAGTGTTCGAACCGCTGAAAGACGTGGACTTCTTCAAGCGGTTCACCGTGAAGTACAACACCATAGAATGGGAGAATGGGGCGGACTTTGCCCCCGAATACCTGCTCTCCTTGCCGGAAGCATAAAACTCCCCGATAGGACTTTCCATTATTCCGCCTGCCCTTTGCGAACGACCGCAAGAGGCAGGCGGTTTCCTTTTCCGGTCTGCCAAGACAACAGATAAAGAGAATAGTAACAGATAAAAAACAAAATATATGGCAACGAGCAACAGACATAGCGGCACGCTTCGCATCGACCAGGAAGCCAACCTTGCACGGCTGGACGGCCTTCCAGTGATGGAGAGCGACCTTGACCGGCTGCTGCACCGACTGGTACGGGGCAGCGGGGGCACGGTGCGCTCCCTCTTGGAGAACCACGTGCTGACCGTGCTTGCCGACATCCGACGCAAGCGGCTGAAAGGCTATCCCGACACCTTTGCCGAGTCGCAAGGCACGGCAGAGGCGGCACGCCATGCGGAGAAGCTGCGCGTGGACATCGAAGGCTGGGTGAAGCGGCTGTACACTTACGTCCACCGGAGCTGGCGGTCGGGACACGCGGGAAGCGGCGTCCAGGCCGCGCAGGAACTCTCCGCCCGCCTGAAAGCCTCCCTTGGCGGGACGGGCAAGGAGGGCTGGTACAGGATGTACTGCGCCGTGTCCGCCATCCAAGAAGAGAGCGGCCGCTACCGCCTGCAAGCCGAAGCGGACGGCGACACCGAGCCGTCGCTTGCCCTGCTCATCGCCTACCTGAAAAACTACTCGGGCATTGCCGAGGCTTTCAACCGCCGCCTCGCCTCGCTGCCCGGGTTCTATATGAAAGAGGTGCTGCACGCCGTACCGAAAGCCGCCGTGCCTGACAACACCTATGTGGTCATTACTCCAGCGGAAATCGCCGGAGGCTTCACCTTGGAGAAAGGTAAGGCATTCCTCGCCGGAGAAGAAACGGCGTATCGTACCGAAAAACCGGAATACATCAGCCCTGTGCGCTGCACGGAAGTACATGCCATCCACCTGCAAGGAGGGACTCTGCGCCAATCCCTCTTGCTACAGGACGGCGGGGCACAGCCCGCCGGTTCCCTGTTTCCTCACGGGCAGCCCGTGTGCCCCGGCTGGCAAATAGAATCCCCCATGCTGGTGCTTGGCGAAGGGAAGCATGAGGTCATCGTCCGCTTCCGCCTCACCGCCGGCAGCGTACTGCCCGGCAGCCTGCCGGACAACGCTGTCACGTTGCAACTCAGCCGGGAAGAGGGCTGGACGGGACAGCCCTGCCGCCTGGGCATCGAAGGCGACACGCTCCTCATCTCCTTTACGAAAGAGTCGACGGACGCTGTCATCGCCGCATGCACGGAAGAGGTGCACGGCACGGATACCGCATACCCGGCCTTCCGCATCCTTGCCGCACAGCCCGGATGGGCGGGCAACCTGCGTTTCAGCCGCGTGGAGATAGAGGTAAAGGCAAGCGGCATCCGCGACTTCAACTTTAGCAACGAGTTAGGCGAGGCAGACCCCACGCAGGCCGTGCTCCCATTCGGCATACAGGCGGAACAAGGCTCCAGCTTCTCTTTCCGCTGCGGGGAGATGGCACATAAACCTTTAACGGAAGTGGAACTGAAAGGACGGTGGCAGAAACTCCCCGCCACCCGGCAGGCGTTCGACGCGCTCCATGCCTCCTACGGAGTGAAGGGCGGTGACTTCACCCTTTCCACCGCCTGCAGGCGGCAAGGCGCATGGCATTCCTGCGGGGACAACCAACCGTTGTTGGCATTCGACAGCGAAGGCAACCTGGGCGAGGCAAAGGTGCAGTTCCGCCTTGACAAGGCAACGACCATTGATATGTTCCGCGCCACCCTGGCAACACCGGCAATCGGCTTCGGCACCGCCGCCTACCGCAAGATGTTCGCGGAGGTGATGATACACAACAGCCGCTGCAAGGAGAAGGATCGCAAGCCACTGCCGGAAGAGTCGCCCGTGCCCCAGTTATGCGACATGGAACTTTCCTATACGGCCACCGCCGCCATCCCCTTGGAGAAGCAAACGGCCGCCCCCTCACGCCTGAGCCGGATAACCGCCCTGCCGACACAGGAGACATTCCCGGCAAGGCCAAAGGCCTTCGCCGTGCCTTTCCTGCTTCCGCTGCCGGAAACGCACCTGCTTCTATTCGCTTTTGTCCGCGCGGGGCAGGCAAAGGGCGTGCGGATGTACATCGACATGGCATTGCCACCAGACAGCATCCCCTTCAGCATCCCGCAGCCCGACAAGCAGGTGAGGGTAAGCTGGGAACTGTGGAACGGCCATGAGTGGCAAGCTCTCCCGCCCGAATCCGTCAAGGCGGAAGAGACTAACGGGTTCACCCAAAGCGGTTTCGTGGAGATAGACCTGCCTCAATCTTTATATACGGACCGTCAGGGCCGCCTGTGGCTGCGTGCCGCCCTGAGCGGCGACACCTCCGCCTGCCTCTCCCTGCGCGGCGTGTGGACCAACTGCGTCCGCGTGACCGCCGATGGTGGCGACGGAAGCCCGCTGCCCACCGGGACGCTCCAAGAAATGGAAGAGCCGGACGGACGCATCGGAAGCATCATGCAGCCCCTGCCCGGCTTCGGCGGACGGACTGCCGATACGGAGGCGCAATGCACCCTGCGTCAGCAGATGCGACTGCACAACCGCCACCGCGCCGTGACAAGGAAGGACTACGAGGAGCTGGTGCTGGAGCATTTCCCCGAGATTGACAAGGCGCAGTGCGTCACCCTGCCCGAGGATAACGCTCCGTCGGAAATCTGCATAGTGGTGTTCAGCCGCGCGGAGGACAGCCGCTATTTTCTCTCCCCGGCATGGAAGCTCGAAGAGATAAGCCGGACGGTAAGTCGCCATGCCTCCCCCTTCGTGACGGTGAAGGCTGTGAACCCGCAATACGAGGAAGTATTCGTCGACTGCAAGGCGGTGCTGCGCAAGGGTGTGCAGGACGAGGGCCTGGTGCTCAGGCAACTGGCGGCACTGGCACGGGACTGCGCCGCCCCCTGGCTGCGCACGGGGGACATCCCCGACTCCGGCAGCGCCTTCTCCTACAAGGAACTGCACGCCCGGCTGGCGAACCACGAGGCACTGCTGCGCCTCGCCTTGTTAGAGGTGAACGGCAGGCATTTGGACAACGTGGAGGCAGGCACGGAAGACCTGCTCTTCAAGGGCGAAAAGGAATGGAGCATCCTGCTCCCTGAGATAAGCATCGAACTGCTTTCGCCCGACGACGGCATCGAGGACGCCGAAATCGGGGGAAACTTCATCATAGGATAAGAGACAAGAGCATGGACAGAAGAGACAGAAAGACACTGAAAGGCTATTTCCGGAAAGGCGACGTGCCCACCGAGGAGCAGTTCGCCGAACTGATAGACTCCGTCCCCAACATCGCGGAGGACGGTCAGGCCGTATGCACCGAAGAGGGCTGGGCACTCCACCCCAAGGCTGGGGGCAAGATGCGCGTCACCCTGCACGGGGCGGCGGGGCAGCCCGCCGCCTGGACGCTGGAGCTGACACCCGGCAGGGGACTGGCAATAGCGAACGAAGCGGGCGAAACCCTCGTGGAACTGAAACAGGACAGGCGCATCACCCTGCACACCGCCATAGAGACGGAAGAAGGAGAAGACGAGCCGGAACACGGCCCGGAAGACTACCGAAAGATAAAGGCCGACAAGCAGTGGGCGGACTTGGTGGAGACAGCGGACAGCAAGGAGAGCAGCCGCGTCTATACAGTCGTGGCCATCTTCCGGGACACGGACCTCGGCGTATGCAGGCTGACCCGCGCCACCGCCGTCTCGCTGGATTCCGTCGAGCAGTGGGTGGAGTCGCCCCGCAAGCACTGGTGGGGGTGGTCGGGCCGCATCCGCCTGCGCTGGCACACCGAAGGCGGCAGGAGCGTGCTGCAAATACGCAGCACCAGTCGCTCCTTTTCAGGGAACATCTTCTGCCGGGTGACGGAAGTGTTCAGGAAATAGGCAGGAAACAGGACACTAAGGAACAGAAACGGATAAACAGGAGCGGACATGGACGGACGTAAAGAACCTTATATAGGACAGCAGCCAGTAGAGGAAGCCCTCTACACTAAGCTGCAAGCGCAAACGGCGGCGGAGGTGCAGCGCCTTGCCGGACAGGTATGGACGGATTACAACGCGCACGACCCCGGCGTCACCGTGGGTGATATCGCGAACCACGCCCTCGCGGAGCTGGACTACAAGCTCGGCTTCCCCCTCGCAGACTATTGTGTGGAAGAGGGCGGCACATTCTCCCCCGTACGATTCGGGCTTTTTACGCCGGAGGAAGCCTACACCACCCAGCCTGTGACCGTGGAGGACTACCGCCGCCTGTTCTTGGCCCATGTCCCCGGGATAGACGACGTGCAGCTGTCGTGCGACCCGCAGACCGGCGGCTACACCGTCCGCGTGCTACCGTCACCGTTCGGCAAGGAAGACGGGCGGGAGGTATGTGCCCAAGTCCGCAGCCTGTACAACCGGCACCGTAACTTGTGCGAGTTTCTCTCCGGCGATGTGGAGACCATAAGGCCCGACGAGCTGGAGTTCCATGCCGAGTTCGAGATAGGAGCTGGCGCGGATGCCTCCGACGTGCTGGCAAGGCTCTATGCCGTTATCCTGTGCTACCTCTCCGGCGCGGAACGGGTCGTCACGCCCGGCACGGATGACGTTCCCGGGGAGTGGTTGGAAGGACTGACCGATGCCCTGCGCCCGGTGCAGCCCGAAGGGAAGCGGACCGAGCATGGGCTGTACAGGCTGCTCCGTGCGGTGGAAGGCGTGCGCGCGTTCACCACCTGCTACCTGATGAAAGATGGCAAGCCGCAGACCGACCTCTCGCAAGGCTTCGGCCTGCACATCCCGGCAAGCGCGGAGGAGTTACATGTGAGGATCCGCCAGGAG
Organism: Prevotellaceae bacterium UBA711; assembly: GCA_002297545.1. Lineage (GTDB taxonomy): Bacteria > Bacteroidota > Bacteroidia > Bacteroidales > Bacteroidaceae > Physcousia. Next base: position 16,796 of record DBLZ01000055.1, on the reverse strand, counting down.
CACGGCAAGGCGGAACCGGACTTTGACACTTTCCTACGGCGGTTGGAAACGCTGTACCGGAGCGGACGGCGCAGAATCTCCGCACAGAAGGAGCCGCGTAAGAAACCCTGTTGGCATGCACCGGAAGCGGAGCATCGTGGCATCTTCGCGCACAGTAGTATTCTCGGCGACTTTCCTGCCTGCTACCGCCTGTCAGGGGAGGGGCGGCAGGAAGAGACTGCCTTCGAGAGCTACCTGAAGTTGTACGATCGGGTGATACAAGACGGTCTGGAGGAAGTCAGGAAACTCCCTCGCCTCCTTTCGGTAGAGGCCGGGGATGCAGTGGGATTGGGCAACCGCCATGCCCGTGAGGCCAAGAAGCGATACCTGGACTTCCTCGACAGGCTGTACGGCGTGGAGAGCGACCCCGCCTGGCTTGCCGGGGAGAACCATTACGGCGAGACGGAGGAAGGCACGCTCCGTCGCAGGACGGACTTTCTGAGACACGCTGCCGGCCTGACCCGCAACCGTTCCCGCGCCCGCAATATCCTGTCCGGCGGGGAAGGCAGTGGCACGCCGGCCATCAAGGAGTGGTTCTGCCGCCTGTTGGGACTGGAAGGCGACGACAATCATACCGTCAGCAACGTGCTGCCCAAGCACAACCTGCGCCTCGTGGATCGAAAAGCCGGGAAATCGCTACTGGAGCGCATCGACGCCATGCTGATAGACGAGCGGATGCTGGAAGAGGACAAGGTGGAGCCAGTCCGTTACAGGGAATTGGCGGTAGGCGAGGCGGAGAAGTTGGACGAGTACAACGAGATGCGTGGGGAACTGGAGTATTTCAACGAGAACCGGATCAGCGGCGACCTGTTCCGTGGCGGCACCGACCTGGCCCGTTACCGGACGGTGCAGGTTGGCGACGGGGAATACCTCTTGTTGTACCGCAACCGGGAACGGGGCGGTTGGACCAACCTGGGGCGCGCGGGCAGCCGGGCGCGGCTGGACAGGATGGCCAACATACTGCGCCGCTTCCTTCGGGAACTGAATCGTGCGTGCGAGACGGTCTATGTCATGGAGCCGGTGCTGGCGGACACAAGCCGGGCGTTCCGTCTGACACTGGTGCTCCCCGGCTGGACGGGGCGTTTCCATTCTGGCAATTTCCGGGCGCACTGTGAGGAGCTGCTGCGATCTCTGCTTCCGGCGCACCTCGCCGTCGAGACCCATTGGCTGGACGAACGCCGCATGAAGCGGTTCGAGAACTTATACCACCAATGGATGCGCTCGCTGGCAGACCGGCGTACAGGCAACTACAGGAAACTGCTGTTGCAGGCTATCGACGAATTATTGGACATAGGAACGGGAAGACCACAGGATGATACGGATTGACCACATATCGTTCGAGTTCGCCGCCCCTGATGAGAGATTCGCATACGAGCTGTATGCGGGATGGGACGGCTTCTGTCGTGACTGCTTCGAACGGGTGGTGGAAGAGTGTTGCGCCGTCTACGACAGGGAGAAGGCGCTGTATGAGGTCGGACGGTTGGAACTGGATCTGGACCTCATCCCGGAAGAGGACTTTTACAGGGAGTTCCCGCTGCGGTTGAGGAAGGAACTGCTGAAGGCGCTGCCCCCGCTTGGCACGCACGCTCAGGAAACGGCGGAAAAGAGCGCCGCCTCCCGCCGTGACAACCTGCTCTTCTTCCTGAGGCACGGCTTCCCGAAACCGGAATGGGCGGGCGGGGATTTTGACCCGTCGGCAGAGGCCGGGTGGCTCCTGCTGCAATCCCCCGGAACGTGGCAGCCTTTCATCACGGAAGCTGCCCGTCTATGCTTGGAACAGGAATACGTCCTGCGCCGCCTGCTGTGGCAGACGGACAACGAGGAGATGTACTTCAAGATATATGCAGCCGCGCTCACGGAACCTTCTGCCGGACTTCGGGAAAAACACAGTTTCCTTGTACAGATGATGGAGGAGTGTCCCTACATTCCCTTGCGCTTCGTCCATCGGGCCGGGAGCGACGGGGAGCTGCAAGGCATGGCTGCACTGCTCGACAGTCCGATCGTCCGCAGGCTGATACATACCGAGACCAGGGAGCACGCCGAAGTTGACCTTCCTCCCTATTGGCACTACCTGTATGAATGGTTGATCCGGTATTATCCGTTCAACGGACTGGCCGTATTCGGAGGCAAGCCGGAATTTGTCCGGCACCTGCATCACCGGCTGCTGGCTTTCATACATAAACGAAACGGCTCCCCCTACCTTTCCAAGAAAGAGCTGACCCTTGATTTCCTGCTGGAAGTGTTCGGGCCGGTCCATTACAGGGAGGTGCTGAACGCCATCTACGGGCTGCAGCCCCGCCATGCGGACGGCTCACCTGCGTATGACGGATATTTTAATCGGGAGTTGTACCGGGTATTCATGGAACTGTCCTTGCTGGAATTACCAGCCGGACCAATAGAAGATATGGGCGTGAAAAAGGAAACAGGTGGAGATAATACAGAATACTTGAAAATGCCTGCCGACACAAAAGAACTGACAGCTTTGTTAAAAGGAGATGCCCGGAGTGATGCCGGAAAACGCATCCTGATGGAGAAAGTGGCCAGGCAGCAGCCCGGACTGTTATTGGAATGGATTCGGGAAGAAGGCTTGAAAGACGGGATGCTGTTGTCATTGCTTTCAGACCTTACTGATGAGCGTTTGCTCAACCGTTTGCTTGCCGTCCTTTCATTTGCAGCTCAGGAAACGGTGGAAAAGGTAAGAATGTATTTGGAAAAGCAAAGCGAGGAAATTACCTGGCTGAAAGGAATTACTGAATCCCGGCGGCAATCCGCCCTATACCGTTCCATTTGGACTTGGGCGGGCAACGGACATTACAACCTTTCTGCATCGGAAAGCCTCCATGAATTGCTGGCTACAGTATATCGGGAGATAAACGGGAATAACAAGGTTTCCTGTATTGAAATAGAAGAGGCCTGTGCGACAATCCAATCGGATACGCTCACCCGGTCTGCTTTTGGGCAAACGGATAGGAAGAGACTGGCGGCATTTCTGCGGGAAGAAGGGCGAAGCATCGCTGACAAACGTACCATGCTGCTGATTGCTGTCAGACAACAGCCGGAAATGCTTTTGGACTTGATCCGCTCGGAAGCATCAAAAGACGATGCGTTCCTTTCTCTGCTTTCGGAACTGGCTGATGAGCGTCTGCTCAACCGTCTGCTCGCCGCCCTTTCATTTGCGGCTCAGGAAACGGTGGAAAAGGTAAGGATTTATTTGGAAAAGCAAAGCGAGGAAATTGCCTGGCTGAAAGGAATTTCGGGATCCCGGCGACAATCCGTTTTCCGGAAAGCTGTGCTACGCTGGATGGCGGATGCGGATATGAGCTGTCCGGCCACCCTGCAAACACTACCTAGTGTGATTTACCGGGAGGTGACAGGCAGTGGTGATGGAGAAACTACCGTGGAAGAACTGGCCAAAGAATCAGGCAAGATGGAACTTCCGTCCGCCTTTATTGACAGGGATAACCAGGAAACGGAAATGGTAAGCCGTCTGCTAAAAACCTTATCCGATACGACCCTGCCGGAGACCGTCAGGCAAAGGGCGGCAGTAGAGTTTTGGGAAGCATACAGGGATGACTATGCGCAAGCTACATTTCTGTTGCAGGCGGGGCAACTGTTGGCGGAGGTTATCAGACTGACCGGCAATTCCGTTAAAGAAGAAATTATTCGCAGCCAAACCATACAGACATTCGGTATGGAACGGGCAACAATCCTGCTGCCTTTATTTATCCGGCTGATGGTGCATGAAACGGAATTGCCCCGTGTCCGGACTACAGGAAATGAGCCTTTGGCAGCCCGGCTGCTGTACTGGCTGGTTACACTACCACAAGGGCAGACATTGGCAACGGCAGAAATTATCCGTAGCCTGTTTGCCGTACTTTGGGACGGGAGTGAGAGCGAATTACCGGCTGTTATCAAGAGAATAAGCGAGATTACAGACAACGGGGAAAACGCATACGAAACGGAAGCACTGGCGACCCTGCTTGAAGAAGTGGGAAACAATGGGGAAACCGCCCGGATGTCAGCCTTCCGTGAATGGAACCGGCGGCAGGAAACCCTTTCAGATACCGTTCAAACGCTATTGGGAAAGGACTGGAACACGGCAGAGGGTCTTGCAAGGTGGCTGGAAGACGGTTCCATGCCAACCGATTATAAGCGTGAACTGCTACAGACTGCCATCACGGAACATGCGCAGGAATGGACGGCATTGCTGCGGGATACGGCACATACGGGAAAATCGCATGAAACGCTGGCCGGATATTTGCCCGTTCCCGCATTGCTGCAAGGCATGGCAAAGGTCAATTTCTATCAAGCTTCCGTCCTGTCACGGGTGGCGGAGCGGATAGGACGCCATGCGGACGCTTTCCCTTTCTTTGCCGCACATTCTTCCGAAGCCTTGCAGAAAGCCCTGCTGCGCTATATGCAGGACGCGGACACACTGGAACGTACATTGACGGAGAAGGAAATCATAGAGAAGTTTCTCTCCCTCCTATACATTATATATAAAGGAAAGACAGATACGGATTATCGGAAAGATGTGGGGTGGAAACAGCTGGTGGAGAAAGTGATGCAGGAAACGGAACTGCACGAAAACACAGGAGCGGCGAAACGGGAAGCCGCCGCCATCCTGTCTGGCAGAGAACTGTCAGGGACGGCATTGCGGGATGCCGCCCAATCCCTTGTGGAAAGACAACCCGAAAGGCTGTTGTCTTGGCTGGAAGAAGACGCAGGCATTGAAGAAATACGCCGAGTGGCGGAAGTGGCAGACACCGCCATGTTGGAGCGATGGACGGAATACCTGTCGACGGTGGCCGGATTCGTGAATGCCGGCGCATTTTTCAGACTGACGACGTGGCTGTTGCACTTCTCATCCGGTAGGCTTTCAACCGCAACCTTGGCAGCCGTTCTGTTTACATGGATTAAGGAAACGGATTGGAGGCGGCAGACACCCCGGCAGATGGAAACGTATTTTCTTGGCCGGTTATATGCTGATGATTCCGTAAATGGTTTTCCGCTGCCTGTGGAAAGCCTGGTATGGACGGATTTGCCGGAAGCAATGCGGCAAGGGCTACTGCGCCATTTCCTCTGTTTTCGGCCTAAGGAACTGCTGGCTTATATCCGCCGGTCGGCAGTGGAACGCACGCTGCCGCTTGCTCGGTGGACGGAATGGATGGACGCTAAAGACTGGAGAAGCCTTGCCGCAAGCCTTTCCCTGCCCGCCGCCGAACTGCTCCAGCAGGTGGCGGACGTACTGCACCTGGATGAACAGGCACAGCGGCAGGCATGGGGCAGCTATCTGGCTACCGGAAACAAGGAAGAGGAATGGACGTATAACAGCCTGGAAGAGAATATCCGCTCCTTCGTGCAGGTCGTGGCATCCGTGCAGGGACAGGACGAAGCGGAGGTGGAAACCATCGTCCGGCGCATCAAGGAAGAACTTCATATCCGGGAAGAGAGGATGCCGGACACGGCGGACGTGCCGGAGTTCTTCCCGGTGGGCAATGCCGGGTTGTGCCTGCTCGCCCCGTGGTTCGTCCGCCTGTTTGGTATGCTCGGCTATCTGGACGGGGAAAGGAAAAAGCTGAAAGACACGCTATCAAAGGTACGTGCTGTATTCCTGCTGCAATACCTCGTTTATGGAGAAGAACGGGAATACCGGGAATCGGAACTGAACTTTAACCGGTTGCTGTCCGGTCTTTCCAGGCATGCTCCGCTTCCGAAGCGTCTGCTCCTCACCGAGAACGAGAAACAGACCGCCGACTCGATGGTGGCAGGTGTGAAAGCCAACTGGTTGCAGCTGGAAGGTACGTCGGTCAGGGGATTTCGGCAGAGCTTCATCGCCCGTGACGGCATATTGGAGCAACAGGAAGGGCGGTGGTTGCTTACGGTGGAGAAGAAGACGCACGACATCCTTCTGGAATCCGTGCCTTGGAGTTTCCGGCAGATACGGCTGCCGTGGCTGAAGAAATACATACAGGTCGCATGGAATGATAAACAGGAATTTATTTAAGGACTTCATAATTCTAAATTGACAGCAATATGGAAACGGAAAGAGTATATCAGGACAAGACGGCACGTACCCTTCAAAAGAAACAGGAGGGAAACGGTACGCTGCAATTCGTGGACAACCGTCCGATGAACACCGCTCTGCAACGCATGGAGCCGGAGGAAGAGGACACACTGCAAGGCAAGTTCGCGCAACCCGTACAGCGGCAGGAAGAGGACGATGACGCCTTGCAGGGCAAGTTTGAACAACCGGTACAGAAGAAAAACGAAACCGGTATGCCAGACAACCTGAAAGCGGGTATCGAGGACCTGTCTGGCTTTGCGATGGACGACGTGCGGGTGCATTACAACTCCGACAAACCGGCCACAGTACAGGCATTGGCTTACACGCAAGGGACGGACATTCACGTGGCACCTGGTCAGGAACAGCACCTTCCCCACGAGGCGTGGCACGTGGCCCAGCAGATGGCAGGCCGCGTGGAGCCGACCACCGAGGTGGGCGGGCTTCCAGTGAACGACAACCCGGCACTGGAGCACGAGGCCGACGTGATGGGCGCGAGGGCGAACAGCTACTAACCTTTGACGCGGAACGCTTATAATGACAGCGCATATCGACTGGTTCGGAAGGGTCTTGACGGTGGCCATCCAGCTTTATTTCCAGCAAGGATGCGAGTACTCCTCGATAGAGGAGGTTGCGCCGCCTGCCGACGGCTGGCTGGAAGGTGTGACCGGGTGGCAGGAAATCACGTTCGGTGAGCGGGTGGTGGTCATGCTGGCCCTGATGCCGAATACCTGCCCGCAGGTGCTTGACATCCTCTTTGTGCAGAACAAGGACTTTGACAGGCAGTACACCGAGTTCGGGGGCTGGAAGGGACTGTCGCATGGAGGTTTCCTGCCCACAGGGGAGACGGCATCCTTTATCCTTGCCGGAGGCAACATGGAGAAGAAAAAAAGCGTCATCCGGATGTTCCAGAAGGACCATTGGTTCCATGCCTGGAACATCCTGCGGTTGGAGGACGCAGGCGAAGGCGAGCCGTTCCTGAGCGGGCAACTCCGCCCCTCGGAGGAGTTACTGAGCCATGTATTGCTTGACAGGGACTATAAACCGGACTACAACGTCGGCTTTCCCGCCAAACTTGTCACCACCTCGCTGGAGTGGGAGGACATGGTCCTGGATTATAGCACCTCGGAGGCTCTTGAGGAAATCAACACGTGGATCAGGCATCGGCATGCCATCATGGAGGACTGGGGACTGAAACGGATACTCAAGGCGGGCTATCGTGCCCTGTTCTATGGCCCTCCGGGGACGGGCAAGACCCTTGCCGCCACATTGCTCGGCAAGAAAAACGGTATGGACGTCTACCGCGTGGACCTCTCCATGATTGTGTCGAAATACATAGGTGAGACGGAGAAGAACCTTGCCAAGGTGTTTGACATGGCGGAGAACCGCAACTGGATCCTGTTCTTCGACGAGGCGGATGCCCTCTTCGGCAAGCGCACCTCGGCCAACACGTCCAACGACCGCCATGCCAACCAAGAGGTGGCTTACCTGCTCCAGCGTATCGAGGACTTCCCCGGCACTGTCATCCTCGCCACCAACCTCCGCTCGAATATTGACGAGGCATTTTCGCGCCGCTTCCAGTCCGTCGTCTATTTCCCGATGCCCGACAGGGAACTTCGTGCCGACCTTTGGCGTGGCATGCTTCCTGGGGAATGGCTCGGCGACGACGCGGAAGAACTCATCGCAACGGCTGCCTGGAAGGAACTGTCGGGAGGGTCGATCACGAACGTGGTCAGGCGGTGCGCCCTGCACCTGGCCGCGACCGGGGAAAGGGTCCTGGACAAACGGACGCTGGAGGAGGTTTTGCGGAAAGAAGAGATGAAAATGTGAGTCGATGCAGTCAAGAACAGTCTCTTTATACTAAAGACGGAAAATGAAATTAGCAGCCATCCTGCTGGCGGCATTCGCTGCCGCCCTCACCTTGTGCCAAAGGTGGTGTCCGTGTGGAGTGGGGGGCAGTATGGGGAGACGGTATGATATATCACGTGTGGTGCGGGTGCATGCCGCTACGTTAATGGACTACCTTCAGGCCGACAACGGATGCTATGAGGGTGAAGATAAAGAAGAGGCGCCAGAAAGTGGCAGGCTCGCGGAATACGAGAATACCTATCAGCACCGTGCCTACGGCTCCGATGCCTGTCCAGATGGGGTAGGCGGTGCCGATGGGGATGGTCTTGACAGCCTTGGCCAGGAATATCATGCTCAGAACGTAGAATATGGCAAATACCACATACCACAGCACCTGTGCGCGGCCGGAGGCTATGTTGGCCTTGCCGAGGCAGAAGGTGAAGCTGCATTCAAACAGACCAGCTAATATCAGTATGATCCAGGGCATGGTGTGCGGGCTTGATGCCGGTGCCGGAGTGGATGCCGGTATCCGTCTGTGTGTGAGTTGTGTGTGTAAGTGATGCGGAGCGTGTGCGTGGTCAGAATACTATTGTAGCCGGGTTTATTTCCACTACTTTGCCGTTGGGGCAGGCCACCAGGGTGAAGTCTTCCTTTCTGGCACGTGCCACCAAGCGTTGCTGGGCCAGAAGGATGCCTTTCTCTATGGTCATGCGCAGGCGCAGTATTTCCTCGTCGTCGGGATAGGTCTCGAAGCTCATGCGAGCCTTTTCGCGCTCGGCAGGGGATACGAGTTCGCGTATTTCCTGCAGGATGTTCTTATTTGGTGCTGTCGGTCTTGTCATTGTCCTTCGTCTCCTTTTCCTCGGGTTCGTTATACTTGTTCTGCAGTTCTTCGAAGCGTGTCCGGTCGGTTACCTCCAGGCGTTCGCCTTTGCGCCATCCGCTGGCTATGCGCATGGTGGGGCAGGTGTTGTTGTCGTACAGTGACCAGAAGTCCACAACTGGCATGTACAACTGGAAGAGGTTTTTCAGTCCAGCCTCGTATCTGCGGTAGATCACGTCTTGCGGGATGTTGTGTCCTCCTTGGCTCACACGTCTGGCCACTCGCTGCACGGCCTGCTCGGGCGTGGGCAGGGAGAAGAAAAGGAGGGTGACGAAGTAGCCCACGCTCTGTGCTTTCCTTATCAGCTTGATGTAGGAGCGTGTTGCCAGGGTGGTTTCGAAGGCGAAGTCGTGTCCGTCCTTCATCAGTTGGAGCACGCGCTCTATCATCAGGCGTCCGGCCTGTATGGCTACTCCCTCGGGATTGAAAGGGGATAGCCCTCGGGCTATCTCGTCGGCGTTGACAAACTCGCGGCATCCCAGCATTTCCGGTAGTACGGTGTAGCTGGCCGTGGTCTTGCCTGCGCCATTGCATCCTGCTATGATATAGAGGTTTTTCATGTTGGTGGTATGGTTTGCAGTTATGTCGATGCTATTGTATGTGTTAGATAGGGGGGCTGAAGCTCAGAACGGTATTGGGTATGTCTGTTGGATCAGACTGGTCAGACGTGTCTTATGGTGTCTTATGGTGTCGGTGGCAAAGCGGTGTGATCTGAGGGGTAATGTGTTTACTCCGGTTGGCTCTGTGGTGGAGTGGCGGGTTGGGTTTTGCGCGAGGGACGCTTTTTCTTGGGTTTAGACGGTGCCGGTTCCACGTCTCCCAGCAGGTCAGGACGGCGTTCACGGGTGCGCAGCATGGATTGCTCCAGTTCCCATTCCTTTATTTTGGCCTCGTTGCCGGAGAGTAGTATGTCGGGGACTGCGCCCCAGTCCTTGTACTCCCTGGGGCGGGTGTAGACGGGTGCCTCCAGCAGGTTGTCCTGGAACGAATCAGAGAGGGCCGACTGTTCATCGCCTATCACTCCGGGAATTATGCGCACGATGGCATCGGTCATGACGGCAGCGGCCAGTTCTCCGCCCGTCAGGACGTAGTCGCCGATGGAGACCTCGCGTGTAATGAGACGTTCGCGTATGCGGTAGTCTATGCCTTTGTAGTGCCCGCAGAGGATGATGATGTTTTCCTTCAGGGACAGTTCGTTGGCCATGGGCTGGTCAAAGCGTTCACCGTCAGGTGCGGTGAAGATTATCTCGTCGTAGTGCCTCTCGCTCATCAGACGGGATATGCACAGATCCACTGGCTCGCACTGTATCACCATGCCGGCCGATCCGCCGAATGGATAGTCGTCCACGCGACGCCATCGGTTGGTAGAGTAGTCTCGCAGATTGTGGACATGTATCTCCACGAGACCCTTCTTTTGACCTCGTCCCACGATGCTTTCCTCGGTGAAAGGTAGCACCATCTCCGGGCATACGGTAATGATGTCTATTCTCATAATTCGTGCACAAAAGTACGTAATTATGGCCATAATTGCAAGGAAATGACTGCGTGATTGCCGTTAAAGCCGGTCGGGAGCGCCTTAAAGCGGTGCTCGGGCACGCATGTGATGCAATTTTTGCTACCTTTGTACGATGTAAGGTGTATAACGGGGATGAAGAGGATAGCCATCATAGGAGCCGGCGCGGCGGGATGCTTTGCCGCACAGAGGTTGAGGGAACTGTGTCCAGGGGCCGAGGTCACGGTCTTCGAGGCGCAGGACCACCCGCTGAAGAAGGTTGCCGTGACTGGAGGCGGACGGTGCAATCTCACTAATTCTTTCAGTCTGGTCAGCAACCTGACCGAGGTATATCCGCGTGGTCATCGCCTGATGAAGAAACTGATGTACGAGTGGAGTCAGTGGGACACCATGTCGTGGTTCGAGGAGCACGGTGTCAGGTTGGTGACACAGGAGGACGAGTGTGTCTTCCCCCTCAGCCAAAGGGCTATGGAGATAGTAGGCGTGCTCCGCCGCGGCCTGGACATACGCTGCGGCCGGCGCATGACGCCCGCCGACCTCCCGGACTACGATGCCGTGGTGGTGACCACCGGTGGCGGCAGGGACTTCTCTTGGTTCCGTGAACAAGGACTGGAGATAGTGCAGCCTGTGCCGTCGCTTTTCCCCTTCAGGTTGGAGCCTACGGGGCTGGAGCAGCTCAGCGGCACACTGGTGGCGGACAGCGCGGCGTCCATAGGCGGAACGCCCTATCATGCCGGGGGCATCACGCTGATCACCCATAACGGAGTGTCGGGTCCCTGCATTCTGCGCCTGTCGTCCTATGCGGCACGGCACTTGGCTGAATGCGGCTATCGTGCACCCTTGGTGATGAACTGGCTGGGCGATGCTTCGGAGCAGGATGCCATGGACATGCTCCGAGGCATCGCCTTGGCACAGGCCTCGCGCCTGGTGGTCAATTATCGCCCAGAGGCATTGACCTCGCGCCATTGGGAGTACATGCTCGGCCGTGCCGGAATAGGGAGGGAGATGCGGTGGGGCGGCATGGGGCGCAGGCAGATGAACCGAATGGCGGCAGTGCTGACTTCAGATACTTATACCATTACGGGGCGTGTGCCTCATAAGGAGGAGTTCGTGACGGCAGGCGGTGTGAGCCTTACCAACGTGGATGCAGCCACATTGCGATGCAAGTCCATTCCCCACCTCTATTTTGCTGGCGAGGTGCTGGACGTGGACGGTGTGACCGGGGGCTTCAATCTGCAGGCGGCCTGGACCATGGCCGATGCCGTAGCTCGTGCGCTGGCCAGGGAGTTAGGGGATGCGAGAGAGAATATGGAATAGGCATAGCACATACTGATATATAGCATGATACATAAGATAACAGATATGGCGGACGAGCGTGTCCTGCCATACAGCCGTCTGACCGAGGCACAGTTGCGCAATCGTTTGGATCCGCTACGCGGCCTCTTCATAGCCGAGAGTCCCAAGGTGATCGCCGTGGCACTGAAGGCTGGATATGAGCCTGTCTCTCTCCTGTGCGAGGAGAGGCATCTTTTGGGCGATGCCCGTGAGATAGTGGAGGAGTTGCAGGAACGCGGGGCGGAGATATACACCGGTGAACGCGATGTATTGGCCTCGCTTACGGGCTACACACTGACTCGCGGAGTGCTGTGTGCCATGCGTCGTCCTGCCGAACGTCCGCTGGAAGAGGTGTTGGGGGCGGCACGCCGTGTGGTGGTGATAGACGGGGTGGTGGACGCTACCAACGTTGGGGCCATCTTCCGATGCGCCGCAGCTCTCGGCATGGATGCCGTGCTGGTGAGCCGCACCACCTGCGACCCCTGGAACCGCCGTGCCATACGCGTGTCCATGGGCAGCGTGTTTCTGGTGCCTTGGACATGGTTGGATGACTATGAGCAGTTGCGTGGCCTGGGCTTCCGTACCTGTGCCATGGCATTGGAGGAACGAAGTATAGGCATAGATTCGCCTGTACTAAGGGAACAGGAGCGCCTGGCAGTAATCATGGGTAACGAGGGTGACGGTTTGCCGTGCGCTACCATAGAGAATGCCGATTTCGTGGTGAAGATTCCCATGGCCTATGGCGTGGATTCGCTCAACGTGGCTGCTGCAGCCGGTGTGGCCTGCTGGGAACTGGGCAAGAGATAGGGCGCTGTATTGTCGGGCTTTGCTTCAAATGGTCCTAATGCCGTGCCTTATTCTTCCCCCGTGCCTGCAGCTCCCGGTTCCTCTGCCTATACCTTAATATATTAGCGCGCGCGTAACATCGTACATTATGACACAACAATATCGCCTTCTTACCGTGGACATAGACGGCACACTCACACGTCCTGACGGTTTCATATCTTCACGTACCGTAAGCACCATCCGTGCTCTTCAGAAGCGAGGCCTGCATTTGTGCATAGCCAGTGGCCGTCCTCCGCAGGGCATACTGCTAGTGGCACGGACGCTGGGCATGGACGAGTTCGGAGGATACCTCATAGGGTTCAACGGTGGGCTGCTGATGGACTATGCTTCGGGCGATGTTCTGTACACGGCAGCCCTGCCCGATGAGGCCCTGCCTGTGGTGGTGGAGTGCGGCAGGCGTCCGGGTCATGCTGTCTTTACGTATGCTGAGGGCTGTATCTGTACCGAGACTCCGGACAATCCTTACGTCCACATCTCGCATCAGCGTAATGGCATGCCCATTCGTGCCGTTTCGGATTTTCTTTCCCAGATACCTCTGCCCGTACCCAAGTGCATCATCAGTGGTGAGCCCAATACCATGCCAGCCCTGCAACGCGAGGTTGCAGTCCGCCTTTATGGCGTGGCCGATGCCTATATCAGCGATCCTTATTTCCTTGAGGTCGTGCGGCGTGGTGTGGACAAGGCTGATGCGCTTGCCCGGCTGATGGAGCGGTTGGGGCTGAACCATCATCAGCTCATTGCCGCAGGCGATGGACACAATGACATTGGCATGATACGCCTGGCCGCCATGGGCATAGCCATGGGCAACGCACATCCGGATGTCCGCCGTGTAGCCGATGTCGTGGCTCCCACTGCCGAACAGGACGGCTTGGCGCAGGTGCTGGAGAAACTGGTGTTTTAAGGCTTACAATCCAGACAGGTCTACCTTGTAGTGTAGTAAGTCGGAGCCGTATTGTCCTTTTCGAAAAACATTATCATATATATTGGTGTATAGATTATTGCCGTCCAGTTCGATGACAAAGTCCAGTTCGCTTCGCTTCTTGTTGTTGTAATAGTATGGTACAATGCCATTGGCTACAAGTTCCTGTGCTACGGCATTCTCGTAGATTGAGCCAAAGTTGATGTCGTTGTCTCCTTTGATAATCCGCAGTTGTATGCCCTCTGCATATTGGCTTGCCAGCAAGCCTATGTCGCTTTGGAAGAGTTTGAAAAGATTGCGTGAGCGAGCCAGCAAAAGTGGTGTTTTCGGTTCTTCTACGTTATATGCGGGCATACCTCCTACGATGAGGTAAAGCCGAAACAGTTCCAGTATCTTGTTATGCACGAATTCATCAACAGGTGTACGGTTCAGCCATACTTCGCGCAATGATTTGATAATCGTGGTACTGATACCTACACAAGATATGAACTCCTCGAAATCCAATGGATACATTTCCTTTATTCCCAATTATCCTACCGGTTCAGAGCGTAGGTCCTGTTTTTTGTCGATTTGCCAATATCGTATGGATGTTGGATTAAACTGCGAATCAGACAATAAACTTTAGTTAAGCTGAAAATTATGAGCGTAAAATAGGCGTAGTTTGAGCTATTATTATTATATTTGCAGCCTAATAGACGCAAGTACGACCATGGAAGAGAATATATACATATTGCCTGACAGTGAAATCCGCCGTCGGCTGGGACAAAAAATAAGGCATTTGCGACTTCGACAGAACTTTACTCAGACATCACTCGCAGAACAGGCGCAAGTCTCATTGACGACATTAAAGAGAATCGAGAAAGGCGATATAAGCTATTTCGATTCCCTCATGCGTGTGCTTCGCATACTTGGCGAATTGGATGTGTTCTCGCCACTCATTAAGGAAGATGAGATGAGTCCCAATGAATATTTCGAGTTCGTCGAAGCAAGCAAGAAGAAGCAGCGCAAACGCGCAAGTGGTAACAACAAGACCAACGTACAACCTAATACCGAGGAATCAGAATGGTAGATATAGCAAGAGTAAACCTGCATGGCCAACCCGTTGGGACATTCCGATGGGACAACAACCGCCAGCTGGCACATTTCGAGTATGCTGAAAGCTTCATAGGCAAAGGTCTTGAACCCTCGCCGATTCTAATGCCTGTGCGTCAGGGAAGGATATATTCATTCTCTGACATAGGTCGTGAGACGTTCAAGGGACTTCCCGGTATGCTTGCCGATTCATTGCCCGATACTTACGGACGAGCATTGTTCGACCGCTGGCTTGCGCTGACCGGGCGTAGCAGCGGAAACGCTGTGGAGACACTATGTTTCCTCGGCAAGCGCTGCATGGGAGCGTTGGAGTTCGAACCGGCTATGGATGCGCCCTATAGTCCGGATGTCAGAATAGAACTTGATTCCCTTGTTGAAGTGGCAAGCGAGGCATTGTCTGAAAAGGAAGAGTTCGGAGCCAATCTTGAAGAGGACAAGAAGGCGGCAATAGCCGAAATAGTGCGACTTGGCACCTCTGCAGGAGGACAGAGGGCGAAAGCCATCATCGCCTACAATCCATTGACCGGGGAAGTTCGTTCAGGACAGATTGAAGCTCCGGAAGGCTTTGACTATTACCTGATAAAACTCGACGGTGTAACCGCTGAAGCCGGATTCAGGGAAACGCAGAATTTCGGCCGATTGGAATACTCTTTCTATCGACTTGTTAAGGAATGTGGCATAGAAATGTCGAATTGCAGTCTGATAGAAGAGAATGGACGCGCCCATTTTCTCACCAAGCGTTTTGACCGTCAGAATGGTGAGAAAATTCATATGCAGACACTCTGCGGTATAGCGCATTATGACTACCGCAATACACGTTCTTACTCTTACGAGCAGGCGTTCAACGTGATGAGGGCATTGAGACTGCCATACTCACAGGCGCAGGAAATGTATCGTCGCATGGTGTTCAATGTAGTGATCCGCAATCAAGATGACCATACCAAGAACATATCCTTCCTTATGGACAGACAAGGCAAATGGACTCTTTCGCCGGCATACGACATGGGATTTGCCTATAATCCGAAAGGCGGATGGACAGCACAGCACCAGATGTCAATCAACGGAAAGTTTGACAACATCACCCGACAAGACCTTTTGGAATTTGCGAAACGCAACAATATAAAGGAAGCTACTGAAATAATCGACCGTATTGCCGAAGTGTCTTCACGCTGGCCTCTTTTGGCAAGGGAATGTGAAGTTCCCCAGCCCATGATAGATGCCATTATGCCGAATTTGAAGCTCTCTATATAATACATCCTTCTTCGCAAAGATTTCTATAATCATGAAAATATATCCTGACAAAGACAAAGCATTTCCAAATCCTGCGATTCCGAGCCTTTGCTACATAAAAAATGTGGTGAAGAATCCGAGAATAATCATTGGCGACTATACTTATTACGATGATATCGACGGAGCCGACAGGTTTGAGGAGCACGTCACACACTTCTATGAATTCATCGGTGACAGGCTGATAATCGGTAACTTTTGCGCCATTGCCAAGGGGGTTACCTTCGTTATGAATGGTGCCAACCATCGGATGGACTGCGCCACGACCTATCCCTTCTACATAATGGGAGGAGATTGGGGAGGTGCGATTGCTCCGGTAATGGATGAGTTGCCGCTCAAAGGTGATACAGTTATCGGTAATGATGTATGGATCGGGCAGAACGTGACAATCATGCCCGGCGTACATATAGGCGACGGGGCCATAATCGGCACCAATGCCACGGTTGCCTCAAACATTCCTCCTTTTTCGATAGCCGTCGGCAATCCGGCAAAAGTCATACGCCGCAGATTTGACGATGAAATGATAGACTTACTGGAACGTCTACAATGGTGGAAACGACCTATTAAAGAGGTTGATAAATTGATCCCTATACTCTCAAATCCTGATATCGCCGAGGCAAAAATTGAAATAAAGAAATATCTACAAAGTCAATAATAGGACACCTCATCTGCGTAAACTGCGAATCCCAGTCCCCTTAAGTCATTTTTGAGGAAAACGCCTGAATTTGTTATCAACGGACGTCATGAGCTGTCATATCGGTTGTGTTTTTTAATTGTTGTCTGATTCATTGTCCGGCTCTCGCTTGGCTTTCGTGCTTGTGCTCTTGAGCTCCGCTACCTTCCGCGCCTCGTCCCGGTCAGCCTTGAGATAGTACAAGCGGTTGCCGTGGATGCGCTTCGTCCTTACCCCGTGGGTGAGCGCGAACCTGCGGACTTGGGTCTTTCCCGGCCCGAACAGGCGCATGATGTC